>NZ_JAFAGS010000020.1 GCF_019237635.1 Pluralibacter sp.
GATGGTGGTAAAACAATGCGTTCGGTGACTTATGGTTCGAATACACAGGACCCAAATGGAGATACAAGGAACTACGACATGTTGGTCACAAATAATGGTTTCTATTTGATCGAATATTGGGATGGAAATAGAGTTTCTACCAATGGTTCTGTCGATAAATGGACATTCGATCCAGATGAAGAATCTACAAAATTAAATGGTTATCCAGGTGTTACTGGTCCTGAATACCAAAAGGAGTTTAACATGGATGTATCGCATGTAATGCAAGAAGAAATGCAGTGCAATCGTACATTGGGGCCAAGACAGTAATTGGAGATAATGATGAGTGAGGATAAAGTTTCACCAACTAGAAAGGTTGAGGTTTATTCAACCGATAATGGGCTTCCTTTTGCATACTCAACAACATCTCATAAAAATATAAAAATTAACGCTGAGGTTCAGCCACCTTTACAGTTACCAGGCCTTATTGTTTTTGTCCATGGAGTTAACTCTGAAGGTGAGTGGTATGATCATGCAGAAAATGCTTTGTGTGATGGGTTGAATAAAAGGCTGGGTTTAGAATTGATGAAGTTAGAGCCGAATAAATACTTTTCCCCGCACTGGAGTAAGGATAAAATCAAGGAATGGATAATACCTCCGAGGAAAATAAAAGACGAAGGTCGTTCCCCCGTGATCCGGTTCTATTGGGGGTACCGTGCACAAGATAACGAAACCGACAAATATGCCATCCCACTAAAAAATAAGCAGGGTGATAATTACTACGATCTTTCGCCAGATGAGCGCAAAAGCAAAGGGCCGTTCTTTTGGGGTGGTGGTCCCTTTCAAAATGGGTGTAATCAGTTAGTTAGCCTCTGGAGTGAAACAGGATTCGATAATTGGCCATCAATTCTCGGACTACCCATTCCCTTCAGCACACAGTTATTAAATGGGGAAAGAGACAGACTGTTAACTGCCGCCCCGCCAAGACATTATTACGCACATGCAGCAGGTCGTCTTGCAAAGTTGATAAAAAAAATTCGCGATAACCACCCTGAAGATACGGTGACTGTATTGTCACATAGCCAGGGAACGATGGTTGCATTGGCCGCTGCTGCGATAGAAGCGCCTGATGCTCTATTTGTGATGAATTCTCCCTATGCCTTAGAGAATGAATCAACGACGTATATTTCTTATCCCTTGAGTGAAATTATCAGTAAAGAGGCCAGAGAGGCGACATTTGTTGATATCGTAAAAAAAGTAGCAGAAAACAGAAAACGTCTTCAACAACAGGGATGTGATCGTTTGTTAGCTGGGGTCAGTAGCGACGGTGAAAGCTGGTCACCAGAAGGCAAGACACATAACGGATTACCAGAGCGAGATAATCACGGGACAACGTGGATCTACTGTAATCCACATGATCGAGTGATGGGGTCATCCCCGCTCCGAAGCATCGGTTGGCAGGGATTGCCAAATACTGAGACCAGCCACTTTACGGCATCACATCCCTTGTTTATGAAGGCAGGAGGTACGTTGTCTGTGCGCATGTTGGGGCGGAATACTCCATGTGGAGATGTTCCTGATACACAGACCCATTTCAGAGATCTTGGGGATGGAAAACCATTTTGGGATAGCACAACTACGGTTATGGAGAAGTTAACCTGGCCTAACCCCCCCGATGGACAAAAAATTACGATTAATGCTCCTGTTGTGCCAGAACCGCTGACTGCGGAGGAGTTAAAGGATTTCGATAAAGATTATCGTAGTAAAGAAATGCAGACGGGTAAGGTGGGATATGGTTATGGACAGGTTGATAAAGACACTATCCAAAATGGAGATATATATTCTGGTCGCCCAGTAGATTCCGACTATCGCTACTATATTTCTCTTTACGGGTATTTTGACAGGAAAATGGTACCCAAAAAACCGAGTGAGTATTACCAGCCTGGTCCAGGGGAAAAGCAAGACAGAATTGGTTATGAAAAACAATCTCGTGAAGAGATGCTAGAGGAAATAAGAACTTATGTTCAACGCCCAACAGACCATAGCACTTTGCCAATGGATCAACGTTTTATGAGTCGTGTCGTGGCCTATGATTTACCGATAGGTTATTGTTGGCATTCTTGGGACCGCGCCAGCCTTGCCGAGTTGAGGCGAGAGGCAGACTGGTTAGAAAGTGATGACTATTATTGGCATGGTAATCTTGATATTCCTGAGATGCCTTCAATTATAAAAGACGATGTTGAACCTGGTGCTGTAAAAAAACAGTCTGAAGCGCTAGCTCTCCTTAGCACTAAAAAGTAATAAAGTTTACTCCATGGGGGGGGTATAAATCATTGGGGGAGTGATATGTTAGGGCTTATCTACTAAGAAATATCCAAGTCTATTATTTAGTGAAATATATCTCATGAGTGATAGTGTATTCTCTATATACTCTGGTTTTCTTGTTGTTAGCTTGGATTTAAATAAGGATTTACTTTATCAGTATTGAACCTAAGGAGTGGTAAATGGGGAAATATGTGGTTGTTTTAGGGGACGCCACTTCACATGGAGGTAAAGTGTCATCCGCTTCATCCAGTCTTGAAATTGAAGGGAAAAAAGCGGCGCTGTTAAATGATACTGTCACTTGCCCTGAGCACGGAACAAATAAAATTGTCGAATGTGATGTATCCGCTTATGAAGAAAATGGGCGTGGCATCGTATTACATCTCAGCAAAACGCAGTGCGGCGCGGTTGTGCTTGCAAGTTTGCAGGATATGGAGATTGGCTGATGGGATGGTCATTACCGAATATACCGGTGAAAAATGAGACGCGAGCCTGGTCACCCTGGATTTGCTTATTGATAATTCTGACGGGTATTTTCTGTGGGTTGGTCCGGGTCGTTCTGCACTCGCCGGTCGGTGGATTACCCTCCTTGGCCAGCGGATATTGGCTTCCTTTGACCATGAAAACGCTGACGGGTATCGCGATCGCAATTACGGCCTATTCATTATGGTGGGAGACTCAGGCTGTAAGTGTCTGGAACTGGAATGAGTGGCGCCAGAATATGCATAATTTGTGGCGTGCAAGAGTTCATCAACACCTATTTGTCGTTCGACATGTCACTCTGTCATCCGATCCCCAACTGCTTCCCCGGCTTGTAGGGGTTGTACAGGAAAGCGATGATGATTCTCCTCCTTTGACGGTATTACCGGATGAGCAGCTAACACCGGGTATCTCCCGTTTTGAACAACTGTGTCGTGTCCTGAGTGATCGTACAAAGGGCGAGCTTCTTAAACGATATCCATCGGGTCATTTGACTGTACTGGTACAAACGTCCACCTCTGATAATGAACAGGAGCTACAGGTACTTCATCGGCTCTGGAACGATGAACAGTTTCCCTGGACCCCTGAGATACATATTTTGTCCAACGCATTGCCATATGGTGACTGGAATCAGACAGTATTATCTTCATGTGATCCCGTACTGGTTCTGGCATTGCATTATCGTCAACCGGGTGAGTCCTTGCCTGAGTTTGCCAGCGCGTTATTGTTTGTACCAGGTAGCTTGCTGGCGGCAGAGGAGCAAAAAACGGCGATCCGTTTATTTCGGGCAATGCCGCTCAACAGTAGCGCGCTGTTGCTTGAACTGAAAGCGCTACGCGACATGGGGCAGCAGAGCGCCAATAAAAAGCATCTGGTCTGGCACAGTGGGCTTCCCGACGCGCCCAGCCTGGGGGTTGGACGAATACTCAATGAGCTTTCATTACCCCTTTATAGTGATATCGGAACGGGTGGTGTCATTGATTTCGATGCACACTTTGGTGGGTATGGCGGGTTGTCCGGATGGTTAATGGTTGCTGTCGCGTCCGAAATGACTCGCTATGGTGTGAGTAGCCAGTGGTTACTTTGCGAGAATGAAAATGAATCCTGGGCGGTGACGCTGGGGAATTGTGCGCCGGTGATGGATATGGAGCCCGGTTCAGCCTCCCGCCCTCCTTTTCCTGCTGGTTCGGTGATGCTGGCTTTACTATTCAATGCTGCGGTGGTCGGCATTATACAACATATTCCGTCGCTGGCATTTTCATGGACAGGGATTGTTATCCTACTGTTTTCCTTGATTGTGACGTTACCAGGCATTGCGTTTTTGTTGCGCCACATTATTGCACGAGTACAACACTCACAATTTATTAAGGCTGCCCGACAGTCCGGAAAGGAATAACCGGCATGAAAAAATTATTACGATTTGGAGGGGCAGGGCTCCTTATTTTTGCTGTTTTGTTGCTTATTCTTTTTCTCTTTGCACAGACCCGCCAGTTACCACTGTTAGATAATGGTCAGTCATCCTGGTATTTTATCGTGGTCGCTGTTTTTCTGGCCTGTCTGCTATGCACACTTTTCTTTTTTGTTCTGGAAGTATACCGGGGAAATACGCCGGTTATCCCTGACGGTACTGATCAGAACAGGGAAACTTATGCGGCAAATACGGAGACGTATCTTCAACTTAAAAAGTATTTGCTCAGTCGTTATAACCTTTTCTGGCGTCACAAAGTTCGCCTTTTTCTGGTGACTGGAGAAATCACGGCTATTGAGCAGCTTGCGCCTGGTTTACAGTCGTTACACTGGCTCGAAGCCAACCGCACCGTCCTTCTCTACGGCGGCCCCCTTACCGCTGCCCCCGATAGCGACAAATTTACCGCGTTGCGCAAGCTGCGTTGGGGCCGCCCGCTGGATGGCATCATTCGTGTGATTGGTCAGAAGGAAACGCTGACGCCGCAGATGAGCGACAGCGACCTGCGCGGTCTGGAGAAAATCGGCGAACTGCTTCGCTACCAGCCGCCGGTATATCTGTGGCAGCTGTGCGGCAGCGACTGGCCGCAGGAGGGAAGAACGGAACAGGCGGTAGGGCTGATGCTTTCGGCGCGCGCCACGGCGCAAGAGGTACAGACGCAGTTTACCCGGTTGCTGCCACCCTTGCGGGAGCAAGGAATTGCCCAGATTGCGGAAAACCCGTCATACGATTTTCTCCTGCGCCTGGCGCAGCAGTTTGAACAAGGCGACGGCGAACGCTGGAAAAGGCATCTGGCGCCGTGGCTGTATACGGCACAGCAGCGGGTGCCTTTACGCGGTGTGACGTTCAGTCTCCCGCAACATCCGCAGGAACGGGAGGATAAATTCCCCGCCTTACACCATGCGCTAACCTTACCCGCCGTCTGGCAGGGGGTGATAGACGACTGTACCCGCATTCGTGGCCGTCGCGTCGGAATGGCCTGGGAACGCTCTCTGGCGCTGACGATCATGGCGTTAATGGGATTGTGGGGCGCAGGCATGCTGATCGCCTTTATGGTCAACCGCGCGCAAATGGTGTCGGTAGCGGAGAAAGTTCAGGCTCTGGTGCAGCAATCAGCCGTTTCAGATACCCAGCTAACCGCACTGCATGCGTTACGTAATGATGCCGGACGCTTGCAATACCGCATCCAGCAAGGCGCGCCCTGGTATCAGCGTTTTGGGCTCGATCATAACGCACAGCTCCTCAGCGCGATGCTGCCCTGGTACGGCGTGGCGAATAACCGCCTGATTCGCGACCCGGCAAACGTCGCGCTGATGCAAACGCTCAACGAGTTGGTCAACTCGCCGCCGAACAGCCCGCAGCGTACCGAACTGGCAAAATCGGGTTACGATCGTCTGAAAGCCTGGCTGATGATGGCTCACCCGGACAAAGTGGACGGGGCGTTCTATGCCAGCACAATGCAAACGGTACAACCGACGCGTCCAGGCGTCTCCACCGGGCTCTGGCAGAGCCTGTCTCCTGATCTCTGGTCTTTTTACATCAACGAGTTGCCGCATCAACCGCAGTGGAAAATCACTCCGGACGGTGCGCTGGTCGGCCAGAGCCGTCAGGTTTTACTCCAGCAAATTGGTCGTCGCAATGCGGAAAGCACCCTGTACGAAAATATGCTCAAATCGGTACGGCGTAATTTCGCGGATGTGACGCTGGAAGACATGACCAACGGTACCGATGCCCGCCGTCTGTTCACGACCAATGAAGTGGTGCCGGGGATGTTCACCCGTCAGGCGTGGGAAGGGGGAATTCAGCAGGCGATTGAGAAAGCCGTTAGCTCACGCCGCGATGAGATTGACTGGGTACTGAGCGACAGTCGCAAATCCGTCTCTGGCGATATTTCGCCACAAGCGCTGAAGGCGCGCCTCACCGAACGTTACTTTACCGATTTCGCCGGGAGCTGGCTCAGTTTCCTCAATAGCCTTCACTGGAATCCGGTGAACAACATCGCAGACGTCACCGACCAACTGACGCTGATGAGCGATGTGCGCCAGTCCCCGGTGATTGCGCTGATGAATACGCTGGCATGGCAGGGGCGGTCCGGTCAGCAAAGCGAAGGGATTTCGGATTCCATCCTCAAGTCCGCTAAAGATCTGATGGGCAACAAAGACAAACCGGCTATCGACCAGAGTGCCGCCGGGCCGCAGGGGCCGCTCGATGATACCTTCGGACCGCTGCTGACGCTGATGGGAAAGAACAAAGCCAACAACGTGATGTCTGCGGACAATTCCCTGAGCCTGCAAACATATCTGACCCGCATTACCCGTGTGCGCCTGCGTCTGCAACAGGTGGCAAGCAGTAACGATCCGCAGGAGATGATGCAAACGCTGGCGCAGACGGTGTTTCAGGGCAAAAGTGTCGATCTCACCGACACCCAGCAGTACGGCAGCCTGGTGGCGGCAAGCCTGGGCGAAGAGTGGAGCGGCTTTGGCCGCACGATGTTTGTCCAGCCGCTGACGCAGGCCTGGGAAACGGTGCTGCAGCCTTCCGCCGCCAGCCTGAACGACCGCTGGAGCCGGGCGGTGGTGGCCAACTGGCATACGGCGTTTGATAGTCGCTATCCGTTTGCGGCAAGCAAAAGCGATGCCTCGCTGCCGATGCTGGCGGAGTTTATCCGCAAAGACAGCGGGCGGATTGAGCGTTTCCTGACGACCGAGCTCAGTGGCGTGCTGCACAAAGAAGGTAGCCAGTGGGTGCCGGACAGCGCCCACAGCCAGGGGCTGACCTTTAATCCGGCGTTCCTGCGGGCAGTGAATCAACTGAGCCAGTTGTCGGATATTTTGTTCACCGATGGCAGTCAGGGGATCAGTTTTGAGCTTCAGGCGCGTGCGGTTCCTGAGGTTGTGGAGACCCAACTGACCATTGACGGACAAAAGCTGCATTACTTTAACCAGATGGCGGACTGGCAAACCTTCCGCTGGCCGGGAGAAACCTATAAACCCGGCACGACGCTGACCTGGACCTCCACCAGCGCTGGGGCGCGGCTGTTCGGCGATTACAGCGGCACATGGGGGTTCATCCGCTGGCTGGAGCAGAGCAAGCGTCAGCAGCTCGATCGCAGCCAGTGGATGATGACCTTTACCGCTTCTGACGGGCGCAAACTGCAATGGGTGTTGCGGTCGCAGTTGGGCAATGGTCCGCTGGCGCTGCTGGGTCTGCGCGGGTTTAGTCTGCCGGATAAAATCTTCAGCGTTGATGCGACGACAAGTGACGCACGGCTGAGTCATGACAGTGATATCACCGACACGGATGGAGCGGAATAATGGCAAGCCTGGAAAGTTTACTCCGTGCCTGCGCGGTGGATGAGAACGCGCTGCGACAACAGGCGCAAGGGCATGTCAGCGACTGGCGTCGGTGGCTTGAACCGCTAAGCGACGCGCTTCCCGCCGGGGACGATGCGGGATATGACGACGATTTTCAGCAGATCCGCGAAGAGGTTAACAAGCTCAGCGGCATTGATACCGATCTCATCTGTCAGCTTGCGGAAAAATTACTCACCACGGTGAGCAAGGATGTCAGAGTTATCACGTTCTATGCCTGGGCGAGATTACACCGTGACGGGGAAAGCGGGCTGGCGGAAGGGCTGGAGCTGCTGGCGGGGATGCTGCAACGTTTTGGCGCACAGCTCTGGCCGCAGCGCGACCGCAGCCGGAAATCGGCGCTGGAGTGGTTGTGCAGCAGTCGCGTTCTCGACAGTCTGTCGCTGTATCCTGAGGTTGACCTTGCGGTAATGCAGCGGATTGTCGGCGCGCTGATGCTGGCTGAGCGGGCGATAGCACCGCTCAATGATGAGGTTCGTCCACAGTTTTCCGCGCTGTATCAGGCGCTGGAAAACCGTCTGGTGCAAAGCGGCGGAGCAAACAGCCTGGTGCCGCAAACCAGCCGCGAAGAAAATCCCTCCACGACACCGTTAACACCGTCCGCGCCGATGATAAGCGCCGTCAGTTCCGGGCGGGATTTACTGGATCAGGCGAAGGTACTGGCGAAATATTTGCGCGATCGGGAGGGCGGCTGGCTCGCCGGGCACCATCTGATGAAAAGCGTGCGCTGGGATACGCTGACCGAACTGCCGCCGCTGGACGCCAGCGGACGAACCCGTCTCACACCGCCAAAGCCGGATCACCGGGCGCACCTTAAACGCTTGTATTTGCAGCAGAGCTGGTCTGAACTGCTTGAGCAGACGGATACATTGATGGCGCAAGGGGTGAATCATCTCTGGCTGGACGTGCAGTGGTACACCTGGCAGGCGTTGATGAAACTCGACAGTGACGGCGTGCGCGCAGAGATTATTTGTCGGGATCTCCAGGGGCTGCTGGCGCGTCTGCCTGGGCTTGAGGCGCTGGCGTTCAGCGACGGTACGCCGTTTGCCGATGAAGTGACCCAGAACTGGATTGCCGAGAAAGTGCAGGGAACGTTGGCAGGTTGGCAGCAGGAGCCCATTACGGCGCTGCCTGCGGCGGACGGTATCCTCACGCTTGAACCGGAAGTGCTGACGCTCGCCGACAGCGAGGGCTTTGAGGCGGCGCTGAACTGGTTACAGACGCGCCCAGGCCTGACGTCACCGCGCGACCAGTGGTTGATGCGGCTGCTGATGGCCCGTGTTGCCGAGCAATACGGCAGAAACGACATGGCGCTGCATCTGCTCGGCGAACTCGACAACCGCTCGCAAAACCTCACATTACAGCAGTGGACGCCGGAGCTGATGTTTGAGGTGAAGGCGCGTCGCCTGAAGCTGTTGCGTGCCAGAGCGGTGCGCAGCGAGGCGGACAAAACCCGTCTGCAGCCGGAGCTTGACGCGCTTCTTTCCGGCTTAATCTCCCTCGACCCGGCGCGCGCCGCGGTCCTGTGCAACTGACCCTTCAGAAGACTCAAACGAAAATACACGATTATGGATGACTTAACCCTGCGTTATTACGACGCTGAAATGCGCTACCTGCTTGAAGCCGGTGAAGAGTTTGCCCGCGCCCATCCGGACAGGGCGGCTATGCTGAACATCGATAAAGCCGGTGCGCGCGACCCGTACGTCGAACGCCTGTTTGAAGGCTTTGCTTTCCTGATGGGACGGCTGCGCCAAAAGCTTGACGATGACCTGCCGGAGCTCACCGAAGGGCTGGTCAGCCTGCTGTGGCCGCACTATTTGCGTACTATCCCTTCCATGTCGATTGTCGAGTTCACCCCGCAGTGGCGTGAACTGAAAGAACCGATGACTATTGCGAAGGGGTTTGAGGTGCTGTCGCGCCCGATGGGAGAGAAGGGGACGCGCTGCCGGTATACCACGACGCGCGATAGCCATCTGCAGCCGCTCGCGCTGGAGCAGGCGCGGCTCACCACGGACCCGGATGGCCGTTCGGTGGTGAATCTGCGCTTTAGCTGTAGCGATCTCGCCGACTGGCGCCGTCTGGATCTCAACCGCCTGCCATTTTATTTCAATGCCGATGCGCCGCTGGCCTGCGCCATGCACGAAGCCTTCACCTCTGACGTTGCCCGGATGTGGCTGCGCCTGCCCGGTGGAGGGGAGCGCCAGCCGCTGGAGGGCTGGTTTACCGCAGAAGGGTTTGGCGACGATGATGATCTGTGGCCGAAGGGGAGCAGCAGTTTTAGCGGCTATCAGCTCTTGCTCGAATACTTCACCTTTCGGGAAAAATTTATGTTCACCGCGCTGCGCGGCCTGGAAAACGTCAGTTTCCCGCCCGCGTTGCCGTGGTTTGAGATTGATGTGGTGTTGGCTAAGCGCTGGGAGCACGATTTCAGCTTCACGGAAAAGCACCTGCGCCTGAACTGCGTGCCGGTGATTAACTTGTTCCCACTGGAATCCGACCCACTGACCCTCGATTCGCTGCAAACGGAATATATGCTGCGGCCAATGCGTATTCAGGACGGTCACACCGAGATTTACGCTGTGGATTCGGTACTCTCTTCCAGCGGTCACACCTACATCCCATTTTCCAGCTTTCGCCATAAAGGCGGCATGCTGCGTCACGACGCTCCGGAATATTACTACCACACCCGCGTGCGCCGTGGGCCGTCCGGCTTGCATAACACGTGGCTCATTCTCGGCGGCGAGGCGTTTGATAACCATACCGTACCGGCAGATGAGAGCCTGTCGCTGACGCTGACCGGCACCAACGGGCAACTGCCGCGCCGGGCGCTGCAAAGTACGGTGCTCGACACGGTAATGAAAACGACATCGGTCAGCATCGGCGTGCGTAACCTCTGTGCGCCCACGTTGCCCTGTTACCCGCCGGACCGCGACCGCTTCCACTGGCGGGTGCTGAGCCATCTCGGCAGCGGCTTTTTATCGATGATGGATAACGCCGAAGTCCTGCGCGGCACTCTGGCGCTGTACGAGTGGACAAACGGTGAAATGAACCGTCGGCGGCTGGAGGCGATTATCGATGTGCGCCACAGCGAAATCGAACGTTTCGAACAGGGGTATCTGGTGCGCGGGGTGCAGATTGACGTCACGCTCGACAGCCATGGCTTCGCCGGGACCGGCGATATCAGCCTGTTTGGCGAAATGTTAAGTCGTTTCTTCGCCCTCTATACCGATATCTACCTGTTTAACCGTCTGATTATCACCCTGCAACCTACCGGAGAGCGCCTTGAATGGGAAGAGAAGCACAACCGCCGCATTCCCGGCTAAGTCCGCGTCTGGAATCAGAGCTGACGCGGATAAATTTCTACCGCTTTTGCCAGTTGCTTGAGAAGCGGCAGTCAGCTAAACCGCTGCTGGGGAGTACCAGCCATCCGGCTGACGAGCCGGTGCGTTTTTGTCCGCATCCCGGGATGGGTTTTCCCGCCAGCGAACTGAAAACCGTGGAGTACGACGAGGACGACGCCATCCCGCCAGTGGTTCGCACGACGTTTATGGGGATGTACGGCGTGGATTCGCCGCTACCGACGACCTATCTCGACGACATCGCCCAGCGCAGAGAGGGCCATGAGGCGCTACAGGGGTTCCTCGATATCTTCAGCCACCGCATCCTGACCCAGTTTTATCGCATCTGGCGGAAGTATTCGTACCCGGCCACGTTTGAAGCCGGGGGTGTTGATGCTATTTCCCAGTCGCTGCTCGGGCTGGTGGGGTTGGGGATCCCCGGTACGGCGAACCACATCGCCACCCCGGTATCACGTTTTCTGGCGCTGCTCGGCGTGCTGAGACAACCGGGGAAAACCCAGGAAGGGATGCGGGCGCTGGTACAGCTGCTGGCGCCACAGACGCAGGTTGCCGTAAGCCCGTACTGCCTGCGGCCGGTGGAGGTCAGTAAACCCGTGGGCTTTTATGGCAACGAAGATTTTCTGCTGGATGGTAATACGCCGCTTGGCGATGAGGCGATGGATGCCAACAGCCAGTTGCTGATTGCGCTGACGACCGATGATGCGCAGGAAGCGCAGGGCTGGAAGCCGGACGGTCAGCTGTATCAGGATTTTCTGGTCATGTTGCGGGTGTATCTCGGCTGGCGCTTTAAGGCAAAAATCACGCTGACCGTGGCAACGGAGATGCTCGGCGTTCCACCGCTTGGGGAGGCGCCGCTCTGGCTGGGAATGAACGGCGTGCTGGGCGTTGAGGGCGGCGCGATCTTGCCGGATATCCCACCGACGTTTACCACAGAACTGGGCTATTACCGCGGGCTGCCGCCTGCGAAACAGACAAAAGGAAATCGCCGTGTTACCTACCAATTTAGCTAAAACTGCAATCTGGACACTCCTGGCGCTCAGCCTGAGCGGTTGCGGCCTGACACAGAGCGTCAGCGATGGCACCAAATCGGCATTTAACGCGGTGTTTTATAAAAAAATAGAGGTGCTGCATCTCGATATTACCGCCCGTGAAGCGCTGAATACCGATGCACGGGAGAGCAACTCTCTCTCAGTGCCGATGGTGGTGCGGGTGTATCAACTTAAGGATCGCAAAGTGTTCGATAAAATCACCTATCAGCAGTTGTTAAATGAGGGCGATACCCTGCTGAAGGCGGATTTGCTCGCCAGCCGCGAGCGGGTCATCAAGCCCGGCGGCGATGTCTCTTTAGATATGCCAATGGAAGCGGAGGCTAAATTTGTCGCTGCCGTAGGGCTGTTCCGCTATCCCGACCTGACCCACGAGGGATGGAAACAGGTGCTCGAGCGAGAGGCGCTGGATCCTGACAAACCGCGCGTACTGGAAGCCGGGAGTAACCGGCTGGAGCTTATCCCGCTGGAGAGCAAATAATGTCGCGTCCTTCCCTGCATGAGATGCTGTACGACAATTTTACCGGGGGGCTGACACTCTCGCAGGTAAGTGAGGCAAATCAGCTTATTCTGTCAGTGCTGGACAATATGCAGCGTATTCTCAACAGCCGGGCGGGGAGCATCAAACATCTTCCCGATTACGGTTTGCCGGATATGACCCGCATTCTGCAAGGTATGCCGGGTACGGTGCACCAACTGATGACGACGTTTTCCTCAGTGCTGCTGAAATACGAACCGCGTCTTAAACGCGTCGGTGTTGTGATCCTCCCGCAAACGCAACCCGGAGAATTACGCTATGCCATCGACGCTGAGCTCTATGAAGCAGGCCTGGTGCGCTATGGCACGGAATTTATGCCTGAAGGGAAAATTTTGCTGCGCCACCTCAAACAGCAGCAGTTTATTGATACCCGCGCCCGGCTGTAACCCTCTTTTCTGACATTGATACTTTCCTATGACCTGGATAACTGAACGACACCTCCGTACCGGCGGCGATCCGCGCACGCTTGCCGATTACGCATTACTGCGTGATGAACTGAATAAACTGGCCCATCCGGCGCGTCCGGACGTTAACTGGCGACAGGCAGAAAAACTCTGCCTGTCGCTGTTTGAACAAAACGGCGTGGAGTTACAAACCGCCGCGTGGTACACGCTGGCGCGTACGCACCTGACGGGCCTGCACGGGATGAATGAAGGGTTGGCGCTGCTGGAGGCGCTGATATCCCGCCAGTGGGGTAATCTTTGGCCGCCGCAGACTCATGCGCGTATGGAGATCCTGAGCGCAGTAAGTAAGCGGTTGCAACAGGTGATGCGGACACTCACGCTGACATATGCCGATCTCAGCCAGCTGTATCAGGCGGAAAAAACGCTGACCCGGTTAGGGGACGTACTCCAGCGGCTGGAGTTGAAGCACCTGAGTCAGTTCGACACGTTGCGTACACAGATGCATACCTCGGCGGTCAGGCTGGAGAACAGCGAGGGCGCGCCGGAGAATACCCCGCAGCCGGTTGGCGCGCTCATCGCTGAGCCGGATGAAAGAGTAAAATGGGTATACATTGCTGAGCCTCAGCCGAATGTGGCGGTCATGACTGAACGGACGCAACCAGCAACGTCCTGGAAACCCTTCGTGGCTGGCGCGTTGTCAATGCTGGTGGTGGGCGGCGTGGCGCTATGGGGCTGGCAGGCGTTGAATCCGCCCGATCCGGCATTACGCCAGTTAGCCGCTTCGCTTGAGCCATTACCGACAACGTTGTCGACTGACCAGCTACAGCGCCTGCAACAGAAATCGCCGTCGCCGGAGGAGGGCATCAAAAAGACGCGACAGCAGTTGGAACGCCTGGCCCGTCTGTCGCCGGACTGGTCCATTCGTTACAGCAAACAGCTTATCCAGCAGGCGCTGACGCTGTGGCCTGAGCAGGCTTTACCTCTTGCCGCGCAATGGCGGCAGCAGCAAAATGCGGCCGTGCTGCCCGTTGAAAAACTCAACGGCTGGCATCAGGGAATGTCGCAGCTGCAACAGCTTACGCAGAGACTGAACGCGCTGGATGAAAAGCGCGGCAAATACATGACGGTGAGTGAGCTGAAATCTGAGGTGTTTACGATTATGCAGGCATTCAATAGCACGATTCCTGCGGAGGAGTATTTACGGCAACTGGCGCAGATGCCGCCAGAACAACCGCTGTCGACAGCGCAAATAACCCAGGCGGAGATGTCTCTGGAGACCTTGTTAAGTTTATATTCACAGATTGCTGACAGGAAATAAAAAGGAGGGGAATCAGTCGGATTAGGTGATTCCCCCCAAATAGAGGCGTTAAGCCTGACGGACTGCGTCGTTGCGCTAATCTCTAATTAATCGCTTAAACAATGCTTTATTGCTCCGGGCTTCCCTGGGGGGTGATATACAACCCGGTAATCGGTTCGATAAACACAAGGTGGTCCCGAATATCACGTGTTTCGGTTACCTCCTCGACCAGCGTAATAATCGCGGCGCGTAAATCTTCATCTAAAATCGTGCCGTAGATATCCACCACGCCATGGGTGACGGTAATACGAAGATTATTTTTGGGCGCCCAGCTCTCACGCTCCATGGCGTCGATTATTTTTTGCTTCATGGTTTCATCGTTAATTTTGTTTGCTACCGCATTTCCCGGGCTGCGGTTGTGAATCAATAGGGTGCGCAGCGCCTTCAGGATATCAACACGTGTAATAATGCCGACCAGCTGCGCATCATCCACAACCGGCATACGCTTAATCCCGTACGTTTCCATCAGGCTAATAACCTCATCCAGCGGCATTTCAGGCCCCACCGTCAGCGGAGAAGGGGTCATCACTTCCCCTGCGTAGCGGGCATGGCTCTGCACATAATCGCGGGCCAGTTTCCCCGGGCTTAAAAATAACTCCTTCCAGTGCGGGCGTTTGATCTCCGTCCCCAGTTCGCTACGGCGCAGCAGGTCGCCTTCCGTCACGATCCCCGTCATTTTTCCATTGCCGTCCAGCACAGGCAGGCCGCTTATCTGCAGGTTAAGGAGCAGGCTTACCACTTCGAGAATGGGGGTATCTTCATTTACCGTTACCGGCGCGGTGGTCATTACATCAGCAGCAATCATGATTATCTCCTGGCCTTAAGGCTTTTCAGTGCGGGACCGTTGGTGACGAATTCGGGGCTGGCAGGCAGCTGGCGCGCGCGTCCAGCCAGATAGCCCAGCCCTGCAAGGAGGATGGCAAGGGCGACGCAGCCGACAAGCGGTGGTGTCCAACTGCCCAGTCTGTCGTGGATCAGACCGACTGCCGTCGGGCCCGTGGCGGCCAGCAGGTAACCCACGCTTTGCGCCATCCCGGACAAGGCAGAGGCCTGGGCTGCATTGGATGAACGCAGGGTGATAAAGGCAAGCCCAAGAATGACGCCTGCGCCTGTGCTGATGCCGAGGAGGACGACCCAAAATGTCGCCAGTGAAGGCAGCATCATCAGCCCGACAAGGCCTACGGCTCCCGTGAGGGCGAACAGAACGCCCGGCGCGCGCTGGTCGCGAAGTCTGGCCAGTACGGGACCGATGAAAAAGCCAGGGATAGCCGTCGAGAGCTGAAGCACCCCATGAAGTGAACCGGCCTCAGAGATACTGAAACCAAGGCTCTGTAACATCGCCGGCAGCCAGGCGACGATGATGTAGTAAATAAACGAGTTCAGACCAAAGTAGAGAGAGACTTGCCAGGCAAGACCTGCGCCCCATACGCCTGCCGAAGGTTGAGCTTGCGGGCCGTCCTTACTTTGCGGCGCTCCGTGGCGCACCAGTTGCGGGAGCCATACCACAAGCGCGATCAGCGGAAATGCCAGCGTGATCATTAGCGCATTCTGCCATCCGGTGTGGAAATGGTTCGTCAGGGGAACGACCGTCGCAGACCCCAGTGCGGCCGCCAGCCCCATGGTCAGGGCATATAATCCTGTCAGGCTTGCTGCTTTGTGCGGGAGGTCTCGCTTTAATATTCCGGGGAGTAATACGTTACCGAGGGCAATCCCGAGCCCAATCAGCAGGGTTCCCGCGTATAATCCGACGAGGCCGGTAAAGGAGCGAAGGCATACCCCAGCGGCGATGATCGCCAGAGAACAGAAAAGCGTACGTTCCATACCCGCGCGGCGGGCGATGCCAGCGGCAAAGGGGGAGAAAACGGCAAACGCCAGCAGCGGTAAGGTTTGCAGTAAACCTGCCTGCGCAGCGGTCAGCGTAAACGTCTCTCTGACCAACTCCTGTAATGGTGCAAGGCTGGTGAACGGCGCCCGCAGGTTCGTGGCGATCAGCAGTATCCCAATGATTAATAATCCTGTTTTCTTTTGAACTATTGGTGTTTCACGCATTGTTTTGGCTCTGAATTAAATGTCGCAGGCACTATAGCGGTTTGCGTTTGTGTCTTAATATCGATATAAAGGCAATCAATCTCTAAATTTTGCCAAAATGCAGTCTGGCGGGACGTCTTGCGAGGGCGTTACGAAATGTCACTTTCTAAGTCATTGAAAAATTTTAATATTGACGATAACACCAATCCGGTGGTCGCCATGAAGGTGCAATCAGCGAAAAGCGATGAGGAACTGCCGTTCCACGTACACCGGAAAGGACAATTGATCCTGACGCTGCATGGAGGGGTCACTTGCCTGGCGCCTACGGCCTACTGGATGGTGCCGGCACACTGCGCCGCCTGGATACCCGCAGGCCAGCCGCACAGCAACAGAGTGACGCCGAACGCGCAAGTGCTGTTTTTGTATCTCGAACCGGATGCCACAGGTATGCCGCAGGAGTGCTGCACGTTGCAGATTAGCCCTCTGTTGCGCGAGATGATGAAGCACTTTGAGGAATTTGCGCAGGACTACGCGCCCGACAGCCATACGGCCAGATTTGCGCATGTGATGTTGCACGAGCTTTCACAGATGCCGGTTGAGCGACTGAGCCTGCCTGTCAGCGACAATATGCGGATCCGACAACTGGCCGATAGCCTGATGGAGAATCCTGGCGACAGAAGCTCACTGGACGTCTGGGCCAGCAGAATGGCCATGAGCAAACGCACGTTCGAGCGCTTTGTGCTGAAAGAGACCGGCATGACATTTGGGCGCTGGCGTCAGCAACTACAGGTACTGGTGGCGATACGACTGCTTGTGACCGGTGTGTCCGTGCAGAATACGGCGTATGAACTTGGCTATGACTCCGTTACGGCATTTATTACTATGTTCAAGAAGATGTTAGGAACAACGCCCGGTCGTTATCTCGACAATTAAGCGTACGTCCGAACCATGGTTATCCTGAATTGTCGTAATTTAGCGATAACCTGGCGCTGAAGAAAGATGATGTACCGCCATCCATATGTAAAATATATTCCGCTGAATAGCCGATTAATTTAAATGGTCCGTTTCAATTGCTATCCGGGGAATAATAAATGAACAGCGTCTTAAAGGAACAAAAACTTTTAACATTGTGGCGGTTACTGGAAAATGCCGTTAAGGAACCTTCACCTTATACCCTGATGCAACTGACAACCGTATCGCCTGCGCCCCCAACGGGCCCCAGAACCGTAGCGCTTTGCGGCGTAGACCGTAAGGCGGGCGTGCTGGCTTTTACCTCCAATTTTTGCCCGCAAAAAAACAGGGAAATCAATACTAATCCACAGGTTGCATTACTGGCGCTTGAGGGTGAAAAGGGAATGCGGCTGCGGATAGAGGGATGTGCAGAAATCATTACCGACCGCGCTATCTGTGACAACAGTTTTCCTCATCACCGAATGTCGATTGCGAACATGGAGCTGATTCATGTCAATATCGATAAAATAGACTGGATTGAGTCTGACGATATTCCGCAAATCCGCAATATTTATATTAACATTTCCGGTGAATGGGTTAGTTATTGCGTTATCCCATAATTAAAGACCGATTACCGCTAAAGCAGAAATAGGGGATACCTGTGTCCATTTATCATATTGGCACCATCAAGGCATTAGCCGACTGGATTGACGAGAATCTCGATCAACCCTTGACGATAGATGATATCGCTCTGAAATCGGGGTATACGAAGTGGCATATGCAACGGTTGTTCAAAAGCGTTACCGGGTATGCTGTTGCACACTATATTCGCGCCCGTAAGTTAACCAATGCAGCAATTGCAATACGATTAACCCGGGAAAGGCTTGATGATATTTCAGCCTATTTTTACTTTTGCTCACCGCAATCTTTTTCACGGGCATTCAACCGACAATTTGGGATGTCTCCGCTGGCTTACCGGAAAATGGGGGAGTGGTCATCCACGGGGTTTGTGATGCCATTTATGACAGAGACTATCTCTGTATCGCCAGTCGGAGCCAGCGCGTTTTCCCGGGAAAACCGTTGCGTCTGGCTCCTGAAAAACAATACTGTTAGCTGCGGCTATTTCAGAAGAGTCCCGTCCGACGAGATGCTGGCGGCGCAAATGAAAGCGCTGGTGTTCTCTGCCTGCATCGGTCAGCGGGCAGAATAACAAACGACGCGCGACGGATAGCCCGAAATCATCATGTGAAACGTATTGAGGGTAGTAAAAGGGAGATACACGGGGAAACAAGGGCACCAGATCACTTCGTTGTGAAATGGTGCGTCCGAGTGGACTCGAACCACCGACCCCCACCATGTCAAGGTGGTGCTCTAACCAACTGAGCTACGGACGCAGAATGGTGCGTTTAATTGGACTCGAACCAACGACCCCCACCATGTCAAGGTGGTGCTCTAACCAACTGAGCTATAAACGCAATGGTGCGTTCAATTGGACTCGAACCAACGACCCCCACCATGTCAAGGTGGTGCTCTAACCAACTGAGCTATGAACGCAATGTTGTGGTGACAACGGGGACGAATATTAGCGGCAGCCACGAGGCGTGGCAAGAGGGAAATGTCACTTTTCTTCCGTATTTCACGCGATTGGACGACTATTGTGCAAATTTTGATTAAATATTGTTATCCATCAATAGGTTGTCCTGTTGGAGCAAAGTGAAAAGTTAATATAAAATGTACCTGTGGGTTGCGCTGTACACCGGTCAGGTGAGGTCATGCCGCCGAAAATTTACCGTACAGGGGTTGTTGATGAAGAATAAAGAGCGAAAAGCGCGCGGCTTGCCCTACCATTACGATGATCCAGAGATCATTGATGAGCAAAAGGCCTACGTCGAGAGGCTGTATGATTTTAATGCCACTCGTCCCTGCGAACAGGAGAAGAGGCAGGCGCTGCTAAAGGCGATGTTTGCAGAAGTTGGGGAAGGCTGCCAGGTTGAACCGCCGGTGCGTTCAAACTGGGGCTGTCGTCACGTGCATCTGGGCAGCGGGGTGTTCTGCAATACCAATCTTACCTTTATCGATGATGCTGAGATAACTATCGGCGATAACACCATGATTGCGCCAAACGTGGTGATTACTACCGCAGGTCACCCCATACTGCCTGTGCTGCGCGAGAATAACTATGTTTACGCGTTTCCGGTACACATTGGCAAAAATGTCTGGATTGGTTCCGGAGTACAAATATTGCCGGGCGTCACCATTGGCGACAATTCGGTGATTGGGGCAGGGAGCGTCGTGACGAAAGATATTCCGGCAAACGTGGTGGCGCTGGGCGTTCCGTGCCGGGTTGTGCGGGAAATCGGCGAGCAGGACAAACAGTTTTTCTTTAAAGATAAGGCGCTGGATGTCTGGGAGTAAGACGGCGAGGCGTGAAAAAACCGCCGCAGGAAGCGGCGGTTTGCAGGTTAGCGGGCGGCGCGTTGCAGGATCTGTGTCGACGGCTGACGTTGCAGAAAGCGCATGCGCAGCATCATCAGGATAGCGGCCGACGTCAGACCGATAATAAAGCCCATCCAGAACCCGGCAGGACCCATCCGCGGTACGACGATATCGGTCAGCGCCAGGATATAGCCGGCAGGCAGGCCCAACACCCAGTAAGCGATGAAGGTAATAAAGAAAATAGAACGCGTATCTTTATACCCACGCAGAATACCGCTACCGATAACCTGGATGGAGTCGGAAATCTGGTAAATCGCCGCCAGCAGCATTAGCTGCGCGGCCAGGGTGATGACTTCCGGACTATCGTTGTACAGCAGAGCGATATGCTCGCGCAGCGTGACGGTGAAAATCGCCGTCATGACCGCCATACACACTCCCACGCCGAGCCCGGTCCACGCCGCGGTCTGCGCATCAAGCGTCGAACCCTGGCCGAGACGGTAGCCCACACGGATAGTCACGGCGGCGGCAAGCGACATCGGCACAACGAACATCAGCGAGCTGAAGTTAAGCGCGATCTGGTGACCGGCGACGTCGACAATCCCCAGCGGTGAGACGAGCAGCGCCACCACGGCGAACAGCGTAACCTCAAAAAACAGCGCCAGCGCGATCGGCAAACCAAGCTGGATCAGGCGTTTGAGCACCGTAAAATCGGGTTTGGCCGTCGGCGCGTCGCTGCGGATATCGCGCATCGAACGGGCGCGCTTCACGTACGACAGCATGGCGATAAACATCACCCAATAAACCGACGCTGTTGCCACGCCACACCCGACGCCGCCCAGTTCCGGCATGCCGAAATGGCCGTAAATAAAGATGTAGTTGACAGGAATGTTGACCAGCAGGCCGAGAAAGCCCATCACCATCCCCGGTTTGGTTTTTGCGAGCCCTTCACACTGGTTACGAACGACCTGAAAGCACAGGTACCCGGGCGCGCCCCACATCAGCGCGCGCAGATAGCCGACGGCTTTATCCGCAAGCTGCGGGTCAATATTGTTCATCGCGCGGATGATATGTCCTGCATTCCACAGCACGACCATAATCAGCACAGAAACTGCGCCAGCTAGCCAGAACCCCTGGCGTATCTGGTGGGCGATACGGTCGCGTCGCCCTGAACCATTCAGTTGCGCAACGACCGGCGTCAGCGCCAGCAGCAGCCCGTGGCCGAACAGAATGGCCGGAAGCCAGATGGAGGTGCCGATGGCGACTGCCGCCATATCGGTAGCGCTGTAGCCACCGGCCATGACGGTATCGACAAACCCCATTGCGGTTTGGGCGACCTGCGCAAAGATCACCGGAATTGCCAGTGCGAGCAACTGGCGCGCTTCAATGACGTACTTCTGCACGTGAACACCTACTGTATTGTTGTTATTGGAGAGACTACAAAAAGCCGCCGTTACTGGCAGCAAGAAGAAGAACAGGGGAAATTTCGAGTACATTGTAGCGAGGTTTTACTATTTAACCAGTCAAAAAAATAACCACGGACATCGGTTGGCTGGCAACCCACGGTGTCACCTGTTATTGTGCGGGGTATCTGAAGCGGTAATGCTATCGCGGTCGTAGCCTACAGGAGTTAAGTGTATGTTTACTGGAATCGTTCAGGGCGTGGCGAAAGTTGTGTCCATTGATGAGAAACCCAATTTCCGTACCCATGTTGTGGAATTGCCTGAGGACATGCTGGATGGAATCGAAACGGGGGCATCGGTGGCGCACAACGGCTGTTGCCTGACGGTGACGGAGATTAAGGGTAACCGCATCAGTTTTGATCTGATGAAGGAGACGCTGCGGATTACCAATCTTGGCGATCTGGCCGAGGGCGACGTCGTGAACGTTGAGCGCGCGGCGCGGTTCAGCGATGAAATTGGCGGTCATCTGATGTCCGGTCATATCATGACGACGGCGGAAGTGTCGAAAATCCTGACTTCGGAAAACAACCGCCAGATCTGGTTCAAAGTCCAGGACCCGACGCTGATGAAGTACATTCTCTATAAAGGTTTTATCGGTGTGGACGGTATCAGTCTGACCGTCGGCGAAGTGACGCCAACCCGCTTCTGCGTGCATCTTATCCCTGAGACCTTACAGCGCACCACGCTTGGCAAGAAAAAGCTGGGTGAAAAGGTGAACATCGAGATCGATCCACAGACCCAGGCCGTTGTCGATACGGTGGAACGCGTGCTGGCGGCAAAAGAAGCGGCAGCCGCACAGCGTAGTAACACCGACGACTCACCGCGCTAACATAAGAAGAGAAGAAACCCCGGCGAACCGGGGTTTTTTTATCGCGCGACGCGCAGGCCGCCGTCCGCGCCGCGGGAGAAGACCACCTGCCAGAGCTGAATGTCGCGAGCGCGGAACGCGCCAGCGCAGGCATTCAGGTAATAGGTGAACATACGCTTGAAGCGTTCGGAGTAGTTATCAGCTATCTCCGGCCAGCTCGCGAGGAAACGGGTGTGCCAGGCCATGAGCGTGGTATCGTAATCGGCGCCGAAGTTATGCCAGTCTTCCATCACAAAGTGCGGTTCGCTGGCATTGGCGATTTGCCGTACTGACGGCAGGCAGCCGTTCGGGAAAATGTACTTATCGATCCACGGGTCGACGTTGTTGTCGGTCTTTTTCGAGCCAATGGTGTGCAGCAGGAAAAGCCCGTCAGGCTTCAGATTACGGTCAACGACCTTGAAATAGGTGGCGTAATTTTTCGGTCCAACGTGCTCGAACATCCCGACGGATACCACGCGGTCAAACTGATCGTTCAGGTCGCGGTAATCCTGTAGCATAATGTTGACATCCAGACCTTCACAGCGCGCCTGCGCCAGCTTTTGTTGTTCGGCCGAAATGGTGACGCCGACAACGCTGACGTTGTAATTTTTCGCCATGTAATGCGCGAGGCCACCCCAACCACAGCCAATATCCAGCACGCGCATGCCGGGTTGAAGCTGCAGTTTCTGACAAATCAGGTCCAGTTTAGCCTCCTGTGCCTGCTCAAGGCTTGCGGCATCTTTCCAGTAGGCACAGGAATACTGCATGAACGGGTCGAGCATGCGGCTGAACAGATCGTTACCGAGATCGTAATGTTCTTTGCCGACAATCCAGGCGCGTTTTTTACTTTGCAGATTGATCAGTCGGGCGCTGGCGATACGCAGCGTGTCTTTGAAATGGCGGGGGAGTTGGTTTTCGAGCCCGGCGCGTAACACCTTATTAAAAAAGATGTCGAGCCGGTCGCATTCCCACCAGCCATCCATGTAGCTTTCGCCTAATCCCAGCGAACCTTCCTGCAGTACGCGTTTAAAAAATCCGGGATGAGTGACTTTGATATCAGAGGGCGCAGCCCCATTAATGCCGATCCCTGCACGGTTTAGCAGTTCGCTGGCAATGCGAAACCAATCATCATTTGGCACGCTTACTTCTTCTATACACGATGTGCTCATAGCTTCTCCATCACGGGGCTTGTGATCAGAACCTTAAAACAGCGTAGACGCTTTTTGGGTTATGTGAGAACTCTCACGGTAAGACCGTGAGATGACTATCCGACGTAGAACAGCGTAGAACAGAGGAAGGGAGATAACCCTTGCCGAAAGGCCTTCCGTGGTGAAACGGGAGCAATCCTTACTCCCGTAAATATCGAAAATTAAGCGTATTTATGTGATACGTGACTCAGTATAGGCTGCAAAAATCTGTGTTTCAATAAAAACATCTTAGCAAGCTAATGACTTGTCTATTACATAATCGCTGCGGGGATTATGCCTGATGCGATTTCGCCGCCCGCAGTCCCTCATGTTGCCCGGCAGAGTGCTGCATCCAGTATCCCCAGCCTGCCAGCAGTACTGTAGCCAGCATGACGCTCGTGGTGGTGAGCAACGGGGTCGCGATCAGCGCCGATACCACCAGGCTTGCCACGAAGCACAGGCCCAGCTGTAGCGTGTTCTGCAACGCCGCCGCGCGGCCGGTGGCCTGCGGGAAGGGACGCAGTGCCTGCGCCACCACAATCGGGTAAATCGCGCCGTTCGCCACCGCCATCAGGCAGAATGGGATAAGGATAGTCGTCAGCGAATGACCGTCCGCCAGACCGACGGCAAAGGTCGCTGCGACGCTGACCGCAAAGGCGCCCAGCAGCCACGGCAGCATCTGCTGTCCCTGCCATTTTTGCAACGCAGCGCGGCAGCCGTAACCGCCAATCAGAAACGCGATCGTCTGCGGCACATAGCTCAGGCCGATCACGGTTGGGCCATACCCCATTTCATTAAGAATAAACGGCGAGCCGGTCAGCCAGGCGAAGAAGCTGGCGGAGCAGGCGGCGTAGATCAGTACGTTGCCGCGATAATCACGCGAACGCAGTAGCGTCATGAACGTGAGGCGGGCTTCCGTTTTTTCCCGCTTGTTCACCGGCGGCTTCAGGCGTAACGCCGGGATCATCAGCAGCAAGGTGATGGCGAACAGCGTGGCGAAAATCGCCTGCCAGTCGAAGTGGCGCAGCAGCCAGCTGCCGAGCAGCGGCGCCAGCGCCGGTGACAATCCGACCAGCGGCATGATGGTGGCAAAAATACGATTGGTGCGATGTGCCGGGTAGTAGTCCGTGACCATCGCCTGCCAGGTCACCGCCGCCGCGCAGACGCCGACGGCCTGAATAAAGCGCAGCGCCAGCAGGGCGGCCGCGTTGTGTACCCACAGCATCCCCAGCGTACCCAGCGCGAAAATCCCCAGGCCAATCAGCACAATCGGCTTACGGCCATAGCGGTCAGATAGCGGCCCCCAGAACAATTGCGCAAAGGCAAACCCCGCCAGAAACAGGCTCAGGCTTGCGCTCACAGCGGCGGCAGATGTGTTCAGATCCGCCTGGATGGCGGCAAACGCCGGGAGATACATGTCAGTGGCTAAAAAACCCAGCACGCTTAAGCCTGCCAGCCAGCATAAAAATCCTTTACCAGGTTGCATCGTCATTTCTCATTCTCATTGCAGGTGTTCAGTTCAGAGTCGCAGAGTGTAGGGAGTGCATCCTGGCTTGTGAAACGGTAATATTTGTTGAATGGGTTCAAAAATTTTGCAGGCACAGTATGTGGTCAGAATATTCGCTTGAAGTGGTTGATGCCGTCGCTCGTAATGGCAGCTTCAGCGCCGCCGCCCAGGAGCTGCACCGGGTACCCTCCGCGGTGAGCTACACGGTGAGGCAACTGGAGGAGTGGCTGGCGGTGCCGTTGTTTGAACGTCGGCATCGTGACGTCGAACTGACGCCCGCAGGGGCATGGTTTTTAAAAGAAGGGCGCTCTGTTATCAAAAAAATGCAGATCACCCGTCAGCAATGCCAGCAGATAGCCAACGGCTGGCGCGGCCAGTTGGCTATCGCCGTCGATAATATTGTCCGCCCGGAGCGTACCCGGCAGATGATTGTCGATTTCTATCGCCATTTTAACGACGTTGAGCTTATCGTCTCCCAGGAGGTCTTTAACGGCGTCTGGGATGCGCTGTCGGATGGCCGCGTCGAGCTGGCGATTGGGGCGACAAAAGCCATTCCGGTCGGGGGGCGCTATGCGTTTCGCGATATGGGGATGCTGAGCTGGGACTGCGTGGTATCCAGCCATCATCCGCTGGCGGGCATGCCGGGGCTGCTTAGCGACGATGTGTTGCGCAACTGGCCGTCGCTGGTGCGGGAAGATACCTCCCGCTCGTTGCCCAAACGCATCACCTGGCTTCTTGATAACCAGAAACGCGTCGTGGTGCCGGATTGGGAATCTTCCGCCACCTGTATTTCCGCCGGGCTATGTGTCGGCATGGTGCCATCGCATTTCGCGCGGCCGTGGCTGGTGAGCGGCGAGTGGGTCGCGCTGGCGCTGGAAAACCCGTTCCCGGATGCGGCATGCTGCCTGACCTGGCAGCAAAACGACATGTCGCCGGCATTGACCTGGTTGCTGGATTATCTGGGCGATAGCGAAACGCTGAACAGAGAGTGGTTACGGGAGCCGGAATAACCGGCTCCTGGGGAGATTAACGGCGATAATCGCGGAATGGGCCGTCCGCCACCGAGCGGCGCTCGATAAGACGCGGATGTACCTCGATGGACTGCGACTCCTCACGTTTGTTGACGATTCTGTCGAGCAGCATATTAAACGCCGCTTCGCCCAGCGAGTCTTTCGGCTGGTGAATAGTGGTCAGCGCGGGAGTAAAGAAACGGGCGTTGCGCACGTTGTCGTAACCGATGACGGAAATATCCTGCGGTACGCGCAGACCCATTTCGTCAGCTGCGCAAAGCGCGCCCATCGCCATAATGTCGCCGCCGCAGAACACAGCGGTAGGGCGGTGCGCCTGGCCGATAATCTGCTGCATCGCACGGTAACCGGACTCCGGCTCGAAATCGCCCTGACCGATCCACTCTTCCGGCACCTTGATCTGCGCTTCTTCCATCGCTTTCATAAAGCCCGCAAGACGCCCGGCGCCGGTGTTGCGCTCCAGTGGACCTGGGATCACGCCGATTTCGCGATGGCCGCGTTCAATCAGGTAGCGACCTGCCAGATAGCCGCCCTGGAAGGCGTTATCAATTACGGAGTCAGTGAAATCTGCTTTCGCTTCGCCCCAGTCCATCACCACCATCGGAATATGGCGATACTCTTCGAGCATATCGAGCACCGGTTGTGGATACTCAGAGCACATGACCAGCAGGCCGTCGACGCGTTTTTGCGCCATCATGGACAGATAAGCGCGCTGCTTTTCCAGGTTGTTCCAGGCGTTGCCGAGGATCAGGGTATAACCTTTCTGGAAGCAGCTTTTCTCAACGGCTTCAATAATTTCAGCAAAGTAGGCCGCTTCGCTGCTGGTGGCCAGCAGACCAATAGATTTGGTGTGGTTAACCTTCAGACTACGCGCAACGGCGCTGGGGGAGTAGTGCAGCTCTTTGATTGCCGCCCATACCGCATTGCGAGTCTCTTCCGCCACAAAACGGGTTTTGTTAATTACATGTGAAACAGTTGTAGTGGAAACGTTTGCGCGTTTCGCGACATCTTTAATTGTTGCCATTCGATCTCACTCCAGACCCTTACCTTACGCCTGATCATCGACACGTAATCGTTTGCCTTTACACACCCTGCACACAACATTTTCAGGTTGCGGTACGCCGGGGAAACGACTCAGAACGACGGGAGGGGGTCAATGGCCGGTACGCTTTCAAATTAGCGTGGAATTTTGTCTGATTCTGAGACAAAGGGGAAGAGAAATATCGCTATCAGCTTAAATCCAGGAAGATTTTTGTGTGTAACTGTGCAAAAATGATCAGGCTCACTTTTGGTGTGGGGATTATAAGGAGAAAAATTGATGAGTACCGACCTGAAGTTCTCGCTGGTTACGACCATTATTGTTCTGGGGCTTATTGTTGCGACCGGTCTGACGGCGGCCCTGCATTGATTAACGGTGGGGGAGAGTCCTCTCCCTCATTATTTTGCTCATTTTTTCCTCTGCTTGCGCAACAAGAAATCTGACTCCTCAGTCAGTAAACTTCGTGAATCTGCCCGGCAGCAAGGCTACCGGGCACAGAAATTACGCCGCCAGGTTCTTCGCGACAAATTCCCAGTTTACCAGCGCCCAGAAGTGCTCAAGGTAGTTCGGACGGGCGTTACGGTAGTCAATGTAGTAAGCGTGTTCCCACACATCAACAGTCAGCAACGGTTTGGCATCGGTCGTCAGCGGAGTGCCCGCGTTAGACGTGGATACGATAGCCAGTTTGCCGTCAGCGCCTTTTACCAGCCAGGTCCAGCCGGAACCGAAGTTCTTGATAGCGGCGTCGGTAAATTTCGCTTTGAACTCAGCAAAGCTGCCGAACGCGGCGTTGATCGCGGCGGCAACTTCACCGGTCGGTTCGCCGCCTGCGTTTGGCGCCAGGCAGTGCCAGTAGAAGGTGTGGTTCCAGACCTGCGCGGCGTTGTTGAAGACGCCGCCCTCGGAAGTGCGAACGATCTCTTCCAGGGTTTTACCTTCAAACGCGGTGCCTTTTACCAGGTTGTTCAGGTTGGTGACGTAGGTCTGGTGATGCTTACCGTAATGATATTCCAGCGTTTCTGCGGAAATATGCGGTGCCAGTGCGTCTTTTGCATACGGTAATGCAGGTAATTCAAATGACATTGCTTCACTCCTTTTTATTGTTAATAACCTTAATGAGGTTGTATCAAAAACCTTGTATTAAGTAGTGTTAGGGTAACAAATTAAAAGGAGTGGCAAAAGAAGAAGTTACCCTGTCGTTAATACAACAGGGCAGGGATCAGCGGATCGTTTTAGGCGTCATCACGCGGCGGGCGCCGACATAGTGGCGAACCCAGTAATCTTCACTGAGGGAGGTTATCTGGATATCCTGGCCGGAGCGCGGCGACTGGATAAATTTGCCGTTACCGACATAGACGCCAACGTGGTCAGCTGTACCGCGCCCACGGGTGCGGAAGAAGACCAGGTCGCCGCTTTCCAGTTCGCTACGGTCGATGGAGCGCGCGTCGCGCAGGTGGTACATTTCGTTCGCCGTACGTGGGATACGAAACTTCACCAGATCCTTATAGGCGTAATAAACCAGCCCGCTGCAGTCAAAACCGGTACGCGGAGACGTGCCGCCCCAGTGATACGGTTTACCTATCTGGTCCATCAATTTGTTCATCGCGGTTTTCTGCGCTTTCTGCACGCGACCCTTATGGGCTTCCGCCAGCGTCAATGGTTTCACTTCCTCGGTCACGCACTTCTTATGACCTTTATGCACGGTGCATTTCTGCACCTTTTTTACGGCGGCGGTTTTCAGGGCGCTGCTGTGAGTGCGGGGAGACGCGGGCGTTTTGCTGGAGGAGGTTTTGAGCTTGCTGCTGCTGGCAGGGGCTTTTTGCTTCTGGGTGCTGGTTTTCTTTTTGGTGCTGGTTTTTGCGGTGGTTTTGGTTTTCTTTTTTCGGTCTGCGCTTTTGCCCTGGTGCGATTTTTGCGATGCAGACGAGCGCGCCTGCTCTGATGCATGCGACAATGGCGTAAAAGACAACGTTGTAAATAGTAAAGCACAGAGCGTGATCGAGATTTTATTTATCCGCGCCACTGAGCAGTCCTCTGTAAAATTCAGGCAATACATCATGCCTGGGTATGATTGACAAAAACGCCATCGATTCTAATGCATAAAAACCTCGAAAGTTAATAGCCTTTTTGTATCTAAAATAATGTTTCGTAATCGACTGCAAAAAAATGCATCAGAATTAGCACGAACAGGTTAAAAAATGCGCATGTTTTTGGCGCGGCGGTCGATAAAGACACATTTTTAAGGCAACTTATGGCGGTGAAGGATAGAATGCATTTGAGTGAACAAAATGTTATTTTCCGTCAGTCGCCAGAGGCGTTACAATCACTGACCACTGCCGTAAAAGAAGTTTAAGGAAGCAAGACAATGAGTACGACCCTTGAGAAAATTCAGCGCCAGATCGCTGAAAACCCCATCCTGCTGTACATGAAAGGTTCCCCGAAACTGCCGAGCTGCGGTTTTTCTGCTCAGGCGGTCCAGGCTCTGTCTGCCTGCGGCGAACGTTTTGCCTACGTTGATATTCTGCAAAATCCGGATATCCGCGCTGAACTGCCAAAATATGCGAACTGGCCGACCTTCCCACAGCTGTGGGTTGACGGCGAGCTGGTTGGCGGCTGCGACATCATTATTGAGATGTATCAGCGCGGCGAGCTGCAGCAGTTGATCAAAGAGACTGCGGCTAAGCATAAAGACGATGCACCGGCCGCTGAATAAGCGACCAAACCCAAAAAAGCGACCCTGCGGTCGCTTTTTTTATTCCTCTTCGTCGGCAATGACCGGTAATGGCCACCCGCCCATGCGTTTCCAGCGGTTAACAATCTCGCAAAACAGCTGCGCCGTTTGTTCGGTATCGTACAGCGCCGAATGGGCCTGATTGCCGTCAAAGGCCATTCCCGCGGCGATACAGGCTTTCGAAAGCACGGTTTGTCCCAGCGCCAGCCCGCTCAGGGCGGCAGTATCAAAGGTGACAAACGGGTGGAACGGATTACGCTTCAGCCCCGCGCGTTCGGCGGCGGCCATCACAAAGCTGTGATCGAACGTGGCATTGTGCGCCACCATGATCGCGCGATTGCAGTTTTGATCCTTAATCCCTTTACGCACCGCTTTAAAAATGGCGTGCAGGGCGTCGTATTCGCTCACCGCGCCGCGCAGAGGGTCGGACGGATCGATGCCGTTGAAGGCCAGCGCCTCCGGCACCAGATTGGCGCCTTCGAAGGGCTCGACGTGAAAATGCAGTGTGGTATCCGGCATCAGCCAGCCTTGCTCATCCATTTTTAATGTGATGGCGGCGACCTCAAGCAGGGCATCCGTTTTGGCGTTAAAGCCGGCGGTTTCGACATCAATGACTACAGGATAAAAACCACGGAAGCGGTCGCACAGAGCATTACGTTGAGCGTTGTCGGACATCTGAATCTCTTAGAACTTAAAAAAAGTAGCGCGCATTATGGCAAATTTTGCCTGATGTTGCAGTAAAAGGCGGGAGGCATAAAAACGGGTGCCTGAGCACCCGGGAAAATCAGTTGCCAAGACCTTTGCCAGCGTCTTTCTCTTCAATCAGCTCGATTTTGTAACCGTCCGGATCTTCTACAAAGGCGATAACGGTAGTACCGCCTTTCACCGGACCCGCTTCACGGGTGACGTTGCCGCCGTTCTTGCGGATACGCTCGCAGGCCTCTGCGGCGTTCTCAACGCTCAGGGCGATATGACCATACGCGCTGCCGAGGTCATAGCGATCAACGCCCCAGTTATAGGTCAGCTCAATGACGGCTTCTTCGCTTTCAGGGCCGTAGCCGACAAAGGCGAGGGAGTACTTATACTCCGGGTTTTCGCTGGTGCGTAGCAGGCTCATGCCCAGAACGTTGGTGTAAAAATTGATGGAGCGTTGCAGGTCGCCCACACGCAGCATGGTGTGAAGTAAACGCATTCTCTTCCCCTTAACGTGTTGTATGTCATGAAATCATGAAAGCTAAAGATGCTGAGTATAGCGGCGCAAGCCCGCCGCTATCAATGCAGGGATTAGAGCGTTGGGTAATCGGTATAGCCTTCTGCCCCGCCGCCATAGAAGCTTTCAGGGCGCTGAGGGTTCAGTTCCGCTTTGCGTTCCAGGCGGGCGACCAGATCCGGGTTAGCGATATAGGCGCGGCCAAAGGCCACCGCGTCAATCAGCCCTTTGCTGATAAGGTCTTCGGCTTTTTCCAGCGTATAGGCGCCTGCGCCAATGATAGTGCCGTGGAAACGCTCGCGAACCTGACGACGGAACGCGTCGGTGTACGGCTCGCCGCCAGCCCAGTCGGGTTCGGACATATGCAGGTAGGCGATGCCGCGCTTGCCGAGCTCCTCAATCAGATACAGCGCGTCGGCTTCTTCGTTCTGGCCGTTATCGGTATTCTGGAAAGAACCGATTGGCGAAACGCGAATACCGATACGGTCTGCTCGCCATGCGTCGCTGACGGCATCAACCACTTCCAGCACCAGGCGGGCGCGGTTTTCGATGCTGCCGCCGTACTGGTCGGTACGGTGGTTAGCACAAGGGGACAGGAACTGGTGCAGCAGGTAGCCATGAGCGGAGTGCAGTTCCGCCAGGTCGAAACCCGCTTCACGCGCGTTGATGACCGCCTGACGGAAGTCGTTCACGATACCCGGGATTTCATGGGTCTCCAGCGCGCGCGGGACCGACGTATCAACGCGGATCGCATGCCCCTTTTCATCACGCAGGGAGGTGCGGGTTCCGGCGCTCAGCGCGGACGGCGCGACGGGTGCCTGGCCGCCAGGCTGAATGCTGTGATGAGAAATTCGGCCGGTGTGCCACAGCTGAACGGCGATGTGGCCGTTTTCCGCGTGCACGCCGTCAGTGATTTTTTTCCAGGCCGCCATCTGTTCCGCACTGTGCAGACCAGGAGCGCCGGCATAGCCTTTCGCCTGTGCGGAAATTTGCGTCGCCTCCGTGATAATCAATCCGGCGCTGGCGCGCTGGCGGTAGTATTCGCCCATCAGCGGCGTTGGGATATCGCCGGGTTCAATGCTGCGCAGACGCGTCAATGGGGCCATCAATACGCGATTCGGCACAGTAATAGCGCCCATCTTAAGCGGGGTAAACAGTTTTTGTTGTGACATGATGTCTCCTGAGTAGACCGGTCGACTAGTTATGAATTAAATAAAAGCGCCAGTTAACGTACTGGCGCCGCAATGATGGTATTGGCGTGGGCAAGGGCGCTTTCCAGCGGCGTTGCGCTACGCGAAATCTTGGCCTGCAGGTTTGCGCCGAGCCACAGTGAGTAAAGCACCTGCGCCTGAGTATGGGCGTCGCCGTGAAACGTCAGGCTGCCTTCCTGAAACCCTTTCTCCAGCGCCTGCGCCAGCAGCACAATAATCTGGCTGGCGCCGTTGTTCATGGCTTCCCGCATAACCTCGGACAGGTCGCACACTTCGGCGGACAATTTGACCGTCAGGCAACCGCTGATAATTCCCTGCTGGCAAAACTGGTTCAGCGTCTGCTGATAATAGGCCATCAGGCGATCGCGATAGTTGCCCGCGCCGGTGGCGAAATGTTCCGCCAGTCGACGATGGTAGTCGGCATAGTGACGCTCCAGCATCGCGACGCCGAACGCTTCTTTTGAGCGGAAATAATGGTAAAAAGAGCCTTTTGGCACTTCCGCCGTTTTTAACAGTTCGCTAAGCCCCATTCCGGTGAAGCCGCGATGCATGCACAGCTTCTCGCCGGTGGCGAGGATATGTTCACGCGTGTCATGTTCAGTGTGTCTGTTCATGCGATTCACTGTAGTAGACCGATTGGTCTAATGCAAGTGGAAAATGATTCTGGCTTGCGGGACGCGCATTAACAGGCTTCAATAAAAGAACAAACAAAGGGGGAACGGTGGCGGAACAGCTTGAGTTTTTCCCGGTACAAAGCCCGTGCCGCGGAATTTGCCAGTCGGATGAGCGGGGCTATTGCCGCGGCTGTATGCGCAGCCGGGACGAACGTTTCTACTGGCAAAGTATGAGCGATGCGCAAAAGCAGGACGTGCTCCGCCTCTGCCGCCAGCGCCTGCTGCGCAAAATCCGCGCAAACAAAGCTATTCCTGCCGAAGATCCTGATCAACCCTCACTGTTTTGACCGCAGATTTGCGTATACTCGATGAAATTTTTCTGTTGAGGAAGTTTTATGGTTCAGCGTATTACACTCGCGCCTCAGGGCCCGGAATTTTCCCGTTTTGTAATGGGTTACTGGCGTCTGATGGACTGGAACATGTCCCCGCAACAGCTGGTCGGCTTTATTGAAGAGCATCTTGACCTGGGGGTGACCACCGTTGACCACGCTGATATTTATGGCGGTTATCAGTGTGAAGCCGCGTTTGGCGAGGCGATGAAGCTTGCGCCGCATCTGCGGACGAAAATGGAGATCGTCAGCAAATGCGGGATCGCCACCACCGCCCGGGCGGAAAACGCCATCGGCCATTACATTACTGACCGCAATCATATCGTCCTCAGCGCGGAGCAGTCGCTGAAGAATCTGGCGACGGACCATCTGGATCTACTGCTTATCCACCGTCCTGACCCGCTGATGGATGCCGATGAGGTGGCTGAAGCCTTCCAGACGCTGCATCAGAGCGGAAAAGTGCGCCATTTCGGCGTATCGAACTTTACCCCGGCGCAGTTCTCGTTGTTGCAGTCACGCCTGCCGTTTACGCTTGCCACCAACCAGCTGGAAATTTCCCCGGTGCACCAGCCGCTGCTGCTTGACGGTACCCTGGATCAGCTACAGCAGTTGCGTATTCGCCCGATGGCGTGGTCGTGCCTGGGCGGCGGTCGTCTGTTTAATGATGAGGCCTTCCAGCCGCTGCGCGATGAGCTGGCGACGGTGGCGCACGAAATGAACGCGGCGAGCATTGAGCAGGTGGTGTATGCGTGGGTGCTGCGTCTGCCGTCGAAGCCGCTACCGATTATCGGTTCCGGCAAAATTGAGCGCGTGCGTTCGGCTGTTGCCTCACAGGCGGTGCATATGACGCGTCAGCAGTGGTTCCGGATCCGTAAAGCGGCGCTGGGCTACGACGTGCCTTAAGCGGCGGTTCTTCTCCATCAACGGACGGCTCAGGCCGTCCGTTCCGTTATGGTTCCCTCAGTGGGCGCCTGCTCCAGTTGTGACAGCGAGCAGTGCAGCCGCCAGATAATCGACGCCAGTTCCCGCGCGGCAGGTTGATGGTGGTGCGAAAGCGCATCGCAAATACGCTGCAACTCGTTCAGCGCTGAGGCCAGCGGCCGTTGCTGAACCCCGCGCTCGCTCATGACGTCACGCAACAGACCGATACAGATGTCGCGTACCTGCACCAGCGGATCAGAGCGCGTTTGCCAGTCGCGAAGCTGCCACACGACGTGAGTGCAGTTCAACAACACGACGCCCCAGCGCAGCAGCCAGCGACGCGCCAGTGCATCCTGGCTGTTGCTGAGCTGGCTGATGCGGTGGTAAACCAGCGATTCAAATTCATGTTCGCTCTGCTGTGGATGACGGCTGAGTTGATCGACAAAGTGACGCCGTAACGCCCGGATGTGGCGACGGCTTTTCCGGGCGTCAGAACCGGGTTTCAGCACGGCAAAGGCCAGCCACGCCAGCCCCACGCCGAGGATTTTAGCCAGATTGTCGTTAAGGAATGAGTCGAAGTCGTAGGTCGGCGGATTGGTGACCGAAATGAACGAACCCATAAACACAATGAGTTGTCCCCACAAACCGGCAAGCTTCGGCATCTGCAATTTGAGTAGCTGCATGGTTGTCAGCAGCGGGAACAAAAACAGCAGGAACTGCCAGAGATCGCTGATTTGCACCATCAGGCCGAATTTCACGACAAAGCTGAACGCCGAGAGCAGCAGCAGCGTTCGCAGCAGCAGCGTCAGGGAATTAAACGGCGAAGGCGACGCGGAATAGAGCACACAGCAGATGGCGGCAAGCGTCAGCGCCGCTGGACCGGATGACCACTGGGCGCTGATGCTCCAGCCGCCGACGGTCACCAGCGCGCAGAAGGTGCGAATGCCGTTCCACAGCGCTTCCGCATGGTCGGTATTACGGGTTAATGCCGGCGCCTGCGGAACCGTGAACTCGGAAATAGCGGAAGCATTCTCCAGCCGATGCAACCACTGGCTTGAGCGTAAATAGAGGCGACAGAAGTAGCGCAGGCGCTGCCAGAATGCCTGGTGACGGTAATCCAGCGGATCGACCGGCGCCAGCGGGGCGATAATTTTGGCAATGGTGTAAACATCAATATCCGGTCGCGCCAGCGCTTTTAGCAGCGTTTCGATAATCTCACGGGTGTTTTCCGGTGGCGTCGGCCAGTTCAGGAGCATACGTCGCAGACTGGAGATCACGCTGGTTAAACGCAACTGCTGGTGGAGCAAGTAGTTGAGCAGCCGGTTCTGACGGCGAAAGCGATAATGGCTCCAGAATGCCTGAATACGCAGCAGGTTCATGGTCAGGATCTGGCCGATGACGCTTTCATGCGCGGTGCGAATCGCATCGGAGGTTTCAGGTTGCCAGAGCAGGCTGGCGTGTTCCAGGATGCGGGCATGCATATTTTTGAGCGCGGTCAGCAGCGCATTGCCGTCCGACGTGCTGGGCATGATCATCATCATCAGCGCCCCGCTCAACAACCCGACAAGCACTTCGCATACGCGGGCCTGGGCGATTTCCCAGAGTTGCGTGGCGTCAACGATGTTAATCACCGGAAAAGCGATGATCGCGCAGGTATACCCGGCAAGCTGGAACGCATAGGCGGCGTTGTTGGTAAACATCGCGCACGCCCAGGTGCAGAAGGCAAGCCACGCCGACATGCTGAACAGGAAGAACCACGGATCGGTCAGCGTGTGGCCGGCGATGACCAGCGCGGCGCAGGCGCCAAGCAGGCTACCGGCGATGCGGCCAATGCTTTTACTGATAACCCCGCCAACGGTCGGGAAGCTGACGACGGCGGCAGACGTCATGGCCCAGTAGGGTTCATCCAGATTGAGGTAATAGGCAAAGCTCAGCGCCAGGCACATCGCAATACCGTTGCGCAGCGCATAGCGCCACTGCGGCCTCGTCGCCCTTATCCAGGGAAGCGCGCGCCAGGACAGGCTCTGAAGCGCCATTATTTACCGCCGATGGAGACGGTGCAGGTGGTCCCGGAGACCAGCGTCAGAGAGTCGGGTGAGGTGTCGAACTCAATGCGTACCGGCACGCGCTGTGCCAGCCGTACCCACGGAATTGTCGGCTTAATATCCGCAACCAGCTGACTATCGCTGGCAACGCTCTGGTCGTTAATCGCACGACCGATGCTGGATACGTGACCCTGTAACGTTTGGCTGTTACTATAGAGCACAATTGTCGCCTTATCGCCGGGTTTGATATGCCGCAGCTTGGTCTCTTCAAAGTAGCCGACCACGTAAAACGAATGGCTGTCGACGAGCGCGAAAACCGGATGTCCGACGGCGGCGTAGTCGCCCGGGCGGGTCGACAGATTGGTGACCCAGCCGTCGACCGGCGCCTTAACCACCGTTTGTCCTAATTGCCAGCGGGCGTGTTCCAGTGCCGCATTTGCGGCTTCAACATTGGCTTTTGCCGCCTGTAGCGCAATAGTGACCGTGTCGAGATCTTCTGCGGAGATAAAGTTTTTTGGTAGTCCCTGACGGCGATCGGCTTCATGTCGGGCTTTCGCCTGTTCCGTTTGCGCTTTAGCCAGCTGCGCCTGGGCGGTCATCACCGCAATGCGGTAGGGCGTGTCGTCGAGACGAAACAGCACGTCGCCCGCGTTGACTCGCTGGTTATCACGGACGTTAAGCTCGATAATGCTGCCGGAAACCTGCGGCGTGACGCTCACTTGCTCAGCCCGAACTTTACCATCGCGAGTCCATGGCGATTGCATATAATAATTCCAGACCAGCCAGACGGCGATAATGGCGAGTGCCGCGACCAGTAACGTCGAGAAATATTTTAGTTTTTTCATCTTATAATCTTACCACTCGACAATCAGAACCAGAGACAGGCAAACGGACAGCGCGAACAGGGACAAATCCATCAGCATGGGGTGCCAGATATCACCTGCGTACATCCAGTCACGCAGCGTACGGTGAACGATAAGCCAGAGGAGAAAACCCAGCATCACCGCTTTAAACAAGGGGGGAAAATAAATGGACGCACCGACGATCAGATCCTGAAGGGGTAATCCCGAGGTAGTTAGCATCAGCTTCACGAGCAAAAATCCTTTGCAAAAGCAGAATTATGGGTTGAAAGATGTGATGGGCTTAAATATTTATAGGTGTAAATCATGGTGATGACCAACTGAGATGAGGCATTCCATTTGTTTTGGTAATTCAAATGCTGCACACTATTCTAAAATCAGTATAATAACTTAGCAAGCTAATTATAAGGAGATGAAATTGGAATCGCCATTAGGTTCTGATCTGGCACGGTTAGTGCGCATCTGGCGTGCTCTGATTGACCATCGCCTGAAACCTCTGGAGTTAACGCAGACGCACTGGGTCACGCTGCATAATATTCATCAGCTGCCGCCCGAACAGTCGCAAATTCAACTGGCTAAAGCGATCGGCATCGAGCAGCCGTCACTGGTACGTACGCTTGATCAGTTGGAAGAAAAGGGGCTGATTTCTCGTCAGACCTGTGCCAATGACCGCCGCGCCAAACGCATTAAGCTGACCGAAAAAGCAGAACCGCTCATTGATGAGATGGAGCTGGTTATTCGAAAAACCCGGGGGGAAATTTTGTCCGGGATTTCTGTGCAGGAACTGGAGGTGTTGCTCGGTTTAATCCGTAAACTGGAGCAAAACATTATCGAGCTGCAGTCCAAAGACTGATGGATAGTGGAATAGAGTGGAATAACGAAGGCCTTGTGGTTACAAGGCCTTTTTCTTTTTGGTATTGCGCTCATGCGCGGGTGTTAAATAAGCCGGTCAGCCTTGCGGCGGTGTCCCTTCAGCATTCGATAACACTACCTCTATTTGTACTAATGCCCCGGCAGGCAGCGCCGCGACGCCGACGGTACGGCGCGCCGGTATCCCCCGCGGGAAAAAGGCGGCATACACCTGGTCGACAGCGGCAGCATCGTCGATATTCTTCAAAAACAGGTTCACTTTCACGACGTCATCCAGGCGGTGGCCAATACTCTCAACAATGGTTCTGATATTTTTCAGACACTGTTCGGCCTGCGCCGGGACGCCGCCTGCGATAATGTTGCCCGTCTCCGCCACGAGGGGAAGCTGCGCCGACAGGTGGTTGTAGTGCGAAAACGCCACTGTCTGTGTGGACAGCGCGCAGCGCGGGGCGTCAGGGGTGTTGTGGGGCTTAACGATAATGCCATGGCGGTCCTCAACGCGCTGCGGCGGGGTACCGTCGCCGTGGGAAACCACGGCTTCAATTTGCACCCTGGCGCCAAGCGGCAGCGCGCTGGCGCAGACGAACGTTCTGGCCGGAAAGTAGGCGGCGGCTCTGGCGATGGCCGAATCCGGGAAGAAGGTGGTGTAGATCTCGTCAACGGCAGGGCTATCGGCAAGATCCGCGAGGAAAATCGTCATTTTCACAATATCGTCGAAGGGAACATCAATGCTTTCCAGGACAGCATTAATATTTTTCAGGCACTGCGCCGTCTGCGCTTTGATGCCGCCGTTCACCAGACTGCCGGTTTTCGGGTCGACGGGTAACTGCGCGGAGAGATTGTTGTAATGAGAGAACGCCACGGTCTGCGACGAGTGTAAACTTTCGGGCGCGTGAGGCGTATTTCTTGCCAGTTTTATCAGATCGCCTGCCTGCGGCGCCTGAGGAATGGTGCCTTCGCCGTTGGCGACCAGCGCCTCAATTTGCACTAAGGCGTCCATTGGCAATGCAGCCACTGCGACTGCCGTCAGCGCGGGGACGTAGTGCGGGAAAAAGGTGCGGTACACGTCGGTGACCGCATCAAGATCGGTGATGTTTTTAACAAACACGGTCACTTTGACAATATCGTTCATTATATGATCGATACTGGCTAAAATGGCGCTGATGTTGATAAGGCACTGCCTGGTTTGCTCCTGTATTCCACCGTCGACGCGTTTCCCGCTGACAGGATCAACCGGCAGCTGCGCGGAGATATGGTTGTAGTGCGAAAAGGCCACGGTCTGAGAATAGCGGCCTGAAGCGTCCGGCGCATTGCGGGTATTGCGGGCTAACACTGCGTTGTAACCACTCATGATCGTATTTACCTGTTGGGTTGACTAAATTATTAGCGTGTAAAAAACGGTGCAAAGGGTGTGTTAAACCTGCTCCGAGTCAGTAACTGAAGCGCGCAAAAGTTCCTCTTGTCGGTAGTCCTGCGGCAGCAGAATACTCATGATGATGGCGGTTAATCCGCCCGCGCAGATAGGGTTTTCCACCAGGACATACAGCGACGGCGGCAACACCTGAAATATCTCTGGCGAGTAGGAGACGCCCAGGCCAAGCCCAAGCGATGTCGCCACAATGAGTGTTTCACGACGGCGAAATCCGTTCGAGATGATGATGCGGATCCCCGCAATGGCGATCATTGAGAACATCAGCGTCATCGCGCCCCCCAGTACCGGAGACGGGATGGTGGTAAAAAAGCGTCCGATTGCCGGGAATAAACCCAGAATCACCAGAATCACGGCGATAACCCGCCCTACGTAGCGTGAAGCGACGCCGGTCATCTGAATGACGCCATTGTTTTGAGCAAAGTTGGTAAGGGGGAGTGAGCCAAGCGCCGAGGCGATGACTGACACGATACCGTCCGCCAGTACACCGCCTTTCAGCCGCGACTGGTATTCCTCGCCCTCGATGGGCCGGTTCGACACCATCGCGGTCGCGGTGATGTTGCCGACGGACTCCAGCACGCTCAGAAGATAGATGGTTCCAACAACTAAAAAGTTGTGAAAGCTGAAGGAAAAACCGTATTTAAACGGAGACGGAATCGTTACCAGCGGGACGTTTTGCAGTTTGCTGAAATCCACCATGCCAAGAAATAGCGCGGTGATATAACCGACCATTAACCCGATGGCGATGCCGCCCATGCGCAAAAGCGGATTTCGACAGCAGTTAAAGCCAATAACGACGATCAGCACTAATAACCCTAAACCGATATTTTCGTAATTGCCGAATGTACCGCTGTTCTTGGCGGCCATGCCGCCGCCAAAATCAATGATGCCGACCTTAATTAAACTCAGGCCTATCATCAGCACGACCACGCCGGTGACCGTTGGCGTCACGATTCGTCGCAGGTAGGGTAAAATAAACGAGGAACCCACCACTAAAAATGCGCCGACAAATGAAACACCTAACAACGATGACAATATAAGACTTTCATCAAGGCCATCCTGTTTCATACTGCTGCCGATAGCTATCATAACGGTAACAAAAGAGAAGTTTACCGACTGAATGGACAGCAAACCAGAGCCAACGCAGCCATAGCGGTTTACCTGTAACCAGGTACCTACACCTGAGGCGATCATGACCATGGAGACAAGGTAAGTTATTGTTTCTGTTGATAGTTGTAGTGAGGCGCCGACGATTAATGCGGGGGTGATCATCGGTACAAAAATAGCCAGTAAGTGGGTGATCGCCGCAACGATCGCGTGGTGAAAGGGCGGCTTGTCTTCTAATTCGAAAATAAGGTCGCTATTTGTGTTTTTTAAATCGGACATCCAATTACTCCCTCTGCTATGGCGGAGAACACAAAACGGTTAATAATAAATTTTCACGTATCTTAAATACGGTATTTAACGATGACAAACATCAGCAAAAAAGATGCCATGGCCTGATGGCACCTCTTTTAATGCTAATTATTTGCGTGGCTTGTCACATAAATGTGCTATCAGAGTGATGAGAGCGGAGACGGTATTTACGGCAGAGATAACGCAGAGGGGAAATCGGGAAATCAATTTGATAGTGGAAAATTACCACGTCTCATCATGAGAATAGTCTTATGAGAACATAACGTCCAGGATGCCCCTGAATAGACTTATTTCAGGGGCAGGTGTCATACGGATGGACTGCTAGCGCGCAGGTTGCCAGAGAACAACCTGGTTGCGCCCATTTTCTTTCGCCTGATACATCGCTTCGTCGGCGCGCTGGACGCTGGCCTCGACACCGTGTTCCGTGTGGGTGGCGGTGAACACACCCATACTGATGGTAATTTTCTCCGGGAAGCTACCGTTGCTGCTTTGCGAATCGTGTTCGCTAATGATAAGCCGAATCCTCTCGGCGACGCGATACGCATCTTCTGAAGGGGTATTCACCAGCAGTAACGCAAATTCCTCACCGCCGATACGGGCGGCAAGATCGTTTTCGCGGACCGACGTTTGCAGGACGCTGGCGACAAACTGGATAACCTTATCCCCTTGCAGGTGGCCGTAGTTGTCGTTAATTCGCTTGAAGTGGTCCAGATCGCAAACAATCACGGAGACAGGTTGCAGCGGCGTTACCCTGGCGATGTTCTGGGTCAGTGTGTCATAGAAGTAGCTGCGGTTATAGAGCCGGGTCATCGGGTCGCGAATCGAGTTCTGATAAGAGCTCTGGTACTTGCTGTTGGAGTCTTTATAAAGCGTAAAAACATCGCCCAGCAGCACGAAAATCAGGAACAGGGTGGCGATGGTTTCAAATAGCCGCGCCTGATACCAGTTGTAGCCATCACCGACCGACGATGAAAAAAGTAGCGTTAGCGTCACAATATAAAAAACGCAGAAAAAACAACCGCTGAACCAGAATATATTACGTAGCTGAGTTATTACCAGCATGGTGACAAGCGTCAAGGACCAGATGGCAATAAGCAACCAACCCACTTCATGTTGCCACAGAAGTGTGAAATTTCGGGTAATATTGTCAATAAATGTAACGTTAATATGATCATAATGGCTGGAGTAGAACCAGGATAACGCCAGCATCAGAACAGTAAAGCCCATCATTAAAGATACGATAATGATATGGTTTTTTACCGTGTGCATATTATATTTGCGATATTTGAATAACAACACGGCAACTAAAAATAACACTGCCATCATAATGTTGCGGAAAAAGTAATAAATTAGCGCATCATTATAGTTAATGCGTGCAGCGGAGGTGCAGAGAAACCAGTCGGGATAGCTACTCAGGGTGCCCAGCATCAGCAGGGCAGAGCCAGCAAAACCACAGGCGATCGCGATATGGTACAACCGGCTCTTGTCACACAAATACTTCATCACCATGAATACGGCAATCGTAATATGGAAAATCATTAAAAAGCCGGTCATGACCGGGAATAAAATTGATGATGTCAAAGGAATATGGTGAATAACACGGTGTGACAGCACGTATAGCACAAAGCTAGACATGGCGCAGATGCCCAGAAAAACAAGCAGCCGACGAAGCGGAATTACAACATGTGTGCGCATAAGCATATCCTGATGATAATACGTCAACTTCATGGACGATACGGAAGAAAAAAGAATCGGCCTGAGCGTAGTATATAAAAGTGACTTTACGTGAGTGTTGCGCAGGAACAAGATTATAGCAGTGTTGTTGATGGCTATATATTCATATCATGAATACGAAATGGGTTTTGTTACGCTTAATCGCTTTAATATATTCTTGTTAAAAATAAGAGTGTGGCCGCAAGGACCACACAATAGCGTCATTAGCGAGGAGAAACAGTCACCTGGCTGCCGTTGCTGGCCATCACGACGCGTTGTCCCACGGCGAATTGAGTATCGCCCTGTTTCTGCACAACCATAATGGTGTTGCCGTCATCTTTACGAATTTCCAGCTCAACACCCTGTGTTTTGTTCATCGCGCTCTGTACGCCCTGACCGGCGACACCGCCTGCGACCGCGCCCGCTGCCGTCGCTAAATCACGACCTGTACCGCCGCCGACGGTGTTACCCAGGAAGCCGCCAAGAACAGCGCCGCCGATCGCGCCGACGACGTTAGAATTGTCGCCACCCTGGATCTGTACCGGACGGACATGGACGATTGTCCCGTAGGCGACATTCTGAACCTGTTTCGCTTCAGAGGCGGAATACACATCGCCGGATAAGCCGCTGCTGCTGACACAACCGCCGAGGCTTAAACCAATCATTGAGACGGCCAATACACGTAACATCATTTATGAATCTCCTGTTCACCAAGAAACGCCCTTGAGGGCATCCTTCGCGGCAATTATAGGGTATTTGTCTGTCGCAGGTCATTTGTTCTGCGTGCCCTGACGTAACATTCTAATCGCTCACCGCTTAACCAAGGATAAACGGCAGCGGCATGCCGGACGTTTGCACCTGCCGTTGCGGAGTATTTCCGCTGCATTGTTAAAATTTATTATTGGATCATGGCATTAGATACCACTTTATGATTCATTGTTACCCTTATGTCAAAGAACTAAGGAAGGCGTATGAAGTCGGGTCGTTATATTGGCGTCATGTCAGGCACCAGCCTTGATGGGGTGGATGTCGTTCTCGCGGCGATCGATGACACGATGGTGGCGCAGCAGGCCAGCCTGTCATTTCCTATTCCGATTACCCTGAAAGAAGCGATCCTCGCGATTTGCCAGGGCCAGCAATTGACCTTATCGCAGTTGGGGCAGCTCGATACCCGACTGGGGCGACTGTTTGCTGATGCCGTACTGGCGCTGATGGCGCAAGAGCGACTTTCAGCCGGGGAGGTGATCGCCGTGGGGTGTCATGGACAAACCGTCTGGCATGAACCCACCGGCGAGGCGCCGCATACGATGCAGATCGGCGACAATAACATCATTGCGGCCCGGACCGGTATTACGGTCGTCGGCGATTTTCGCCGTCGAGATATTGCGCTGGGCGGCCAGGGCGCGCCTTTAGTTCCCGCTTTCCACCACGCGCTGCTTGCGCATCCGACGGAGCGTCGGGTGGTGCTGAATATTGGCGGTATCGCCAACCTGTCGCTGCTGTACCCCGGGCAGCCGGTGCGGGGGCACGATACCGGTCCCGGGAATATGCTGATGGACGCCTGGATCTGGCGCCAGTGCGGTAAACCGTACGACAAAGATGCGCAATGGGGCAGTTCCGGCAAGGTGATTCTGCCGCTGTTGCAGTCAATGCTCAGTGACCCGTGGTTCTCGTTGCCCGCGCCCAAAAGCACGGGGCGCGAATATTTCAATTATGGCTGGCTGGAGCGACATCTGGCGCACTATCCAGGGCTGGCGCCGCAGGATGTTATGGCGACGCTGGTGGAATTAACTGCAGTGACCATCAGCGAACAGGTGATGCTGAGCGGTGGGTGTGAACGGCTGTTGGTCTGCGGCGGAGGGAGTCGCAATCCGCTGCTGATGGCGCGTCTGGCGGGACAACTCGCCGGGACCGAAGTCGCTACGACGGATGCCTGGGGCGTCAGCGGCGATGATATGGAAGCGCTGGCGTTTGCCTGGCTTGCCTGGCGGACGCTCGCCGGGTTGCCGGGAAATCTCCCCTCGGTGACCGGCGCCAGTGGCGCGACGGTGCTTGGCGCTATTTTTCCCGCCAACGGGCAAAGACCAGGAATTAACTGACAGAGTCAGACAATCGCAGCCGTTACAATGGAATTATACCCTGAGGGCGCTTGCGCCCTCTGTGATCAGGAAAGTTGTAAGGCATGCTAATGAAAAAAATACTTATCGCTGTTGTCCCCTTTATGCTCGCCGGGTGTAGCTACTACAACCAGTTTGTCGAGCGGATGCAAACCGAAAAGCTGGAGTACCAGTGCGATGAGAAACCGCTGACCGTTAATCTCAACAACACACGCCAGCAGGTGAGTTTTATCTACGACAACAAGCAATTGAACCTGACTCAGGGGATCTCCGCCTCAGGAGCGCGTTACACCGACGGCATTTATGTATTCTGGTCGAAAGGCGAAGAGGCGACGGTGTACAAACGTGACCGTATCGTCCTGAATAACTGTCAGTTGCAAACCCCGAAGCGTTGAGATTTTCAGCCTAGCGGCGCACAATAGCGTCACCGAATGATTCATATCCTGAACGCTATGTCTGATAACGACGATCTGCAGCAAATCGCGCATCTGCGCCGTGAATATACCCGTGGAGGCCTTCGCCGTCGCGATCTTCCCGCTGAACCTCTGGCGCTGTTCGAGCGTTGGCTGGGCCAGGCCTGTGAGGCTAAACTTGCCGACCCGACGGCAATGGTCGTGGCGACCGTTGATGAAAACGGGCAGCCTTATCAGCGTATCGTGTTGCTCAAACACTATGATGAAAAAGGGCTGGTGTTTTATACCAACCTCGGTAGCCGCAAGGCGCATCAGATTGAGCAAAACCCCCGTGTTAGTTTGCTTTTCCCCTGGCATATGCTGGAGCGGCAGGTGATGGTGATCGGCAAAGCCGAACGTCTGTCTACCCTTGAAGTGGTGAAATATTTCCATAGCCGCCCGCGCGACAGCCAGATCGGCGCCTGGGTCTCTAAGCAATCAAGCCGTATCTCCGCGCGTGGGATCCTCGAAAGCAAATTTCTGGAGCTGAAACAGAAATTCCAGCAGGGCGAAATCCCGCTACCGAGTTTTTGGGGCGGTTTTCGCATCAATATCGAGCAGATGGAGTTCTGGCAGGGGGGCGAACACCGCCTGCACGATCGATTTTTATACCAGCGCGACAACGGCGCGTGGAAAATCGACCGGCTCGCGCCTTAATTGCGTAATTTGTTGTTTTAAGCGTTGGCACAACCGTGGCTGGCGCTTTATGCTATGAACCCTTCGCATCTGGCGAAACGTCGTGTACCGGCAAAGGTGCAGCCTGTTTTATACATGGAGATTTTGATGGCAAGCAGTAACTTGATTAAACAATTGCAAGAGCGGGGCCTGGTGGCTCAGGTGACGGACGAGGAAGCGTTAGCAGAGCGACTGGCGCAAGGCCCGATCGCGCTCTATTGCGGCTTCGATCCCACCGCTGACAGCTTGCATTTGGGGCATCTTGTTCCCTTGTTATGCCTCAAACGCTTCCAGCAGGCAGGCCACAAGCCTGTAGCGCTGGTGGGCGGCGCGACCGGTCTGATTGGCGACCCGAGCTTTAAAGCCGCTGAGCGTAAATTGAATACCGAAGACACCGTCCAGGAATGGGTGGACAAAATTCGCAAACAGGTGGCGCCGTTCCTCGACTTTGACTGCGGCGACAACTCCGCGATTGCGGCGAACAACTACGACTGGTTTGGCGGCATGAACGTGCTGACCTTCCTGCGCGATATCGGTAAACACTTTTCCGTTAACCAGATGATCAACAAAGAAGCGGTGAAGCAGCGTCTGAACCGCGACGATCAGGGCATCTCGTTTACCGAATTTTCCTACAACCTGCTGCAGGGCTATGATTTCGCCTGCCTGAATAAGCTGCATGGCGTGGCGCTGCAGATTGGCGGTTCCGATCAGTGGGGTAACATCACCTCCGGTATCGACCTGACTCGCCGCCTGCATCAGAACCAGGTCTTCGGCCTGACCGTTCCTCTTATCACCAAAGCGGACGGCACCAAATTCGGCAAGACCGAAGGCGGCGCGGTATGGCTGGATCCGAAGAAAACCAGTCCGTACAAATTCTACCAGTTCTGGATCAACACCGCGGATGCCGATGTATACCGCTTCCTGAAGTTCTTCACCTTCATGGAGATTGCAGAAATCAATGCGCTGGAAGAAGAAGATAAAAACTCCGGTAAAGCGCCGCGTGCGCAGTACGTCCTGGCTGAGCAGGTTACCCGACTGGTTCACGGCGAAGAAGGCCTGGCAGCGGCTAAACGTATTACCGAAAGCCTGTTTAACGGCACCCTGAGCTCGCTCAGCGAAGCTGACTTTGAGCAGCTGGCGCAGGACGGCGTACCGATGGTTGAAATGGAGAAGGGCGCCGATCTGATGCAGGCGCTGGTGGATTCCGAACTGCAGCCGTCCCGCGGCCAGGCGCGGAAGACCATTGCGTCCAACGCCATCACCATCAACGGTGAAAAGCAGTCCGACCCGGAATACACCTTCGTTGACGGCGATCGCCTGTATGGCCGTTATACGCTGCTGCGTCGCGGTAAGAAAAACTACTGCCTCATCTGCTGGAAGTAACCTTTCAGAAATAACAGGGCGTGGGAAACCACGCCCTTTCTTTTTTGCTGTGGATAATAAAATGAAGAACATCCTCGCTATCCAGTCTCACGTGGTGTTTGGTCATGCCGGCAACAGCGTGGCGGAGTTTCCGATGCGCCGTCTGGGCGCTAACGTCTGGCCGCTGAACACCGTTCAGTTTTCCAACCACACGCAGTATGGCAAATGGACCGGCTGTGTGATGCCGCCAGCGCATCTGACCGAGATTGTTCAGGGGATCGCCGATATCGATAAGCTGAAAAGCTGCGATGCTGTACTGAGCGGCTATCTGGGATCCGCTGAGCAGGGCGAACATATTCTTGGCATCGTCCGTCAGGTGAAAGCGGCCAACCCGCAAGCGAAATATTTCTGCGACCCGGTGATGGGGCATCCTGAGAAAGGCTGCATCGTGGCGCCGGGCGTCGCGGAGTTCCACGTCCGTCATGCGCTGCCGGCGAGCGATATTATCGCGCCGAACCTGATTGAACTTGAGATCCTCTGCGGCCACGCGGTGAACAGCGTGGAAGAGGCGGTGACGGCGGCCCGCGAACTTATCTCCCAGGGGCCGGAAATCGTGCTAGTGAAGCATCTGGCGCGAGCCGGACGTCGCGCCGACGGCTTTGAAATGCTGCTGGTGACTGCCAGCGAAGCGTGGCATATCAGCCGTCCTCTGGTTGATTTTGGCACGCGTCAGCCGGTCGGCGTGGGGGATGTGACCAGCGGACTGCTGTTGGTTAAGCTGTTGCAGGGCGCAACGCTGCGTGATGCGCTGGAGCACGTCACTGCGGCAGTGTACGAGATCATGGAGGCGACGCACCGGATGGGGGAATACGAACTTCAGGTGGTCGCCGCGCAGGACAGAATTGCGCAACCGGAGTATGCCTTCAGCGCAACGGCGTTATAATGTCGGCAAGCCCGGAGCGTACTCCGGGCTTATTTCAGGATTAGTTCAGACCTTCCGCGGCGAGCGCCGCGACCACGGCCGGACGCGCCGCAACGCGCGCCATGTAGGCTTCAATATTTTTCAGCCCGCTCATATCCAGCTTCACGGCGCGGGCCCAGCGCAGCACGGTAAAAAGATAGGCGTCAGCGATAGTAAAACGCGGGCCGCTTACCCATTCCACGTTTTGCAGCGAATCATTCACGTACTGTAGTTTCTTCTCCAGCTGTGCCCTTGCGGTGGGTTTGTAGTCTTCCGGGGTGTCCGGACGGAACAGCGGGGTGAAGCCTTTATGAAGCTCCGTCGCCACGTAGTTCAGCCACTCCAGCGTTCTGTAACGCGCAATGCTGCCCGTCGGCGCCAGTAGCTGACGGTCTGATTTGATGTCAGCAATATACTGCATGATGGCGACGCCTTCGGTCAGCAGCGTATTGTCGTCCAGCAGCAGGGTGGGAACCTGCCCTTTGGGGTTGATTTTCAGGAAATCGTCGCCGTTTTCCAGCTGCTTTTTGGCAAGATCAACACCGGTAAGTGAGAAGTCGAGCCCACTCTCGCGCAGGGTGATATGGGAAGCAAGAGAGCACGCGCCGGGTTTGTAGAACAATTTCATGACTCATTCCTTCTGACAGAGATGTCTCTCTATCCTGCGGCGCAGTCCAATAAAAAACAAGATTCTTTCGTGGGGGAAGCGCTAAAAAAAACCGCTGATATATTCTCAGCGGTTTGAAAGAAAATCGTTTCCCGAAAAGCGTTACGCGGTGGCGGTTTCGCTCGATTTCGCGGAAGAACTGTCGTCCTGCGTCATGCGGTTCAGCTTCGGCGCAGTCAGCAGCATCAGGACGGCGATGACGGCGGTCGCGATACCGATCTGCATGAAGACGCGACCATACACGTCCAGAGACACCAGTGGGTCGGTAACGTTTTCCGGTACCGCCATCAGGTTGGCAATCTTACCCGCGATAATCGCCGCACCTGCGGTGGTGAGGAACCAACTGCCCATGATGAAGCCCATCAGACGCTGCGGCACCAGCTGTGCCACCATCGCCAGGCCCAGGCCGGAGATCATCAGTTCACCGATGGACTGCAGCGCGTAGCTCATGATCAGCCAGTTAACGGAGACGATACCGGCGTCGCTGGCGAATTTAGCGCCCAGCGGCAGCACGAGGAACGCGCCGGAGCACAGTACCATACCGATAGCGAATTTGTGCGGCATCGGCAGACGGTCGCCCATCTTGTTGTAGATAGCGGCCAGAATCGGGCTACCAATCATGATCCAGAACGGGTTCAGCGCCTGGTACTGCTCCGGCTCGAACGCGATACCCAGAATGGAATGCTCAACGTTACGAATCGCGAAGAAGTTCAGCGAGGTCGGCATCTGGCTGTACAGAACGAAGAAGACGACGGCTTCCAGCATCAGGATGAAGGCAACGATCATCTTACGGCGTGCGGCACCCTGCATTGCGAACGCTTCTTTCGCAAACAGAATAACGATACACAGTGCGATAACGCCCAGCGCCATACGCGCGATGCCCTGGTTGTGCAGCAGCCAGGTAGCGATAGCAACCAGAATCACCACGCCGACGATGGTCGCCAGCAGTTTGCCGATGTGTACCGGTTCGAAGTCCGGTTTGGAACCGTACTGTTTAACCCATTTTTTGCAGAAGGCAAAGTTCACGACGGTGATCAGCATACCGACCACGCTCAGCGAAAACGCGACGCTCCAGCCAAATTTGGCGGCGAGCCATGGCGTTGCCAGCATAGAGAAGAAAGAACCGATGTTCACGGACATGTAGTACATGGTGAATGCACCGTCCAGACGCGGGTCATCTTTGGCATAGCAGGTAGAGAGCAGGGAGGACGGGTTGGCTTTGAACAAACCGTTACCCACGGCGATCGTCGCCATACCCATATAGACGATAGCGGCGTCATGGCCTGACCATGCGACCAGCGCATAGCCGATAGCCAGCACGACGGCGCCCAGCATAATAACGCGTTTGGTACCGAGAACTTTGTCACCCAGCCAGCCGCCGATAGCAACCAGACCGTATACCAGAGCACTAAAGGACGAAAACAGCGTGATAGAATCCGCTTCAGACATACCCAGTTGTTTAACCAGGTAAACGGCCATGATCCCTTGCAGGCCGTAATAGCCGAAACGTTCCCAAAGTTCGATAGAGAAAATGAGATAGAACGCTTTTGGCTGTTTGAAAGCGTTCAGACTCACGCTTTCTGTTGGTTTATTGTTTGCAGTAGACACATATACCTCTTTTTTTACATCCCATTTAAACGGGGGGGTCTGGGCGTGATGCTCATATGAACATCCACCTTATAGTTATTCTTGGAGGGGGAAACGGCAGGTAATGTTCACTATCCTGCCTGTTCAGGCAAGAGGTTTGTAATATTCCGTTACACATATCAGGCGCGTTATAATCTTCCGGACATATAAATGTTATTCAGCGTTAAATCTCTCCGTTTCATTTCTTCTGGTTTTTTTCACTACTACAGAGGGGAGGTGCAGGGGTGAAGGCGATATGTTCTGCTATTTTGTCATTATGGCAGTCATATGGTCTATTATTCGGAATAATACTGGTGTAATGTCTGGTTAAAAAATGGTTAACCCTTGTCCCGGCAATGCATTACGACACTTTGGATAACATGTTTGTAACGTTGTGTTATCGAGGTGATCTGTATCACATTTATATAGAATTTTTTTCTAATAAAAAAACGATTAACCTGCAATAGCGGTTAAGAGACAGAGGATAACATGTCAGCGCGGTGAAAAGCTGGTCAGATAGCGGGTGAGACCGCCGCCGGGGAGGGCGGCGATCGAATGTGCTGCGATCAGAGCTCGACCTTCTCTTTGAATTCGCAGAGATCTTCAATCAGGCATGAGCCGCAGCGCGGTTTCCGGGCGATGCAGGTATAGCGGCCATGCAGAATCAGCCAGTGGTGGCAGTCGACTTTAAATTCCGCCGGAACGACGTTGAGCAGTTTCTCCTCCACCTGTTCGACGTTCTTGCCAGGGGCGAAGTTGGTACGGTTGCAGACGCGAAAGATGTGGGTGTCGACGGCGATGGTCGGCCAACCAAATGCAGTATTCAGTACCACGTTAGCAGTCTTACGCCCAACGCCTGGCAGCGCTTCCAGCGCCGCGCGGTCTTCAGGCACAGTCCCGCCATGCTGTTCCAGCAGGATGCGGCAGGTTTTGATCACGTTTTCGGCTTTACTGTTAAATAAGCCGATGGTCTTAATATATTCCTTTACGCCGTCAACCCCCAGCTCGAGTATCGCCTGCGGCGTATTCGCCACCGGATAAAGCTTCGCCGTGGCTTTGTTGACGCTGACGTCTGTTGCCTGCGCGGACAGCAGCACCGCGATCAGCAGCTCGAAAGGGCTGGTGAAGTTCAGTTCTGTCGTTGGATGCGGGTTGTTATCGCGTAACCGGGTCAGAATTTCGAGCCGCTTCTCTTTATTCATGAGGCCTTCCCTGGGGTGGTGTTTACGGTAACGTCGACGCTTTGTGGGCGTGCGCTGGCGTGACGCTTCGCGCGTTCGTCTATCAGGTATTTTACGGCGAGCAGCATGCCAAGGCCAATAAAGGCGCCAGGCGGTAGCATTGCCAGCAGGAACGGCGTGTCGGTGTGGAATACCTCAATACGTAGCACCTTCGCCCAGCTTCCTAACAGGCTGTCCGCGCCGTCGAAAAGGGTACCGTTGCCGATGATTTCGCGCAGCGACCCGAGGACAAACATCGCACAGGTGGCGCCCATCCCGATGGAAAACCCATCAAGAGCCGAGAGCGCGGGGCCTTTTTTCGCCGCGAATGCTTCCGCACGGCCGACGACGATGCAGTTGGTCACAATCAGTGGAATAAAGATGCCCAGTGACTGGTACAGGCCGAAGGCGTAGGCGTTGATCAGCATTTGCACCACGCTCACCACCGAGGCGATGATCATGACGTAAATGGGGATACGGATTTCTGAGGGCGTCCAGCGCCGCAGCAGGGAAATCGTCAGGTTGGTTAACGTCAGCACCAGCGTCGTGGCAAGCCCAAGCCCAAGGGCGTTGGTCGCCGTTGAGGTCACCGCCAACAGTGGGCACATTCCCAGCAACTGCACCAGCGACGAGTTATTTTTCCACAACCCCTGGACGATGATGTCTTTAATTTCGCTCATGATTTACTCTTCACAGGGGGACAGGGTATTGAGTTGAGACGGTAGCGTTTCGGCGAACAGTCCCGCACGTTTAACCGCATTGACCACCGCCCGTGGCGTAATGGTCGCGCCGGTAAACTGGTCGAAATCACCGCCGTCTTTCTTCACTGCCCAGTGGCGGTCACTCGCGCCGCCAATCACTTTATCGGCAAAATGGGTGATCCAGTCAGAATGGCGCAGTTCAATTTTATCGCCAAGTCCTGGCGTCTCATGATGCTCCGTCACCCTGGACCCCAGTACCGTGCCTTTAAAATCCGCGCCGACCAGCAACTGAATATTGCCAGAATAGCCGTCCGGGGCGGTTGCTTCCATCACTGCGGCAACCGGCGTGCTATCCATTATGGCGATATACACCTTGTGGCTGCCTTTGCCTAAGGCCGGTGCGTTGAGCACATAGCAGCTTTTCAACAAATTATTATTATACCGATCCTGCGGCAGCACCTGAGAAAACAGCGTCATCTGCTGTTTTTCCGCCTGGACGTCGATGGTGCTCTTCGTTAACTGGTTGATGGCGGCGGTCAGCCCGGTGGCGCCAGCGGCAAACAGCGCCAGCGTGACGCCGTGTTTACGTATGGTTTTCAGCATGATGTTCCTCAGCGATGGCCGTATACGCGTGGGCGGGTGTAGTAATCAATCAGCGGCACGGTGATATTGGCCAGCAGGGTGGCGAATGCAACACCATCCGGATAGCCGCCGAAGCTGCGAATCAGCCAGACCAGCAGGCCCGCCAGCGCGCCGAACATCAGGCGTCCCCGGTTGGTCGTCGAGGCGGTAACGGGGTCCGTCAGAATAAAGAACGCGCCGATCATGGTGGCGCCGGACAACAGATGAATCTGCGGGGACGCCATGCTTTCAGGGGACGCTATCCAGCCGAGCGTACTGCATATTGCCAGGCTCAGCAGAAAACTGGTCGGGATATGCCAGCGAATGGCGCCTTTCCACATCAGGAAGAGTCCGCCGACAAGCCAGGCAATATTAACCCACTGCCAGCCCACGCCCGCCAGGGCGCCGCGGTAAATGGAAAACTGGAGAATGTCGTTAACGCGATGGCCCGCATGTAGCGAGGTTTTGAAGGTATCCAGCGGTGTGGCCTGGCTAATACCGTCAATGCCCATTTGCAGCGAGTTGATATCTGCGCCCGCAGAGGTATGACCAAAAAGGATAATTTGCGCGCTATCCCACAGGCCGGGCGTAGCGGCGGCAATGTCATGCGGCGGCAGCCAGGAGGTCATTTGCACCGGGAACGAAATCAGCAGCACCACGTAGCCGATCATGGCCGGGTTGAAGGGATTATGGCCCAGACCGCCATACAGCTGTTTGGCGATAATGACGGCAAAGGCGGTGCCGAGCACGATCATCCACCACGGCGCCGACGGCGGAATACTGACCGCCAGCAGCAGGCCGGTCAACAGGGCGGAATTATCACTCAGGGTCTGACCGATGCGCTGTTTACGCAGACGGAGCACCAGGGCTTCAGCCGCCCAGGCAGTGGCCGCTGCAAGGATAAGCTGCAGCAGAGTACCCCAACCGAAAAACCAGGTTTGCACGGCAATACCCGGCACGGTGGCCAGGATAACCAACATCATAATACGCGATGTCTGACGATGGTTATGGGTGTATGGGGAGCTTGCGATTTTAAAAACCATTTATTCCTCGTTGACGGCCTTTTGCGCGGCCTTCTTTGCCTGGACGCGGGCTATCGCCGCAGCGACTGCGGCTTTGCGCGGATCGTCATTGACGGCAGCCGCTTCTTGTTGTTGTTCTGCTTTGCGTGCCTTCGCGCGGGCAATCGCGGCCTCAATGGCCGCTTTACGCGGATCGGCTGGCGTAACTTCAGTCGCCGGAGCGGGCTCCTGCGCGGCTTTACGCGCTTTGGCTCGCGCAATGGCGGCTTCGACGGCCGCTTTGCGCGGGTCTGCGTGTTGTGCTGCAGGTTCTGCCGCTTCGACCGTTCCAGCAGGCTGGGTTTTGCTTTCCTGATTCGCTCGCGCCAGCGCTTTGCGCGCCTCGCGGGCGGCGATAACCGCGCTGTTATCCGGCTTTTCCCCGGCCAGAACAACAATAGGCTGCGCCGCGTGCTGTTTTTTCTCTCGGATGCGGGTAAGCGCCGCGTTAATGGCGTCCTGATCCTGCGCTGCGGGCTGTACGGCCGCTTGCTTATGGCGCTCAAGACGGGCGGCTTTCTCGCGTTCAAGTCTTGCCTGGCGGGCTTCGAAGCGCGCTTTGGCTTCTGCGGCGCGCTGCTCTTCCTGACGGATAGCGGCAATTTCGGCCTTTTCCTGACGAAAGTACTGCACCAGCGGGATATTGCTTGGGCAAACCCAGGCGCAGGCGCCGCACTCAATGCAATCTGACAGGTTATGCGTCTGCGCTTTATCGTGCTGTTGGCCTTTACTGAACCAGTAAAGCTGTTGCGGCAGTAAGTCTGCCGGGCAGGCATCCGCGCAGGCGCTACAGCGGATACAGCCTTTTTCTTCCTGCTGCTTGCCCATTTCCGACGGCGACGGCGCCAGCAGGCAGTTGGTTATTTTCACCACCGGTACGTCCAGCCAGGGCAGGGTAAAGCCCATGAGCGGCCCCCCCATAATGACCAGTTGTTCTGCCGACGGGCAAAATCCGGCGTCGGCGAGCAGATGTTGCACCGGCGTCCCCAGCCGTGCCCAGACGTTGCCTGGACGTCCGACCGATTCACCGGTCAGGGTGACCACACGCTCCGTCAGCGGCTCGCCGTCGATGATCGCGCGTTTTACGGCAAACGCCGTACCGACGTTTTGCATCAGTACGCCAATATCGGAAGAGCGTCCACCGTGCGGTACCTGCTTGCCGGTGAGAATTTGTGTCAGTTGCTTTGCACCGCCGGAGGGATATTTGGTGGGGATTACCCTGAGGTTGATGCCATGGGCATCGGCCAGTACAGCGCGCATCATGGAGATGGCCTGCGGCTTATTATCTTCAATGCCGATCAGCACCTGCTTAGGCTGCAGAATGTGCGCAAGGATGCGGACCCCTTCCACGATCTGCGCCGCGCAGTCCTGCATCAGGCGATCGTCGGCGGTGATATAGGGTTCGCACTCGGCGGCATTAATAATGAGGGTTTCTATCTTATTGCCGCCGCCCCGCAGCTTGGCGCCAGTCGGAAAGCCTGCGCCGCCGAGACCGGCCACGCCGAACTGATGAATTCGCTCGATAAGCGCATCGCGCGTTTTATTCTGCCAGTCGCTCCAGCCGTCGCGCTCAAACCACGTGTCGTGACCATCGGCTTCAATAATGACGCTGAGCTCTTCCAGCGCGGACGGATGCGCGGTGGAGTGGGGAGCAATAGCGATGACGACGCCAGAGGTCGGCGCGTGAACCGGCAGCATACGCCCCCAGCCGCGGGTCAGCGGCTGACCGCGCAGAACGCTGTCGCCAACGCTGACGCACAGCTCACCTTCAGCGCCACTGTGTTGCTTTAACGGAATGACGTAGCGCTGCGCCAGCGGGACCTGGCGTAACGGCGTGCCATTTGACTGGGTTTTCATTTCAGGTGGATGGATCCCGCCATCAAAGTCCCAGATTTTGTCCTTTTTAAACGCAGAAAATAACTTAAGCATGATGTTCCACAGGAATAATACGGACCGGAATGGTTTGCAGGTCCCATTTCCAGGTCTCCGTTGTGGTCTTGACCGGTTGCAGAGTGATGCACTGTGTGGGACATGGCGCAACGCAAAGATTGCAGCCGGTACACAGATCGCTGATGACGGTATGCATCGCGCGCGTCGCGCCGACGATGGCATCGACCGGGCAGGCCTGGATGCACTTTGTGCAGCCAATACAGTTAGGCTCGTCGATAACCGCCAGTACGCGCACAGGTTCCTGACTTGCCTCATCGCCGTCGGCGGGTTGAGGATCGACGTTCAGCAGTTCCGCAATTTTCAGCATCACCGCCTCGCCGCCGGGGGCGCAGCGATTAATCTTCTCGCCCTGGCAGCCAACGGCTTCCGCGTACGGACGGCAGCCCGGGTATCCGCACTGCCCACATTGGCTTTGCGGCAACAACTCATCAATTTTTTCGACGACCGGATCGTCCTCGACGGCAAATCGGCGCGAGGCATACCCGAGAATGCCGCCAAACAGCAGGCCGAGAAGGCTAAGGGCGATAATCGCTATCCACACTGCGTTCATTACAATTTCACCAGACCGCTAAAGCCCATAAAGGCCAGAGACATCAGACCGGCGGTAATCAGCGCAATCGCATTACCGCGAAACGGCGCAGGAACATCGGCGACAACCAGGCGTTCGCGAATGGCGGCAAACAGCACCATCACCAGGGAGAAACCGACTGCCGCCGAGAAACCATACAGGGCCGATTGCATGAAATTGTGGCCAAGGTTGATGTTCAGCAGGGCAACGCCAAGTACCGCACAGTTGGTGGTGATAAGCGGCAGGAAAATACCCAACAGGCGATACAGCGCCGGGCTGGTTTTACGCACCACCATTTCAGTAAATTGCACCACGACGGCAATCACCAGAATAAAGGCCATTGTGCGCAGATAGACAAGGTTGAGCGGGATCAGGATCCAGGTGTCAATCAGCCAGGCGCAGATAGACGCCAGCGTCATCACAAAGGTGGTGGCCAGTCCCATTCCCATGGCAGTTTCCAGCTTTTTGGAAACACCCATAAACGGGCACAGTCCAAGAAACTTCACTAATACGAAGTTATTGACCAGGACAGTACCGATAAAGAGCAGTAAGTAATCAGTCATTATTCGACCTGAAACCAAAAAAAAGCCGCCTATTATCGGTCAAACCACAAAAGGCGACAACAGATTATCTGTGGGGTTATTTACGGGTTAACGAAGGTGCGCTTTACGCGCGCCGAGCGTCTAAAATAGGGTGCCAGCAAGGCGGCAGCCAGCAGAGGAAACAGCAACTGGCGCAGCGCAAGTGCGTCGGAAACCGGAGAAAACGCAAAAGCTTTGACCGCTAACAGCACTGAAATCAGCAGCCAGATAATGTAGTGCTTCGGCACCAGCGCACGGCGCTTGAAAAAAGCGATAGTTAACCAGAACGTATAATACCACATTGCCGCGGCGAATAAGAACGAGAGCCCCCAGAGGATCATATTTCCCTGGCTTAATGCGCGTATCGCGGGCAGTGTCTGGGGAGAGATAAGCGCGCCGGCGTATAAGAAGACAGCCAGCGTTGCGCTGAGCAGCGCGACCAGTAGCCAGGCCAGTGGGGCGATCAGCCACCCGCCGATACGTTCTGCAGAATTTTCGGACATGACTTCTCCTGAAAATGGGCGCCAGTCAATGCGTTAAAAATGGAGGAGAAGTATAAGCAACTGACGCCCGGGATAACAGCCTTATTGCACGTAATGCCAAACGGATTTTGGTACCCGGCCCACGTCATACAGGCGACCGCCGGAGACGAGTTCGGCGCGGCGATGATCCGCAGCACGGTACATATTGACAATCTCGTCGGTGTTAGTCAGCGAGTAGTTAAGATGATCAAACAGTTTTTCCAGACTTTCAAGAGAGCTGATTTTACGGAATTTGAGTAAATAATCCTGAACGGTCATGTTAGTGCGTATCCATTTTATAATGTGATTTCTGAAGCCGAATATCCCCCTGATAAAAGCAATTCAGGGTGGCAGTTTCGGGAATGGAAAAGTTTTGGGTACCCGTGAATTATTTCGGGTATAAAAACCAAATACAACAACGGAAAAGCTTTCCGTTAACATAAAATCCAAAATAGGAGTTTTCTAATACGAATACGAAAGTCAGGCGCCAGTCAATGCCTGGGGAAGAAGGGTAACGCTGTTCTCCATGGCTGGCAATGGTGAATTGATACCAAAAAAATATTTTGCGGCTGAGGTCAGACAGGCCTCACCGACTGAAGCCGGTGAGGCCTGGGGGCCAGTATCATCGTTAAGATGTGTGGGGGCCTTTTTGTACGGCTGCCGTGGGTTCGGGAGGTTGGTAATTATCAATATGGTGCGCCACGATCAGTAAAAGCAAGGAAACACCAAGAACCACCCAACCTACCAGTTCGACAATCCGGGTCAATACGAGAGCCATAGTTTAAAAATAAAGTAAAAATAAACAGGGACTAAATGTTACCAGGCACCTGGCGTAACGCAAGTGTTGATTGCATGGTTTCCGCATTATTGTTGCGGAAAAGGCGTCAGTCGTCCTCCCCGGGGCATATACTGTCCCTAAACGGCTGTAAATGTGCCTTTAACGCTTACCCCGAGGAGAGGTTGCACTATGAGTGACACGATCCGCGTTGGATTAATCGGCTACGGTTATGCCAGTAAGACGTTCCATGCTCCGCTTATCAGCGGAACGCCGGGCATGACGCTGGCGGCGGTTTTCAGCAGTGATGAGACCAAAGTAAAAGCAGACTGGCCGACCGTGAAGGTGGTCTCTGATCCCAGAAACCTGTTCAACGACCCTGATATCGACCTTATCGTCATTCCAACACCCAATGATACGCACTATCCGCTAGCGAAAGCGGCGCTGGAGGCCGGGAAGCATGTCGTGGTCGACAAACCGTTTACCGTGACACTGTCACAGGCAAGGGAACTTGATAGCCTGGCGCACAGCGTTGGACGGTTGTTGTCGGTGTTTCATAACCGCCGTTGGGACAGCGATTTTCTGACTATCAAGGCGCTCATTGCTGAAGGGGCGCTGGGCGAAATCACCTGGTTTGAATCCCATTTTGACCGTTACCGCCCGCAGGTACGAAACCGCTGGCGAGAACAGGGCGGTCCAGGCAGCGGCATCTGGTACGATTTAGGTCCGCACCTGCTCGATCAGGCCATTTCGCTGTTCGGCCTGCCGGTCAGTCTGACGGTGGACCTGGCGCAATTGCGGCCCGGGGCGCAGTCCACGGATTATTTCCATGCGGTGCTGGCCTATCCGCAACGTCGCGTCGTGCTGCATGCCACACTGCTTGCCGCCGCAGAGACCGCGCGCTACATCGTGCATGGTTCCCGGGCGAGTTACGTAAAATATGGCCTCGATCCGCAGGAGGATCGGTTGAAAAGCGGTGAGCGTCCACCGCTGGAGGATTGGGGTTACGACATGCGCGACGGGGTGGTTACCCGCGTAGAGGGCGAAGATCGCGTCGAGGAGACATGGCTTACGGTGCCGGGAAATTATCCGGCCTATTATGCCGGGATCCGCGATGCGCTAAACGGTAACGCCGAGAACCCGGTACCGGCCAGCCAGGCGATTCAGATAATGGAGCTGATTGAGCTGGGCATCGAATCGGCGAAACGCCGCGCCACGCTGTGTCTTACCCGCTAAAACAAGCCGCTCATTGTGAGCGGCTTGCTCATGATTACGCTTTTTGCACCCTGGCAATCAGCGCCTGTTTCTCCTGCGGCGTCAGGAAGGCAATCTCCAGACCATTGATCTGCGCCTGGCGGATCTGCTCGCGGGATAATCCTGCGGCAGGGGCCGCCACGGTGTATTCGTGAATAATATCGATGCCCTGAACGGCCGGATCGTCGGTATTGATACTTGCCAGCACGCCGTGCTCAAGGAACGTTTTCAGCGGATGCTGCGCCAGAGTGGCGACGGTGCTGGTCTGAATGTTGGAGGTGAGACAGGATTCGATACCGATGCGCTGTTCGGCCAGGAAATCCATGAGCGCGCGATCTTCAACCGCTTTCACGCCGTGGCCGATACGCTCGGCGCCGAGTTCGCGAATTGCCTGCCAGATGCTTTCCGGACCCGCCGCTTCACCGGCATGGACCGTAATATGCCAGCCAGCATCGCGCGCGCGGTTAAAATGGTTGAGGAACAGGCTGCCGGGGAAGCCGAGCTCATCACCGGCGAGATCCAGCGCGGTGATGCCGTCGCGGTGAGCGAGCAGCGCTTCCAGTTCCTGGGTGCATGCCGCTTCGCCGAAGGTGCGGCTCATAATGCCGATAAGGCGCGCTTCAACACCGAATTCGCGGCAACCTTCACGAACGCCCGCGATCACCGCTTCAACCACGCCCGCGACCGGTAGCTGGTGAGTCATCGCCATATAGCCCGGAGAAAAGCGCAGTTCGACATAGTGCAGACCGTTGCGCGCGGCATCTTCAATGTTTTCGCGGGCGACGCGACGGCAGGCCTCGAGCGAAGCCAGCACCTTCACGCCCCAATCCAGTTTGCTGAGGAAGCTGACCAGGTCCGGCTCATTACTGGTGACCTGCACATGCGGCAGCAGGGCGTCCAGCGTCGAGGCGGGCAGCGCGATATTATGCTGGCGGCCAAGATCAAGGATCGTTTGTGCGCGGATGTTGCCATCAAGGTGGCGGTGAATGTCAGTTAAAGGCAGGTTGGTATCAATCATGGTCGCACTCTGAATTATTGTTAAAGTGCGGCCTATTATAAAAATAAAACGGGGTAAAAAGCTATTGCGCAACCTAAATTGGCGTTGCGCAATGGATATTAGCGCAGGGCGTGAATGGCGTTTATCAACCCCTGTACGCCGCGCTCCAGTTTGCTTCGCGGGCAGCCGGCGTTGAGGCGAATAAAACCGTTACCCTCGTCACCATAGGTATATCCCGGCATGATGGCGACTTTTTGCTGCTCAATCAGCACTTTTTGCAGCAGACGGTCGTCAATGTTTAGCGGGCGAAGATCGATCCAGGCAAGGTAGGTCGACTGCGGCGGCTGCCAGTACAATTCAGGGAAAGCGTGGTTTAGCGCTGTGGCGATGTAGCGCATATTTTCCTGTAGATAATCGCGCAGGGCGTCCAGCCAGGGTTCTCCCTGCTGATAGGCGGCGATATGGGCGACCAGCGCGGGGACCGACGGGGACGACAGACCGTCGCGGCCTTTCAGCGCGTTAAGATAGTCGTTGCGCGCATCCGCATTGCCAATCAGTCCGTAAGCGCCGGTCAGCGCCGGAATATTGAAGCTTTTCGAACCGGAGGTGAACAGCGCCCAGTCGCCGCGTGCGACGTCGCACCACGGCGTATGCCGGTGCTCGCCCCAGACCATATCCATATGGATCTCGTCGCTGATGACCCTGACGCCGTGCTTGTCGCACAGCGACGCCATGGTGTTGAGTTCATCGCGGGTCCACACTTTCCCGGTCGGGTTATGCGGGCTGCACAGCAGCAGAACGGTGTTTCGCGATTCGGCCAGCACGCTTTCCAGCGCGTTCATGTCGCACATCCAGCCCTCCGCCGTCTGGTGCAGGGGGACGGCGGCGACCTGCCGCTGGTTGCCTTCAATGGCTTTGAAGAAGGCGTCATAGGCTGGCGTATGCACCACAATGCCGTCGCCGGGTTCAGACCACTGGCGGATCATTTCCGATACCATGTAGATAACCGACGGGCCGTACACCATGCTCTCAGCGTCAATCACGCTGTTAAAACGGCGGTTGAACCAGTAGCGGATAGCGCCGAGAAATTCATCGTTCTTCCAGCGGCTGTAGCCGAAAACGCCGTGCGAGAGGCGTTGGGTTAGCGCGTCGAGTACGCACGGCGCGGTAGCAAAATCCATATCGGAGATGGTGAAGGGCAGCAGATCCGGTGCGCCAAAACGATCCGCAACATAATCCCATTGCGTACACCAGGTGCCGTGGCGGTCAACGACCGTCGAAAAGTCAAACATGGCAGCGTCCTTATCAGAAAACGAGAAGATCCATTTTCCCCCTTCAGGATGAAGGGGGAAAGCGAGCATTACGCCTGAACGGTGTTCATCAGCGAGGCCATTTCATCTTTGACCGACTGAACCTGTGGACCAATGACCACCTGCAGGTTGTGCTGATTAAGTTGCACCACCCCGATGGCGCGGTTGGCTTTCAGCGCGTTCACATCGACCTTGCTCATGTCGTTGACCGACAAGCGCAGGCGGGTGATGCAGTTGTCGAGTGTCGTGATATTGTCAGCCCCGCCCAGCGCGGCAAGAATGGCCGGTACGTTGTAACCGGATTTCCCGGTGACGCCCGCAACCGCTTTTTCAGCGCTGGAGGCGGTTTCAATATCGCGCCCCGGCGTTTTGATGTTAAAGCGGGTGATGGCGAAGCGGAAGATGGCGTAGTAGGCCGCAAACCAGACTGCCGCCACGACCGGCACCAGGTACCACTTGGTGGACAGACCGTGCAGGATCCCGAACACCACGAAGTCGATCACGTTGCCGTCGGTATTGCCGATGGTGACGCCAAGTACCGCCATGATAGTAAAGCCAAGGCCGGTCAGCAGGGCGTGAATGAGGTACAGCACCGGGGCGACGAACAGAAACAGGAACTCCAGCGGTTCGGTTGTGCCGCCGATGACGCAGGCGATGACGCCGGAAATCAGCAGGCCTTTAATCTTATGACGGTTTTCCGGACGGGCGCAGTGGTACATCGCCAGCGCCGCACCCGGCAGGCCGCCAAGGAAGGCTGGCATTTTACCCTGTGACAGGAAGCGGGTCGCGCTTTCCGAGAAGCCGTGCGTTTGTGGACAACTGAGCTGCGCCTGGAAGATGGTCAGCGCGCCGCTGACGCTGTGACCGCAGACATCCATAGTACCGCCCGCTTCGGTAAAGCGAATCAGGGCAACCAGGATGTGGTGCAGGCCGAATGGCAACAGTAAACGTTCGCCGGTGCCGAAAATCATCGGACCGAAGTCTCCCGCGCTGTTAATCACCTGACCCAGCGCGTTGATGCCTTTGGCGAAGAACGGCCATACCAGCGGGATAGCCAGACCGACAAGCCCCATCACCACGGTGGTGATGATCGGCACAAAACGGGTGCCGCCGAAGAAGGCCAGCGCATCCGGCAGGCGGATCGTGTGAAAGCGTTCATGCAGCATCCACACCACGATACCGGCGATAACGGCGCCGAGGATGCCGGTGTCTATTGACTGAATACCCAGGATATTCTGGATGTTGTTGGCTTTCAGAATTGCGGCATCGGTGGTCGGCAGGATCCCTTTCGCCGTCAGCCAGAAGTTGACCGCGAGGTTCATTACCGCATAGCCGACAAAACCGGCGAAGGCGGCGACGCCTTTGTTTTCACGCGCCAGCCCCAGCGGAATGGCGATACAGAACATGACCGGCAGGAAGCTAAAGGCGAAGGAGCCGACTTTACTCATCCAGATAAAAATGGCCTGCAGTAGCGGCGTATCAAGCCACGGCAACAGGGTGGTGACATCATGGCTGCTCAACGAGCTGCCGATTCCTAACATGATCCCGCAGAAGGAGAGCAGTGCCACAGGCAGCATGAACGTTTTGCCCAGCTGCTGGAAAAACTCCCACAGTGTAATTTTTGGTGCTGCTTTCGTCGTCATAAAACGACTCCTTGTACTGAATGAGATTGTTGTTTTCTGGAGCGCAGCGGAAAGATAAAACGTTTTATCAAATTTTAGTGCGAAGAAAATCACATAACCAAGTGATAATAACGTTTATAAAGACAACATATTGATAAAACGTTTTATCTACTGCAAAGGAGCGAGTGCGGTTAATGGCTATCGCAAAAAAGGTCACCATCAATGACGTAGCCCATGCGGCCGGGGTTTCCGTGGCCACGGTGTCGCTGGTGCTCAGCGGCAAAGGGCGGATCTCCATGGCAACCGGCGAGCGGGTGAATCAGGCCATTGAAGCGCTGGGATTTGTGCGTAACCGTCAGGCGGCCTCGCTGCGCGGCGCTCAAACCGGGGTTATTGGGCTTATCGTCGGTGATTTAAGCGCGCCGTTTTACACCGAACTGACGGCCGGGCTGATTGAGTCCCTGGAGTCGCAGGGCAAGATGGTGTTTCTGACCCAGGGCGGGGGCAAGGGCGAGCATATGCTGCAGCGCTTCGACACGCTGGTGTCGCAGGGCGTTGACGGCGTGGTGATCGCCGGGGCGGTTGATAAGGCCTCTGAGCTACGTGATAAGGCCGAAGAGAGCCGGGTGCCTTTGGTGTTCGCCTCCCGGGCCAGCTATCTCGAGGATGTTGACCTGATCCGCCCGGACAACATGCAGGCGGCGCAAATGCTGACCGAGCATCTTATTCACCGAGGGCATCAGCGTATCGCCTGGCTCGGTGGTCAGAGCACGTCGCTCACCCGCGCGGAACGCGTCGGCGGCTACTGCGCAACCCTGTTCAAGTATAACCTGCCGTTTCACAGCGAATGGGTGGTGGAGTGCGAATCCAGCCAGCGCCAGGCCGCTGAGTCTTTTTCTCATCTGTTGCGCCATAACCCGACGATCACCGCAGTGGTGTGCTATAACAACGTGGTGGCGATGGGCGCCTGGCTTGGCATGTTGCGTTCGGGCTGGCAGAGCGGGGATGAAAGTCTCGCCAGCTACTATGAGCAGCGCGTCGCGCTGGCGGCGTTTGCTGAAGTGCCTGAAAATGCGCTGGAAGATGCGCCGATGAGCTGGGTTATTACGCCCGCCCGTGAGATGGGACACAGCGTGGCGGCAAGAATGCTGGAGCGCATCGACAGCGGAAAGAATGCGGTGAAGAACCAGATAATGCCGCCGCGGCTGGTCAGCACGAAATAACCCCGGCCGGAACCGGGGTGGGTAGTGCGGTTATGGCTGCGCTGGCGCGTCATCCTGTGGGGCCGGAATACCTAAATCCGGACCGCCGAACATGCCGACAAAATCGTCGAGCGACATCTTCTGACCGTTCAGCGTCACCTGACCATCGGCATACTGCAGGCTGCTGGAAATGGCGTTATTTTCCTGAGTGGTGATGCGGAACATCTGTCCCATCGCCGCCATCCCCTGAACCTGCTGGCTCGCCAGCTTCTCAGCATCGCTCTGCTGATAGCCTTCCAGACGCGCCACCTGGGTCATCAGTTCCGTCGCCATGTCCATTGGAATCGTCAGCTTACTGTCCAGGGATTTCACGGTGCGATCCACGCTTTGTGCCAGGGTCTTCGGCTCGCCGGTGGCGTTCGCCGGATCTCTTAACAGCAGCGACAGGTTAAAGGTGGCTTCGCCTTTGCTGTTTTTCCAGCTGAGCGGCGCCACGGTGATGACCGGCGCGCCTTTCAGCAGGACGGGCAGGGTATCGAACAGCGCTTCAGCGACTTTCTGCTGGTACAGTTCCGGGTTTTGCATGATGTCCGGCTGGCCCATCAACGCCTGCACCTGGCTATTGTACTGCTGGCTGAACTGGTGCCATGCCTGACCGTCAATCTGATCGACCTTCAGGGAGAGCTTACCGCTGCCCATATCCTGTCCCTGGAGCTTGAGGCTGTTGAGGGTGTAGTTCAGCTGGCTATTGACGCTCTTGCCGTCTTTTGCCAGCTCAGTTTTCCCTTCGAGCGCGGTGCCGTCCAGTAGCGCCAGCTCTTTACCTTCCACGCCGATCGCCAGCTTATCGAGGGTGATTTTCTGGTTGCCGATGCGTTCTTCGAAATGGGTAAGCTGGCTTGAACCTTCGGTTTTGAGGTTGTTAAAGGTCAGCTGTACCTTCTGGTTGTACTCATTGACGGCGTTAACCTGGCCGCTTTGCGCTTCACCGGAGATGGAGAAGACGTTGCCCTGCTGGTCGGCATCGACGTCGAACTGTCCGCCGCTGAAGGTCACTTTGTCTGTACCGTCTTCAAAGTTTAACGGCTTAAGATTGATACCTGACCGCGTATCGCCGTTGTAGCTGATACGGGTGCGTATCTCAAACGGCGACTGGCCTTTAGCGAGGTCGAACAGCGGCTTGCTGGCTTCATTATTCACCAGCACCGTGTCTACGGTGGCCATTGCCGGGGCGAAATTAAAGGATTTCAGGGACGCCAGCGGGAAGGGGCCGTGGGAGACTTTTTCATCCAGCACCACGGTCTGTCCGGCCTTCAGCCAGCTGTTTTTGGCGCCCTCAGCCGGTTTTACCACCAGCTGCAAATGGCTGCTGAACACGCCGCGCTGGTAATCCTGATACGCAAGCGTCAGGCCTGCTTCCGGCGCGGTGCGGGTTAACTGCGCATTGGCCTGCGCAACCATATCGGCAATTCGGGTTTCCAGCTGTTTACCGGTGTACCAGGACCCTCCTGTCCACACCACTCCCAGAGCAATAATAATTCCTGCGGCGACCAGCGATTTTTTCATAGTTTTTGTCCATAAAATAAAAACAGGCGGATGTGTCCGCCTGTTGTGTCATTAGGCTGAGTTCAAGCTTAGCAAGACTCGCCCAAAAGTTCAGTAACTTAAGCGTTCCGTAATCAAAGCTTGTTGAAGACCCGCGCCACCCGGCCAGCGCCGCTGAGGTTCACCGGGGATTCATTGGCCGCCACAAACGCGGATTCACCGGGTTTCAGCGCCAGAGACTGACCATTTTTACGCAGTACGGCTTCCCCCTCAACGCAGAAAACGACAGCCGCGCTCTGCTGGGCGAGTTCGCTGCCCGCAGCGCTGAGTTCGTGCAGGGAGAAAGCAAAGTCATCCACCGGGATAGGGAAATCCAGCTCTGCGTCGTGAACCACCGGCGTCGTCAGCAGTTCCGCTGCCGGTTTTGGCGTGAATTTGACGTTCGCCACCAGTTCCGGAATGTCGATATATTTCGGCGTCAGCCCGGCACGCAGTACGTTATCGGAGTTCGCCATCACCTCCAGCGCCACGCCGTTCAGGTAGGCGTGCGGCGTTTCAGCAAACAGGAACATCGCCTCGCCCGGGTTCAGCTTCACGACGTTCAGCAGCAGCGGGGAGAACAGGCCGCTGTCGTCCGGGTAGAAGCGGGCGATAAAGCGGATGGTGTCCCAGGGCTCGCCCTGATGGCTGTCCAGCGCCGCGTGCAGAATGCCCAGCGCGCGGGACTTCTCTTCACCTTGCATGTTGAGCAGGCTGGCGAACAGGG
>NZ_JAFAGS010000159.1 GCF_019237635.1 Pluralibacter sp.
GACGCCGGCCTGTGCCGCCAGATGAATAACGCGGTCGAATTTTTCATCCGCGAAAAGCGCGGGCATGGCCACTCGGTCAGCCAGATCGATTTTATGAAAAGTGAAATCTGGCGAGTTCAGGAGATCCAGTCGCGCTTGTTTCAGGCTGACATCGTAGTAATCATTCAGATTATCAATACCAACAACCTGATGTCCTGCTTTGAGCAAGCGATCGCATACGTGATAGCCGATAAAGCCGGCGGCGCCAGTGACCAGAAATTTCATCTTAAAACCTCGAATTATAGTCATCCAGTATCTGCAATGAATCTTTTACGCAGATGGGTGCGCAGATGATACCTGTTAATACCGGGAATGTGTATCAGAGGGTTAGCAGGGAGCCGGAATGGCCCCCCGGAAAGATTATTTGTGGCGACGACGAAGATTCTCAATAACCGTCGTCAGGTCCAGATTCTGGTCCTGCAACAGCACCAGCAGGTGATACATCAGGTCTGACGCTTCGTTGGTCAACTCCTCGCGGTCCTGCACGGTGGCGGCAAGCGCCGTTTCGACGCCTTCTTCACCGACTTTCTGCGCGATACGCTTGGTGCCGCTGGCGTACAGTTTTGCCGTATACGAGCTTGCCGGGTCGGCGGTTTTGCGCGAGGCCAGCAGTTGCTCCAGCTGCCAGAGGAACAGCCATTGATGGCTGTTGTCGCCAAAGCAGCTTGAGGTGCCTTTGTGGCAGGTCGGGCCAATCGGGTTTACCAGAATCAGCAGCGTGTCGTTATCGCAGTCCGGCGCGATGCTGACCACGTTAAGAAAATGGCCGGAGGTTTCCCCTTTGGTCCACAGGCGCTGTTTGGTGCGTGAAAAGAAGGTCACCTTGCCGGTTTCCTGCGTTTTCGCCAGCGCCTCCTGATTCATATAGCCAAGCATCAGCACCTCGCCGGACACGGCGTGCTGGATAACCGCAGGCATCAGTCCATCGGTTTTTTCCCAGTCCAGACGTTCTGTCAACATACCCTTATCTCCACGCCCTGTGCTGCCAGGTACGCTTTTAATTCGCCAATATTCATTATCTGTTTGTGAAACACGGAGGCCGCCAGCGCGCCGTCGACGTTGGCATCGCGGAAGGCGTCAAGGAAGTGCTCCATGGTGCCCGCGCCGCCGGAGGCGATGAGCGGTACGTGACAGACGTCGCGCACCTTGCGCAGCTGTTCAAGGTCGTAGCCGTTGCGAACGCCGTCCTGGTTCATCATGTTGAGCACAATTTCCCCGGCGCCGCGTTTTTGCACTTCCTGTACCCAGTCGAGGGTTTCCCATTGGGTGACGCGGGTGCGGCTCTCGTCGCCAGTATACTGGTTGACATGGTATTTGCCGGTCGCGGCGTCATACCAGGTGTCGATACCCACCACAATACACTGTACGCCAAAGCGGTCCGCCAGGCGGGTAATCAGCGTCGGGTCCGCCAGTGCAGGCGAGTTAACCGAAATTTTATCGGCGCCGAAGGAGAGGATCTGCGCGGCGTCTTCCACTGACTTAATGCCTCCTGCGACGCAGAAGGGAATATCGATAACCTCGGCCACGCGGGTGACCCAGCTTTTGTCGACCACGCGGCCGTCGCTGGAGGCGGTAATATCGTAAAACACCAGCTCATCCGCGCCTTCTTCGGCATAGCGCTTCGCCAGTGGGACGATGTCGCCGATGATTTCATGGTTGCGGAACTGTACGCCTTTCACCACCTGACCATCACGCACGTCAAGACAAGGGATTATCCGTTTTGCCAGCATTCGATAGCCTCCGCCACGTTAAATTTACCTTCCAGCAGGGCGCGACCCACAATAACGCCGCGCACGCCGGTTCCGCGAAGCGCGGCCACGTCGTTAATATCGCCAATGCCGCCTGAAGACTGAAACGCCACCTGAGGATAACGGGCGCACACCTCCTGATACAGCGAGACATTAGAGCCCGCCAGCGTGCCGTCGCGGGAGATATCGGTGCACAGCACGTGTTGCAGGCCCACCGGCAGGTAGGTGTCGACCAGCGCTTCCAGGGTGACGCCGGAGTTCTCCTGCCAGCCGCTGACCGCCACCTGTTTGTTACCGGCGTCGTCAATGCGCACGTCCAGCGCCAGCACCAGCTTCTCTGCGCCGAAGCGCGTGAACCAGCCTTTCACCACCTCCGGTGATTTTACCGCCGTCGAGCCGACCACCACACGGGCGACGCCCGCGTCAAGCAGCGCGGCCACGTCCTCTTCGGTACGGATGCCGCCGCCGACCTGCACCGGCACATCGACACCGGCCACCAGCGTTTTCAGCAGCGCTATCTGCCGTTTGGCCGGATCTTTCGCGCCGGTCAAATCCACGAGATGCAGCACCTCGGCGCCCTGCGCGGCATACTCCTGCAGCCGCGGCAGCGGGTCGTTGCCGTAGTCGCGCTGCTGGCCGTAATCGCCCTGATGGAGGCGTACGACGGTGCCGTCAATTAAATCTAAAGCCGGAATAATCATCACATCTCCAGAAAGTTTTTCAGCAGCTGCGCGCCCGCAGCGCCGGAGCGTTCCGGGTGGAACTGTACGCCGTAGAAATTCTCTTTCTGTACAGCGGCAGTGAACGGTTCACCGTAGTTGCACTGGGCAATGGTGTTTGGGTTGACCGGCATCGCGTAGCTGTGCACGAAGTAAAAGTAAGCGCCGTCTTCGATGCCGTGAAACAACCGGTTGCCCGCTTTGGCGTAAACGCGGTTCCAGCCCATATGCGGCAGCGGCAGCCCCGTGTCGGCCATTTTCGGCACGTCCTGATCGATAATGCCCAACAGGTTGACGCCGTGGGTCTCCTCGCTGTAGCGCCCGAGCAACTGCATGCCGAGGCAAATCCCCAGCACCGGCTGGGTGCAGGCTTTAATCAGCCCGATAAGCTCGCGCTCGCGCAACTGGTCCATGGCGGCCTGCGCGGTGCCGACGCCGGGTAAAAAAAGCTTATCGGCGCGCAGTACGACGTCAGGGTCGCGGCTAATCACGGGCTCGTAGCCGTGACGCTTAATGGCGGAAGTCACCGAGTGCAGGTTGGCGCAGCCGGTATCGAGGATCACCACGTTCATCACAGCACTCCTTTCGAGGAGGGAAGGGCATCACCTTCGACGCGGATGGCCTGGCGCAGCGTGCGGCCAAAGGCTTTAAACAGGCTCTCGACGCGGTGGTGATCGTTCTTGCCTTTGGTTCTCAGGTGCAGCGTCACGCCCATGGTATAGGAGAGCGAGCGGAAGAAGTGCTCAATCATCTCCGTGCTCAGGTCGCCGACGCGCTGATAGGTGAATTCGGCGCGATACTCAAGGTGCGGGCGCCCGGAAATGTCCAGCGCGCAGCGCGCGAGGCACTCGTCCATCGGCAGTACGAAGCCGAAACGGTTGATGCCGCGCTTATCGCCGAGCGCCAGCTTCAGCGCTTCGCCGAGCGCCAGACCGGTATCTTCGACGGTGTGGTGATCGTCAATATAGAGATCGCCTTTGACCGTAATGTCCAGACGAAAACCGCCGTGGGTGGCAATCTGGTCGAGCATATGGTCGAAGAAACCGACGCCGGTGTTGATGCGGCTGCCGCCTTCGCGGTCCAGCCAGACCTTAACGTCGACCTGGGTTTCGCGGGTATTGCGCTCGACGTGGGCGTAACGGTCGCGTCGCGTGAGCTTCTCGGTAATCGCTTTCCAGCCGAGGGTATCGCGGTTGTACAGCAGGCCGGTGATGCCCATGTTGTCGCCGAGAGTCACGTCGGTTGCGCGGTCGCCGATGACGTAGCTGTTCGCGGTATCCATCGCGCCGTTTTCCAGCCAGCGGGTCACCAGCTTTGTTTTCGGTTTGCGGCAGTCGCAGTTGTCCTGCGGTAAATGCGGACAAATCAGCACATCTTCAAAGGCCACACCCTGAGAGGCGAGAATTTGCATCATCAGGTCGTGCGGGCCGTCGAAGTCCGCCTGCGGGAAGCTGCTGGTGCCCAGTCCGTCCTGATTGGTGATCATCACCAGACGAAACCCGGCCTGCTGCAGCTTGAGCAGGGAGGGAATGACCTCCGGTTCGAACGCCAGCTTATCGAAACGGTCTACCTGGAAATCGCTCGGAGGCTCGGCAATCAGCGTGCCATCACGATCAATAAAGAGGAACTTCTGAGTCATACATTCTCCGCTCGAAGGGCGTCAATGACGCGCTGGCTCTCTGCACGGGTGCCGATGGTAATGCGCAGGCAGCCGCTTAAAGAAGGTTGTTTGTTCTGGTCACGTAAAATAATGCCCTGATCCCACAGAGATTTAAAGACTGCGCTCGAGGCGGTGAACCGCACCAGAATATAGTTGGTTTCTGAATCAAAAACCTGTTCAACGCAGGGGATATCGCGCAGGTTGCTGACCAGATACGCGCGCTCGGCGAGGATCTGCGCCACGCGCTCGCGCATCTCAGTAATCCCTTGCGGGCTCAGCGCCTGGGCGGCGATATCGGCGACCGGGGTCGACAGCGGGTAGGGGGCAATCACCTTCAGCAGCAGGGCGATAACTTCTTCGCTGGCGAGCGTAAAGCCGCAGCGCAGCCCGGCCAGCGCAAAGGCTTTGGATAAGGTGCGCAGCACCACCAGGTGCGGATAGTCGGCCAGCCAGTTGACCAGCGTCGCCTGCGGGCAGAACTCGATGTAGGCTTCATCCGCGACCACCAGCGCTTTGCCGCGGGTCATCTCCAGCAGCGTGCGCATGTCCTGAGGATTGATTATCTGCCCCGTCGGGTTGTTCGGGCTGCACACATACACCAGCTTCACGCCGTCAAGCTGTTCAGCAATCGCCGGCAGGTTAAGCTGCCAGCCTTCCCGCGCCTGTACGGTGCGGCACTCGACGCCGAAGGTCTCCGCGCTGACGCTGTACATGCCGTAGGTCGGCGGGCAAAACAGGATGGCGTCCTGGCCCGGCTCGCAGAAGGCGCGGATCAGCAGCTCAATACCTTCGTCAGCACCGCGGCTGACCAGCACTTGTTCCGGTTTAACGCCAGCGTATTGCGCGTAATTGCCGATAACCGCTTTCGGCTGGCATTCCGGGTAGCGATTGAGCGTCTGCTGGGTCAGCGCAAAGGCGACCGGCGTCGGAAACTCGTTGGCGTTCAGCCAGACATCGCCTTTACCGCCGAGGCGGCGGGCGGACTGATACGGCGTCAGGTCGCGGACGTTTTTGCGGGCTAACTCTTCGATGCTCATGCTTGCTCCTTCAGGGCTGCAACGCGCAGCGTAACGGCGTTTTTGTGGGCAGTCAGACGTTCGGCCGCGGCCAGCGTTTCAATGGTGGCGGCGAGTGATGCAAAACCCTCGCGGGACAGTTCCTGCACCGTCATCCGTTTCTGGAAATCGGCAAGCCCGAGGCTTGAGCTGGTCGCGGTATAGCCGTAAGTCGGCAGCACATGGTTGGTGCCGGAGGCGTAATCGCCCGCGGACTCCGGCGACCAGTCGCCAAGGAACACCGAGCCCGCGCTGGTGATGCTGTCGACCAGTTCCCGGGCATTACGCGTCTGGATAATCAGGTGCTCCGGGCCGTACTGGTTGGAGATACTGACGCACTGCGCGATATCGCGAGCGACAATCAGGCGGCTTGCCGAGAGCGCCTGGCGGGCGGTGTCGGCGCGCGGCAGCTCGGCGAGCAGGCGCTCAACGGCGTCGGCGACGCGGGTGGCCATTTGCGCATCCGGCGTCAGCAGGATCACCTGCGAGTCCGGGCCGTGTTCTGCCTGAGAGAGCAGATCCGAGGCGACAAACTCCGGCGTTGCGCCGCTGTCGGCGATCACCAGCACCTCCGACGGGCCCGCGGGCATATCGATCGCCGCGCCGTCCAGACGCTGGCTGACCTGGCGTTTCGCCTCGGTCACAAAAGCGTTGCCTGGCCCGAAGATTTTGTCGACGTTTGGCACCGACTCGCTGCCAAACGCCAGCGCGGCGATCGCCTGCGCGCCGCCAACCTTATACACATCCTGCACGCCGCACAGGCGAGCAGCATAGAGAATTTCGTCGGCAATCGGCGGCGGCGAGCACAGCACCACCTGCTGACAACCGGCGATGCGGGCAGGCGTTGCCAGCATCAGCACGGTGGAAAAGAGCGGCGCCGAACCGCCTGGAATATACAGCCCGACGGACGCTACCGGACGGGTGACCTGCTGGCAGCGCACGCCGGGCTGGGTCTCGACATCCACGATGGGCAGCTTTTGCGCGGTGTGGAAGGTTTCAATGTTGCTCACCGCGACCGCCATCGCCTGCTTTAGCGCCGGGCTCAGGCGCGCGCTGGCGTCATCTATCTCCTGCGCGGTCACCTTCAGCGCGTCGACCTCGGTTTTATCGAACTTCGCGCTGTACTCGCGCAGCGCCGCGTCGCCCCGGGCGCGAACGTTGTCGAGGATTTCGCGCACGGTGCGGCTGATGCTCTCTGAAGCGCCGATGGCCGGGCGCATCAGCAGCTCGTCTTGCTGCTGTGGGCTGCAGGTATTCCAGTCGATTACGGTATTAAAGCTCATGGCTTACTCCATCATCTTCTCAATCGGCAGGACCAGAATGGAGCTGGCGCCCAGGGCCTTCAGTTTTTCCATGGTTTCCCAGAACAGGGTTTCGCTGCTGACCATATGCATGGCCACGCGCTGCTGATCGCCTGCCAGCGGCAGAATGGTAGGGCGCTCAGCGCCTGGCAGCAGGGCGACGACCTCGTCCAGACGCTCGGTCGGGGCGTGCATCATGATGTATTTGGACTCACGGGCCTGAATAACGCCCTGAATACGGGTCAGCAGACGGTCGATAAGCTGTTGCTTTGCTTCCGGCATCTCGCCGTCGCGCTGGATAAGACAGGCTTTTGAGCGATAGATAACCTCCACTTCGCGCAGGCCGTTGGCCTCAAGGGTGGCGCCGGTCGACACCAGGTCGCATATCGCGTCAGCGAGACCCGCGCGCGGCGCCACTTCGACAGAGCCGTTGAGCAGACAGGATTTAAAGCTGATGCCTTTTTGATCGAGGTAACGCTTGAGCAGGTGAGGGTAAGAGGTGGCGATACGTTTGCCGTCGAGCGCGGCCAGGCCGTCCCAGGTCTCATCGACCGGCGTCGCCAGCGACAGGCGACAGCCGCCAAAGTCGAGACGGCGCAGAGTAAAGTAGCGCGGGTCTTCGCCCTGGGCGCGGCGGCTCAGCAGCTCTTCTTCCAGCACGTTCTCGCCGATAATGCCGAGGTCGACAACGCCGTCCATCACCAGACCCGGGATATCGTCATCACGCACGCGCAGAATGTCGATAGGCATATTCTCCGCCATCGCGATCAGGCGCTGGGTGTGAAGGTTGATTTTTATTCCGCAACGGGCCAGTAATTCGCGTGAATCATCGCTAAGGCGGCCCGATTTCTGCATAGCTATGCGTAAACGGTTGTTATCTAACATGCTCTTATCCTCTGTTTCCTGTCTGAATCGCGGTGAGTCCGGTCCAAAAAAAAGCCCCCGGAAGACGATCTTCCGGGGGCTCTCTCTTGCGTTCTGCACCACTGGAAGATCCTACTGTCTTCCAGCACACATCGCCTGAAAGACTAGTCAGGGTGATGGTGATGATGGTGGTGTTTAAATTGAACGCGGTTCATAAAATTCTCGTTGAATGCCTATGCACTTGATGTCTGTTAACCTAAACCACTTCCGACACGGAAAGCAAGGGCTTTTTTTGAACTTTAATTCATTTCATATTCACCAGATAAATTGTCAGTTGCCGTGGCCTGGCGTAGCCTTAATACAGGAGCGCGAACGACTCAGGAGACAGACATGAAAAAGGTCGCAATTGTTGGGTTAGGATGGCTGGGTATGCCGCTTGCCCTTTCGCTGACGGCTCGCGGCTGGGAGGTGACCGGCAGTAAAACCACCCAGGACGGCGTCGAAGCGGCCAGAATGTGCGGCATTGAGAGCTACCCGCTTCGCCTTGAGCCGCAGCTGGATTGCGAAACGGACGACCTTGACGCGCTCATGAACGTCGATGCGCTGGTCATCACGCTACCGGCGCGTCGTACCGGCCAGGGGGATAATTTTTACCTGCGGGCGGTGCAGGAGATTGTCGACAGCGCGCTGGCGCATCGTATCCCGCGCATTGTGTTCACCAGCTCGACCTCGGTCTACGGCGACGTGCAGGGCGTGGTGAAGGAGAATACGCCGCGGGTGCCGGTCACCACCCACGGTCAGGTGCTTAAAGAGCTAGAAAACTGGCTGCACAATCTGCCGGGGACGTCGGTGGATATCGTGCGCCTTTCAGGGCTGGTCGGGCCCGGGCGGCATCCGGGGCGCTTTTTTGCCGGAAAATCCGCGCCGGACGGCCAGCATGGCGTAAACCTGGTGCATCTTGAGGATGCGGTGGCCGCCATTACCCTGCTGCTACAGGCGCCGAAGGGCGGGCATATTTATAACCTCTGCGCGCCGCAGCACCCGTCCCGGGCGACATTTTATCCGCTGATGGCGCGTGAGCTTGGCCTTGCGCCGCCGGTGTTTAGCGACAGTGGCGGTAAGGGCAAAACGATAGACGGCAGCCGAATCTGCCATGAGTTGGGGTTTGAGTATCAGTACCCTGATCCGCTGGTCATGCCAATGGAATAAACTGCCAGCGCTGAAATCGCGTACCGCAAGGGGGCGACGATGAAGCCACTGCTGGACGTTCTCATCATTCTCGATGCGCTCGATAAAGAAGGGAGTTTTGCCGCGGCGTCGGCAAAGCTCTTCAAAACACCGTCGGCGCTCAGCTATACCGTGCACAAACTGGAAAGCGACCTCAATATTCAACTGCTCGATCGCAGCGGCCATCGCGCGACCTTCACCCGCACGGGACAAATGCTGCTGGAAAAAGGCCGCGAAGTTCTGCATACGGTGCGTGAACTGGAAAAGCAGGCTGTTAAGCTGCATGAGGGTTGGGAAAACAATCTGGTGATCGCCGTTGACGACACTTTTCCTTTCTTATTATTAACGCCGCTGATCGCAGCCTTTTACCAGCAGCATGATGTCACCCGCCTGAAGTTTATTCGCGGCGTGCTGGGCGACTCCTGGGAGGCGCTGGCGACCGGACGGGCTGATATTGTCGTCGGCGCGCTGCGCGACCCGCCACCGCTGAGCGGTTTTGGTTTCTCACCGCTGGGGTTTCTGGAGCAAATTTTCGTGGTGGCGCCGCAGCACCCGCTGGCGCAGGAGCCGGAGCCGCTGAGTCGTCGCACCATCAGGCGCTTTCGCGCCGTTATTGTCGGCGATGACGCCGCACCGGGCTGTTCTGCATTTCAACAGCTGCTTGAAGATCAGGAAGCGCTCACTGTTTTTGATTTTAAGACTAAACTGGAATTACACATCAGCGGGCTCGGATGCGGTTATTTACCGCGTTATCTGGCGCAGCGTTTTATTGAAAACGGCGCGCTGGTGGAAAAACAGGTGGCGGCCCATTTACCCTTCGATGCGGTATGGATCGGCTGGAATGAGCAGACCTCTGGCCTTGCCAGCACCTGGTGGCGGGACAATATTTTAGCAAATAGTGCTATTGCTGCGGTGTATGCCTCTAACAGTGATGAATAATCAGACAGTTAGCGGAGTGATTTATTTGATGAAGCTCTCATTCTCTTGTGTTTGTTGGGGGAAGAGGGCACAATACGCCGCCTGCAAAAATAGAGATTAACCGACGTTTTTAAACGCGTCGGTTATTTTTTTGCAACAAAGAAACGTCATTCAAAACCAAGAGGCCGGGCTTCGTACCGGATAGATATTTACTAAAAACCGACAGTTGTTGTCGCTGAGGAATCCGTAAAAAATGGGGCAATTTTTTGCTTACGCGACGGCATTCGCCGTGAAGGAGAATGACCATGTCGCATAACGTTACTCCAAACACCTCTCGCGTGGAATTACGTAAAACACTTACGTTGATTCCGGTTGTCATGATGGGTCTTGCCTATATGCAGCCGATGACGCTGTTCGATACATTTGGTATCGTATCAGGCCTCACAGACGGTCACGTGGCGACGGCGTATGCCTTTGCGCTGATCGCGATTCTTTTTACAGCGCTAAGCTACGGTAAACTGGTTCGCCGTTTCCCGTCCGCGGGCTCTGCTTATACCTATGCCCAGAAATCCATTAGCCCGGCGGTTGGCTTTATGGTGGGTTGGTCATCCCTGCTGGACTACCTGTTCATGCCGATGATCAACATCCTGCTGGCAAAAATTTACTTTGAAGCGCTGGTGCCTTCCGTTCCGTCGTGGATCTTCGTGGTTGCGCTGGTGGTCTTTATGACCATCTCTAACCTGCGCAGCATCAAGACTGTGGCGAACTTCAACACCCTGATCGTCATTTTGCAGATGGGGATTGTAGCGGTTATCGTCGGCCTGATTATCTACGGCGTGTCGCACGGCGAAGGCGCAGGTACGCTGACCAGCACCCGTCCGTTCTGGTCCGAAGGCGCGCATGTGGTGCCGATGATAACTGGGGCAACCATCCTGTGCTTCTCGTTCCTCGGCTTTGACGGTATCTCTTCGCTGTCTGAAGAGACCAAAGACGCTGAGCGTGTTATTCCACGCGCGATATTCCTGACGGCGCTGATTGGCGGCATGATCTTTATCGGTGCTTCCTACTTCCTGCAGCTGTACTTCCCGGATATCTCTCGTTTCAAAGATCCGGATGCGTCACAGCCGGAAATCATGCTGTACGTTGCCGGTAAAACCTTCCAGTGGGGCGTGCTGATTTTCTCCAGCGTGACCGTACTGGCTTCCGGTATGGCGGCGCACGCGGGCGTTTCTCGTCTGATGTACGTGATGGGCCGCGACGGCGTGTTCCCGACCCGTTTCTTCGGCTATGTGCATCCGAAATGGCGCACGCCGGCATGGAACGTGCTGCTGGTTGGCGCTATCGCGCTGCTGGCGATCAACTTCGACCTGGTGACCGCAACGGCGCTGATTAACTTTGGCGCGCTGGTGGCGTTCACCTTCGTGAACCTCTCGGTTATCTCGCAGTTCTGGATCCGTGAGAAGCGCAACAAAACGCTGAAAGACCACTTCAACTACCTGGTACTGCCGGTATGCGGCGCGCTGACCGTAGGCGCGCTGTGGATTAACCTTGAAGAGAGCTCAATGATTCTGGGCCTCATCTGGGGCGGTATCGGCCTGCTGTACCTGGCTTGCGTGACGAAGAGCTTCCGCAACCCGGTTCCGCAGTACGAAGATGTCGCGTAATCACGCGATACGATAAAAAAGCCGGAGGGTGATCCCCTCCGGCTTTTTTGTTTCTGCTAACTTATTTTCGAGGCGAATTTGTTCACGTTCGGGGGGATTGGCGATCATACTCTTTTATGGCCGCTCACTGACAGTCAAAACGACTAAGGACGCATCATGCCCCGACCCATCCCCCTCGAACGTTATCGCAACATCGGTATCTCCGCGCATATCGATGCCGGTAAAACCACGACCACTGAGCGCATTCTGTTTTACACCGGGATGAGCCACAAGCTGGGCGAAGTACACGATGGCGCTGCAACGACCGACTGGATGGCGCAGGAGCAGGAGCGGGGGATAACCATTACCTCGGCGGCGGTCAGCTGCTTCTGGCCCGGTATGGACCGGAGCTTTGAACCACACCGTATCAACATCATCGATACGCCCGGGCATGTGGATTTCACCATTGAGGTGGAGCGATCCATGCGCGTGCTGGACGGCGCGGTAATGGTGTATGACTCCGTGGGCGGCGTGCAGCCGCAATCGGAAACCGTGTGGCGTCAGGCGAATAAGTACCATGTTCCCCGGCTGGCGTTCGTCAATAAGATGGACCGTCCCGGCGCCGATTTTTTCCACGTTGTGCAGATGATGATTGACCGCCTGAAGGCGAACCCGGTGCCGATTGTTATCCCTGTCGGCAGCGAGGAGCATTTCGTCGGCGTGGTGGATCTCGTTAAGATGCGCGCTATCTACTGGGACGATGCGACTCAGGGGATGGTCTTCAGCTATGCGCCGGTGCCGGATGCGCTGCTCGCCACCGCGCAGCAGTGGCGGGAGAAGATGGTGTCGGCGGCGGCGGAGGCCAGCGACGCGCTGATGGATAAATATCTGGAAACTGGCGACCTGAGCGAGGCGGAAATCGTCGCAGGGCTGCGTAAACGCACCGTTGGCGGAGAGATTCAGCCGGTGCTGTGCGGCAGCGCGTTTAAGAATAAAGGCGTGCAGCGCATGCTTGATGCGGTGGTTGAGCTGATGCCGTCGCCACGTGATATTCCGGCTATCGACGGCGTGAACGAGAAAGGGCAGCCCGACGAGCGTCATCCCGGCGATGAGGAGCCGTTTTCGGCTCTGGCGTTCAAGCTGATGACCGACCCCTACGTCGGTCAGTTGACCTTTATCCGCGTTTACTCCGGTGTGCTGAAAAAAGGCGATGCAGTGTATAACCCGGTCAAGGAGAAGAAGGAGCGTATCGGGCGTATCGTCCTGATGCACGCCAACGATCGCCACGACGTGGAGGCGCTGCACGCCGGGGATATTGCCGCCTGCGTCGGTCTGAAGGATGTGACCACCGGCGATACCCTGTGCGATCCCAATGCGGTGATCACCCTTGAACGGATGGAGTTTCCGGAGCCGGTGATTTCGCTCGCCATTGAGCCAAAAACCAAAGCGGATCAGGAAAAAATGGGGATTGCCCTGCAGCGGCTGGCGTCGGAAGACCCGTCTTTCCGCCTGCATACCGACGAGGAGTCCGGGCAGACCATTATTTCCGGGATGGGCGAGCTGCATCTTGAAATCATCGTCGATCGCATGAAGCGCGAGTTTGGCGTTGAGGCCAATATCGGTCGCCCGCAGGTCACCTACCGCGAAACGCTGCGCAAAACCGTCAGGGAGGTGGAGGGGAAATTTGTCCGCCAGTCCGGCGGTAAAGGGCAGTACGGCCACGTGGTGCTAACCCTCGAACCGCGGGAGCCAGGCAGCGGCTTCGTGTTTGAAGATGCCACCAAGGGCGGCGTGGTGCCGCGCGAGTACATTCCGTCGGTGGAAAAAGGGCTGCGTGAGGCGATGGGTACCGGCGTGCTGGCCGGATATCCGGTTGTCGACGTCAAAGCGACGTTGACCTTTGGCTCGTACCACGATGTCGACTCGTCGGAAATGGCGTTTCGCATGGCGGCGATTTTCGGCTTCAAAGAGGGGGCGCGCAGGGCCGAACCGGTGATTCTCGAGCCGGTGATGCACGTGGAGGTGGAAACGCCGGAGGTCTACGCGGGCAACATTATGGGTGACCTTTCGTCGCGTCGCGGGATGGTGCAGGGCATGGAGGAGCGCTACGGCAGCCAGATTATTCGCGCTGACGTCCCGCTTGCCGAGATGTTCGGTTACTCCACCACGCTGCGTTCAATGTCCCAGGGCCGGGCGACCTACAGCATGGAATTTCACCACTACGCCGAAGCGCCGCGCACGGTGGCGGAGGCGATCATCGCCAGCCGCGCGAAAACGTAAATCCTTTTCCGGGCGACAGGGATGCCACCCGGAAAGGTATCGCCGTCAGACGATCTCCTGCGCGTACTGCCACAGCGTTTTCAGCAGCGCGAGTTTGGCTTTATCCCCGGCATACTGCTGGCTGAGCATCTGTAGCTCATCGGCGTAGGCCTGTAAAAACTCGGGCGTGAACACCTCGCGGCGGTGCTGCAACCAGCGCTGCTGCTCGGCATCGTCAAGCGTACCGGGGAAGTTACGCGCCCGATAATTGAACAGCAGCTTTTCAATACGCGCATCGGCAAAGGTCAAATCCAGCGCGGGCAGATTGCGCGGTTCGGTTTCCAGCAGGATTTTCATCGCCGTGCGATCCGCATCGCTGAAAAAACCGTTGTAGAGCTGCGTATCCACATTCTCTGACGGCACAAACGGCGCCGCGTCGGCAAAAATCGCCACCACCTTGTCGCGAACCTGCGGGTTGTCCCGCAGCAGCTTCAGGTTATCGAGACACTGCTGGCGGTTAATGCCCAGACGGTCGGCATCTTCCGGGCGCAGGGTATTCGCCTGAGCCAGCACCGGGCATTTGTTGAGATGCACCAGTTTGACCGGTACGGCGGCCAGTTCGCCGAGACTGGCCTTCGCGGTATACAGGCGATCGCGCAGTTCGTCCGCCGTCAGCTCAAGCAGCGGCGACATATCGCCCGCCAGATCAACCATGACCACCGCGTTGCGGTTATCCGGGTGCCAGGCCAGCGGCGCGACCCAACTGGTGTTTCCGCGCCAGGCGCCGAACATACCGGAGACATGCACCAGCGGCTTCATCTGCGGCACGTCAATCAGCGTCGCCAGCTTGTTCTTATTGCGATACGTATAGAGGTAGTCAAACAGCCGCGGCTGGCGCGATTTCACCAACTGCGCCATGGCGATGGTGGCGTAGACGTCGGCCATCGCATCGTGGGCGTTGCTGTGCTCAATACCGTTGGCGCGGGTCAGGTGCTCAAGGCGAAAGCTCGGCAGCCCGTCTTCATTTTCCGGCCAGTTGATCCCTTCCGGTCGCAAGGCGTAACAGGCGCGCATCACGTCCAGCAGGTCCCAGCGCGAGTTGTGGTTCTGCCAGCTCCAGGCGTAAGGATCGTAAAAATTGCGGTAGAAGATATTACGGGTGACTTCGTCATCGAAGCGCACGTTGTTGTAGCCCACCACGCAGGTTTTCGGCACCGTGAACAACGCATGAATGCGACGGGCGAAGGCCGCTTCGTTTTCCCCTTTAGCCAGCGCTTCTTGCGGCGTAATGCCGGTTATCAGCACCGCCTGAGGCTGCGGCAGGTAGTCATCCGCCGGTTTGCAGTAGAACACCTCCGGCTCGCCGATGACGTTGAAATCGTTGTCGGTGCGAAGGGCGGCGAACTGGGCGGGGCGGTCCAGCGACGGGCTGGTGCCGAAGGTTTCATAGTCGTGGAAAAGGAATCCAGGCGGCGATTGCGTCTCTTGCATGGTCTGTCAGTCATCCGTATGCGCGTGAACCCAGCATGGTAAACGATTTGGCGCATCATCAGAAGGGTGGGGCGTGATTACGTTGTCGCCAGCGGCTGATGTTGTCATATTTTCTTGCAATTAAACGCTGTCAGTAAAGCGTAAGTCCCGTAAAAAGGACGGCGAATTGATGAAAGTTGAGGATATGCTGTTGAAAGGCCGTTTGTTTATTGCTGTCTCTTTGCTCGCTTCGGGCATTTCCTGCGCACTTGCCGCAGACATTCTTCCCAACACGGTACCGCCTCCGGCCATTCAGGCTGGCGCATGGGTGCTGATGGATTACACCACCGGTCAAATCTTAACGGCAGGCAATGAGCACCAGCAGCGCAACCCCGCCAGCTTAACCAAGCTGATGACCGGCTATGTGGTCGATCGCGCTATCGACAGCCACAAAATTACGCCGAACGATGAGGTGACGGTCGGTCACGACGCCTGGGCGAAAGGGAACCCGGTGTTTGACGGGTCATCGCTGATGTTCCTCAAACCCGGCGATCGCCTGACGGTGCGCGACTTAAGTCGTGGGCTTATTGTGGATTCCGGCAACGACGCCTGTGTCGCGCTGGCGGATTATGTCGCGGGCGGTCAGCCGCAGTTTGTTCAACTGATGAACGGCTATGTGCAGAAGCTGGGGCTGAAAGATACCCACTTTGAAACGGTGCACGGCCTTGATGCGCCAGGGCAGCACAGCTCCGCCTATGATCTGGCGGTGCTCTCCCGCGCTATCATCCACGGCGAGCCCGATTTCTACCACATGTACAGCGAAAAAAGCCTGACCTGGAACGGTATCACCCAGCAAAACCGTAATGGTCTGCTGTGGGATAAAACCATGAACGTGGATGGGTTGAAGACGGGCCACACGTCGGGCGCGGGCTTTAACCTTATCGCGTCGGCGGTGGACGGCGAGCGCCGCCTGATTGCGGTGGTCATGGGCGCGGAAAGCGCAAAAGGTCGTGAAGAGCAGGCGCGCAAGCTGCTGCACTGGGGCCAGCAGAACTTCGACACCGTCCAGATTCTGCACAGCGGCAAACAGGTTGGCAACGAGCGTATCTGGTACGGTGACAAAGAGCAGATCCGTCTGGGTACCGATCAGGACTTCTGGCTGGCGCTGCCGAAAACAGAAGTGCCGAATATCAAAGCCAGGTATGTCCTTGACAGGAAAGAGCTGGATGCCCCTATCGCCGCGCACCAGCGTGTGGGCGAAATCCAACTGTATGACCGCGATAAGGTGGTGGCCCATTGGCCGCTGGTGACGCTGGAAAGCGTCAATAAAGGCGGCGTCTTCTCGCAGTTCAGCGACTGGCTGCACCATAAAGCCTGACAAAACGCCCCTTCCTGGGGCGTTTCACATTTCCGTTCTGTGAATTACCGCACATACTACATTGATGTGGCCTTGCTACATTTGTATGTATGTTTATACAGTAATTTCACATGCGGAGGCTTTTATGGAATACAGTATCAGACAGGAACACCAACGTGTCGTGGCCGGTTTTCACATGGTTGGCCCATGGGAACAGACGGTAAAACAAGGCTTTGAGCAGCTGATGATGTGGGTTGATGGGCAGAATATTCCGGCCAAAGAGTGGCTGGCGGTCTATTACGATAACCCCGATGAGGTGCCAGCGGAAAAGTTGCGCTGCGACACGGTGGTGACCGTAGAACCCGGTTTTCAGATTCCCCCCAACAGCGAAGGCGTCATTCTGACGGAAGTGCTCGGCGGAGAATATGCCGTCGCCACTGCGCGGGTGATTAACCATGATTTCTCCACGCCATGGTACCAGTTCTTCGGCAGCGTGCTGGAGGACAGCGTCTGGGAACTGGCGGCAAAACCGTGCTTTGAGCGCTATCTGAATGACGGCAATCAGGACGGCTACTGGGATATCGAAATGCATATCGCGGTAGGGCGTCGGGCGGGTTAAGATCAATAGCCTTTGTCATTTAATGGTTATTAACACTCGCGTGATCCACGTTGCAGAAAAACGGATACAATTGTGCTTTTAGTCCGGCCGGAGAGTGGGTGTGCGAGCCGATAAATCACTCAGCCCTTTTGAAATTCGTTTTTACCGCCACTACCGTATCGTTCACGGGGTGCGCATCGCGCTGGCCTTTGTCCTGACGTTTTTGCTGATTCGTCTGCTTGATGTTCCGGAAGGTACCTGGCCTCTGATTACGATTGTCGTGATCATGGGGCCTATTTCCTTCTGGGGGAACGTGGTGCCGCGCGCCTTCGAGCGTATCGGCGGGACGATCCTCGGTTCCGCGCTTGGGCTGGTGGCGCTAAAACTTGAACTGATTTCCCTGCCGCTGATGATTGTCTGGTGCGCCGTGGCAATGTTTCTCTGCGGCTGGCTGGCGCTCGGGAAAAAGCCTTATCAGGCGCTGCTGATCGGCATTACCCTCGCGGTGGTCGTGGGCGCGCCGGCGGGAGACATGCACACCGCGCTGTGGCGCTCCGGCGACGTGATTTTTGGTTCGCTGCTGGCGATGCTGTTTACCGGCATCTGGCCGCAGCGCGCGTTTCTGCACTGGCGTATTCAGATGGCGAACTACGTTACCGCATTTAACCGCCTCTACCAGGCGGGCTTTTCGCCAAACCTGCTGGAACGCCCCCGCCTTGAACGGCATATCCAGAAAGTCCTCAATGACGTGGTGAAAATGCGCGGGTTTATCACCCCGGCAAGCAAAGAGACGCGCATACAGAAGTCAATTTTCGAGGGGATTCAAACCGTCAGCCGTAACCTGGTGTGCATGCTGGAACTGCAAATCAACGCTTACTGGGCATCGCGCGCCAGCCACTATGTGATGCTTAACGCCCAGACGCTGCGCGATATGCAGCAGATGACCCAACAGACGCTGCTGACTATCGCCCATGCGCTGTATGAAGGCAACCCGCAGCCGATTCTGGCGAACAATGAGAAACTCAATGAGATCGTCGCCGAGCTGCGCCAACTGGTGGGGGAGTATCAGGGAGATAATCTGTCTGAGACGCCGATCCACGGCTACGTATGGTTAAGTATGGAGCTGGCGCGGCAACTGGAGCTGCTGTCGCATTTGATTTGTCGGGCATTGCGCAAATAACGCGCATATGGGACGGGTTTGCTGTCTGCTTGTTTCGATTCAGCTACATTTAGGGTTATGATGAACCCAAAGTAAAAACCCATTGTCATCAGCCGCCGTGAGCAGTTATGTTTACCCTACGCGGTGGCTTTACGAATCCGAATCTCAATCATTAGGGGTGTAAAAATGGAAACAACCAAACCTTCGTTCCAGGACGTACTGGAGTTTGTGCGTCTGTTCCGCCGTAAGAACAAGCTGCAGCGTGAAATTCAGGACGTTGAGAAAAAGATCCGTGACAACCAGAAACGTGTTCTGCTGCTCGACAACCTGAGCGACTACATCAAGCCTGGGATGAGCGTTGAGGCTATCCAGGGCATCATCGCCAGCATGAAGACCGACTATGAAGACCGCGTTGACGACTACATCATCAAAAACGCTGAGCTGTCGAAAGAGCGTCGCGATATCTCCAAGAAGCTGAAAGTGATGGGCGAGCAGAAAACCGCTGAGTAATTGCCTGCCTCTTCAGTAAGACGGTGAAAGCCTGGCGCTTTCACCGTTTTTTTTCGTCTGCGCTCTGGTGTTACACCACCCAACCCAGCAGCAGAGTGGCGGCGATAACCGTCGAAGCGCCGCCGATACGCGTAGCGATTTGCGCGAACGGCATCAGTGACATCCGGTTTGACGCCGACAGGATGGCGACATCGCCCGTTCCGCCGAGACCGCTGTGGCAGCAGGTAACGATTGCTGCTTCCACCGGGTACATATTCAGCCGCGAAGCAATGAAAAAGCCGCTCAGCGTCATGGCGATCACCACCGACCCGCAGACGACCACATAGCCGACGGAAAACACCGAAACGACGCTCTCCAGCGGCACATACAGCATGCCAAGGCCAATCATCAGCGGCCATACTAAGGCGGCTGACACAAACTTGTAGCAGCTGTGCGCGCCCATCTCCATCGACGATGGGATCACTTTGGCGTACTTACAAAATACCGCTGCAAGAATCATCAACACCGGGCCGGGAATATGTACCAGCTTCTCGAACAAACCGCCGACGATAAAGAAGGCGCAAATCATCAGTAAACCGGCGCCCATCAGTTGAAAATCGGTCTGCTGTACGCTCTGCGTCTGGGTAAATACGCTGTTGTCTTCACGGCTGCGGATAAGCATCCCATTACCGGAAAGCGACGGCCGGCGGCTTCCCATACGCGCAAGCACCCCGGCGCAGATAATGGCGAAAATGTTGCCGACGACGGCGGCAGGCGCCAACTGGGCGACATAGACATCCGGGGTTTGTCCGAGGATAGCGGAGTAGGCCAGCGAAAGCGGTAAAATACCCTCGCCGATACCGCCGCCGATAATCGGCACGATGATAAAGAAAAAGGTATGATAAAGGCTGTAGCCAAACAGGGAACCCACCAGCAGGCCGCTGAGGATAGCCGTAGCGGTACCGACGACTAACGGCACGAACATCCGTATCATCCCCTGAATCAGGATAGTCCGGTTCATGCCCAGAATACTGCCGACCACCAGACAGGCAATCACGAAATAGAGCAGGTTCGCTTCTTTCATCAGCAGGTGGACGGTGGCCATGGTATGCGCCTGGAACAGGTCAAAATAGACCAGTACCGAAGGCACCATCAGGCACAGGATCGCCGGGCCGCCGATTTCTTTCAGCACCGGGATCATGCGGCCTATTTTCGCCAGCGCAAAACCTAAGGTCATGATGACGGCGAGGCCGCCTATCATATTCTTCGGCAGTAAACCGGCTGCGTCGGACGCGGCAACGATGGCGGCGATAGTAATGAACAGCGCCAGCGGCACTGAACCTACTTCAATATTACCCAGAAGTTTCAGCGGCTGCCCGCCGGGGGTGGATTTCGCAAGGGTATGATGTAGTGGATTATTTTCCATTAGTGTTACCTGATTATATTAATAAATAATGTAGGGGTGGTTGAAAATAAAGCTATATAAAATAAGAACAATTTGTTAGTGAGGAACCATGCAAAGATAACGTTGAAAAACCTAACACACGCCCATCTGATTAAAAAGCCTCGAAGATTTCTCTTGTACTGGTTTTGTGACAGCGTCGAAATGTTCTGTTTAAATAACTTAATTCTTCTTTTTGTAATTAAAGTAATTGAAAATCTATGCCTGATATTTGTAAGTAAAGTAGCTGCGATGAAAGTATTTAAATAGAGCTAAGTGTGATTGTTGTCACCCCACTGTATATGCGCGATCGTTAAATTAGCCAGCGAAAGTTGTTTTATATTTCCTGTTTATTATATGGCCAGGAGTTTTCATGCCCTCATTACTATTACAATCTCTGTTCCCCCTGGTATTTATCATGCTGCTCGGGTGGTTAAGTGGAAAATTAGGTTACAGCCGTCGTGAAGATGCCTCCGTGCTGGCGACGGTGGTGATCCGCTTTGCGCTGCCTTTCCACCTGTTTATCGGCGCGTTGAATACAAACCCGGATAAAATAAAGAACTTTTCGTTTATGGCGGTGCTGGTGATAGGGCTGATGGGCTCTTATTTCCTGACGCTGCTGATCTCGCGCTACGTGTTCCGCCACGACATTAAAACCAGCGCGGTGCAGTCGTTGGTGTGCGCCTTCCCGGATATGGCCTATTTTGGCGCGCCGGTGTTGGCGGTGCTGATTGGGCCTGAAGGTTTCCTCGGGGTACTTATCGGCAACATCGTGACCAGCGTGTTTATGATCCCCCTGACCATCATCCTGATTCGCATGGGGGATAAGTCGGAAAGCGCCCACGATGAACTGAGCCCCGGCAAACTGGTAATGCAAAGCCTGGTGCGGGCGGTCAGAAACCCGATTGTCTGGATCCCTATCTCCGGCGTGTTGCTAAGCCTGGCGGGCGTACAACTGCCGCATCTGTTGAGTTCGCCTATCGAGATGGTTGGGAAAGTGGCAGGCGGTCTCTCGTTGTTCGCTTTAGGTCTGCTGTTTTACGGCGAGCGCCCGACGCTCAATCTGCAGACGTTTACCAATATCAGTATTAAAAATTTGCTGCAACCGGGGCTGATGGCCGCCGCTGGTCTGGCGTTTGGTTTAAGCCATAGCTTAATGCAGCAGGTGATTATTATCGGCGCGACGCCTTCGGCGATTGCCGCAGGAATGTTTGCGTTACGGAGCGATACCTATATTGAAAACGCGTCTTCTTCCATCTTAATGGGGACCGCGCTGGGTGTCGTTACCGAAGGTTTAATGATTTATTTGATTTCATAAGAGATCCGTTCAGGAGTATTGCATGTTGATTAAGGAAACGCTGTATACACCGTATAGTGGCGCCGTGTTATTAGAAAGTCCGCTGTTAAATAAAGGGCTGGCGTTTACGGAAAGCGAACGCCAGACGTTTAATCTTAACGGTCTGTTGCCGCATAACGTCGAAACCATTCAGGAGCAGACGGAGCGGGCATGGGAACAGTTTTGCCAGTTTAAACGCGATATTTCGCGGCATATCTATTTGCGTAATATTCAGGATACCAACGAAACGCTGTTCTATAACCTGCTGCGTACGCACATGAAAGAGACGCTGCCGATTATTTATACACCAACGGTCGGCGAGGCCTGTGAGCATTTTTCCGAGATATATCGTCGCGCCAGAGGATTATTTATTTCCTGGCCGAATCGTCACCATATTGATGAAATGCTGCAAAGCTTCTCCCGTCACGATATCCGCGTGATCGTCGTGACCGATGGCGAACGAATTCTCGGCCTTGGCGATCAGGGCGTGGGCGGAATGGGCATCCCTATCGGCAAGCTGTCGCTGTACACCGCCTGCGGGGGGATTCATCCGGCGTCCACATTGCCGATTATGCTGGATGTGGGGACCAACAATACCAAGCACCTTGAAGACCCGCTGTACATGGGATGGCGCCACCCGAGGATCAGCGACGACCAGTACCTTGAATTTATGGATATGTTCGTGGAGGCGGTGCAGAACCGCTGGCCGGACGTTCTGCTGCAGTTTGAAGATTTTGCGCAGAAGAACGCCACCCGACTGCTGAACCGCTACCGCAACGCGCTGTGCTGCTTTAACGATGATATTCAGGGGACTGCCGCCGTTACCGCAGGAACTCTGCTTGCCGCAGCGAAGACGGCAGGAACCCACATTCGCGATCAGCGGGTGGTCTTCCTCGGCGGTGGTTCGGCAGGCTGCGGCATTGCCGAGAAAATCATTACCCTCATGATGGATGACGGTCTGACGGAAAGCGAAGCCCGCAGCCGCGTGTTTATGGTCGATCGTTTTGGTCTGCTGACAGACGAAATGCCGAACCTGCTCGATTTCCAGCAGAATCTGGTGACCGCACGGGACAGCATTCGCCACTGGGATGTCGACACTGCGAATCTCTCATTACTGGATGTGGTGCGTAACGCCCATCCGACGGTCATGATCGGCGTCTCCGGACAGCCGGGTCTGTTCAGTGAAGCGGTTATTAAAGAGATGCACCGTCATTGCCCGCGGCCGATCGTGATGCCGCTTTCTAACCCCACCTCCCGGGCGGAAGCGCAGCCGCAGGATGTGATTGAGTGGACGCAAGGGGCGGCGCTGGTCGCGACGGGAAGCCCGTTTGCGCCAGTCTTTTATCAGGGGCAGGAGTATGAGATAGCGCAGTGCAATAACGCTTATGTGTTCCCGGGGCTTGGACTTGGCGTGCTGGCGGGAAGGGCGTCCCGGGTGACGGAAAACATGCTGATGGCCGCCAGCAAAACGCTTGCCGCGCACTCGCCGCTGGCAACCACCGAAAAAGGCGGATTGCTACCGCCGGTTGATGCGATTGAACCGCTCTCCCGGGCTATCGCCTTCGAGGTAGCCCGTACTGCCCAGCAGGATGGCGTCGCGCCGGTGATGAGCAAAGAGGAGCTGCTCCTCAGTATTGAGAAAACGTACTGGAAAGCCAGCTACACCGCGTATAAGCGGGCGCCGCTGTAATCTTCAGGTGATAAAAAAACCGCCTCCATCATGGAGGCGGTTTTCGTTTTGGCGGATAAAAAGCCCGGCGATACTACCTCCGGGCGAAAGAGATTACCCTCGCTGGCTGCAACCTGCGCAGGAAGAGGCGAGGATCTGCTGGAAGAAGTCATTCCCTTTGTCGTCCACCAGAATGAACGCCGGGAAGTTTTCGACTTCAATCTTCCAGACGGCTTCCATACCCAGCTCCGGCCAGGCCACGCATTCAAGGCTTTTGATACTCTGCTGAGCCAGTACCGCCGCCGGGCCGCCGATGCTGCCGAGATAAAAACCGCCGTGTTTGTGGCAGGCATCGGTCACCTGCTGGCTGCGGTTGCCTTTCGCCAGCATCACCATGCTTGCGCCGTGCGATTGCAGCAGGTCGACGTAAGAGTCCATGCGTCCCGCCGTGGTCGGGCCAAGCGAACCGGACGCATAGCCTTCCGGCGTTTTTGCCGGGCCCGCGTAGTAGATCGGGTGATCCTTAACGTACTGCGGCAGCGGCTCGCCGTTATCCAGCAGTTCCTTGAGCTTCGCGTGGGCAATGTCGCGCGCCACGATAATGGTGCCGTTGAGGCTCAGGCGGGTAGAAACCGGATACTGCGACAGTTGGGACAGGATCGCGCTCATCGGTTGGTTCAGATCAATCCTGACCGCATCACCTTCACCCTGCTGGCGCAGCGCCTGCGGAATATACTGGCCCGGATTGCTTTCCAGTTTTTCAATCCAGATGCCGTGGCGGTTGATTTTCGCCTTGATGTTACGGTCGGCGGAGCAGGAAACGCCCATGCCGACCGGGCAGGAAGCGCCGTGGCGCGGCAGGCGGATCACGCGGATATCGTGGGCGAAGTATTTACCGCCAAACTGCGCACCGAGACCAAGGTTCTGCGCCTCCACCAGCAATTCCTGCTCCAGTTGAACATCGCGGAACGCCTGGCCGTGCTCGTTGCCTTCCGTCGGCAGACCGTCATAGTAGTGGGTTGAGGCGAGCTTGACGGTTTTCAGGGTCGCTTCAGCAGAGGTGCCGCCAATCACGAAGGCGATGTGGTACGGCGGACAGGCAGCCGTACCGAGGGTGCGCATTTTCTCCACCAGGTAGTTCTTGAGCTTTGCCGGGGTGATCAGCGCTTTGGTTTCCTGATACAGGTAGGTTTTGTTGGCCGAGCCACCGCCTTTGGCCATGCACAGGAATTTGTATTCGTCGCCGTCGACGCTGTAGAGATCGATCTGTGCTGGCAGGTTGGTGCCGGTGTTGACCTCTTTGTACATATCCAGCGGCGCGTTCTGCGAATAGCGCAGGTTATCCTGGGTGTAGGTGTTATAGACACCGCGGGCGAGGGCGGCCTCATCGCCGCCGCCGGTCCAGACGCGCTGGCCTTTTTTCCCCATAATGATGGCAGTACCAGTATCCTGGCAGGTTGGCAGCACGCCTTTGGCGGCGATATCGGAGTTGCGCAGGAACTGCAGGGCGACATATTTGTCGTTGTCGCTGGCCTGCGGGTCGAGCAGGATCGCGGCAACCTGTTTCTGGTGGGAGGCGCGCAGCATAAACGCCGCATCGTGGAAGGCCTGCTGTGCCAGCAGGGTTAGCGCTTCGGGGTCAACTTTAAGGACTTCCTGACCGTCAAACTCGGCGACAGTGACATGTTCACGGCTAAGCAGATAATAGTCGGTTTCATCTTTTGCCAGTGGGAAGGGGTCCTGATAGGTAAAGGGTTTGGTCGACATAGCTCACTTTCTCCATAAAGATAAAACCGCCGAAAGCGCGCTTTCGGCGGTGATGAATCAGAACATCATGGACATCCAGGGATACCCAATCAGCAGCAGGGCGGCGAGGAAGATGGCACCGAAGATAGTGCCCAGGCGCCAGTAGTCTTTGGTCGGCAGATAGCCGCTGCCGTAGTAGATTGGGCTGGGACCTGTACCGTACGGGGTGATAATCCCCATCACGCCGAGCGAGGTCACCATCAGCAGAACGAACACCTGCATATTCATGCCCGGAATGGTAGAGGCGATGGTCAACATTGCTGGCAGCAGCGCGGTGGTATGCGCGGTGGTGCTGGCAAACAGGTAGTGCAACAGATAAAACGCCAGCAGCAGCACGACAGTGGCCACGCCCGGGGAGATGCCACTCATCAGCGCGCCGCCTTCTTTACCCAGCCAGGCGATAAAGCCGGTGGAGGAGAGGCCGTCGGCCAGCGCAACAAGGGTGGCGAACCAGGCAAAGGTATTCCACGCCGCTTTGTTACTGGTGATATCGTTCCAGGAGAGCACGCCAGTCCACAGCATCAGCACGATAACCAGCAGGGCGGCCAGCGCCGGTTCAATCCATTCGGCGGCGAAGATCCACATCATCAGCGCGAAGCAGACAAAGACCAGCAGCAGGATTTCGTTACGTGACAGGCGACCGAGTTTCTCCAGCTCGCGGGCGGCCCACAGCGGCACTTCATCGTTAACCTTCACTTCCGGCGGGTAGAACCAGTAGGCCAGCAGCGGCATGGTCAGGATCAGCAGGATACCTAACGGCAGGAAGGCGATAAACCAGGTGCCCCAGGAGATGTTAATACCAACGATGCTTTTTACCAGCGCCAGCGCCAGCAGGTTCGGCGCCAGCGCCGAGAGGAACATCGAGCTGGTGATACAGGCGGCGGTGATGGCGACCCACATCAAATAGGAGCCGATACGGCGCGCGCTCGGATCGTTAGGTTTTGAGCCATACAGCGGCGGCAGGTTAGCGATGATAGGGTAGATGGTCCCGCCGCTGCGTGCGGTGTTGGACGGCGTAAACGGCGCCAGCAGCAGGTCAGCAAAGGCGATGGCATAGCCGAGCGTCAGGCTGCGGCGGCCGAGATATTTCACCAGGATCAGCGCCAGACGGCGGCCGAACTGGGTTTTATCGTAGCCCGCGGCAAACATAAAGGCGCCGAAAATCAGCCATACCGTGGAGTTGCCAAAACCGCTCACCGCCCACTTAAAGGACTGTCCAGCAAGCTTAAACTTCGGGTCGGCCAGCTGTTCAGGGCTGAAGAGCAACCACTGGCTGCACAGGGCGATAACCACCACGCCAGTTATCCCGATGACGGCGCCCGGCAGCGGTTCGAAGATCAAACCGACGATGACGCCAACAAAGATAGCGAAGTAGTGCCAGGCATAAGGAGGAAGTCCCTCCGGCACCGGAACGAACAACAACAGCACGGCGACGATAATGGGCAGCGCCATCATCAACAGGCGGCGTGTATCCACCGTTTTTGTCCCTGCTGCGCCAGCAGGCAGTGGGGGTGTTTTTTTCTCTGTCATAGTGAGTATCTGCAAGTAGTTAAAAATACGGTTGCGCCTGGAATAATCATTTGCTTTCTTTAGTTTTAAAACTTTCTTTAGTTATTAATATCGGTTCTTGATTATTCTTTACGGCGATAATCTAACGCGATACTGAAGGCGTTAAATAGAATTTGTTGGTTATTTATATATTGCGCATTCATCGCGGATGACAATTGATTGAGATCAATAAAAATGACCAAATAAACGTTTTGTTATTATTTTAAGTAACCCTATTGGAGGAGGTGATTTTCTGCTTAAAAATTCGCTAAATGTTAACATTTTGTTTGGATTCTTGTTTTGGTTGTTTTTATTATCCAATTGATTAATATGCATTTTATTGAATTTTTTACAATAAATAAATGTGTGTTAATTGTTATTGTTTTTGGCGGTTTTGTAAATTTGATATTTAAATCAAATAATACAAAAGAGGTGCTGGTGTTATTTAGGTGGTTAAATAGTTTATTAACTAACGTAAGTATTTTGGTAACTAAAAAAAGCGTTATATTGTGAGTATGACTTTACAGGAATAAATAACTATAAATAAAAGACATTCCGTCACCTTATTCTGAAATTTTTAATATTTGAAATCTGGAGTGTTATTATGACCAGTAGCGAACGCATTTTTCGTCCTTTTACCTTACCGAACGGAACGGAGCTAAAAAACCGCCTGCTTATGGCGCCGATGACGACCTGTACCGGATATTATGATGGCACTGTCACCCGCGAGCTGGTCGAGTATTACCGGGTTCGTGCGGGCAGCATTGGGGCCGTCATCGTAGAATGCTGTTTTATCGACGACCACGGTCTGGCTTTTCCTGGCGCGATCGGTATCGACAATGATGAAAAAATCGCCGGACTGGCGAAGATTGCGCAGGCCATCAAAGGCGAGGGCTCCAGAGCCATCCTGCAGATTTATCACGGGGGCCGGATGGTAGACCCGCAGCTTATCGGCGGACGTACGCCGGTTGCGCCGAGCGCCCTGGCGGCGCCGCGTGATGGTGCCGCCACCCCGCGAGCGCTGAGCGCTGACGAAGTCCAGGGGATGGTGAACAAGTTTGGCGACGGCGTGCGCCGCGCGATCCTGGCCGGGTTCGACGGTGTGGAAATCCACGGCGCCAATACCTATCTTATCCAGCAGTTCTACTCGCCGAACTCCAACCAGCGCGACGACCAATGGGGCGGCAGCCGCGATAAGCGCGCGAGGTTCCCGCTGGCGGTGCTGGATATCACCCACAAAATGGTCCGTCAGTACGCTGATGACGCGTTCATCATCGGTTATCGCTTTTCACCGGAGGAGCTGGAGGTGCCCGGCATTCGCTTCGAGGACACCCTGTATCTGCTGGAGAAGCTTGCCGCACGCGGCCTGGACTATCTGCACTTTTCCCTCGGCGCGTCGCTGCGCCCGTCGATCGTCGAGACCACCGACCCCACGCCGCTGATTGAAAAATACTGCGCCCTGCGCAGCGAAACGCTGGCGCAGGTGCCGGTGATGGGCGTGGGCGGCGTGGTGAATGCCGGGGATGCAGAGCAGGGGCTGGATCATGGGTATGATCTGATGGCGGTTGGCCGGGCCTGTATCGCTTATCCGGACTGGACGGCGCGCATCGCCAGCGGCGAGCGTCTGGAGCTCTTTATCGACAGCACCTGCCGCGAAGCCCTGAATATCCCTGAGCCGCTGTGGCGCTTCTCGCTGGTGGAGGCGATGATTCGCGACATGAGCATGGGCGACGCCCGCTTCAAACCGGGCATGTTTGTTGAAACCGTTCTGGATGACGCCAGTGAACTGGTCATTAACGTCAGCCTGGAAAACGATCGCATCGCCGACATTGCGCTTGCCGCAAGCCCGGTGGACAGCGTGGAGTTTACCACTAGCTTTGAAGAGATTCGCGAGCGTATCTTAACCGCTAACACGCCGCACGTTGACGCCATTTCCGGCGCCACCAGCCAGAGCGAAGCGGTGAAAAAAGCCGTCTCGAAGGCCATGCTGAAATCCAGCAAGGCACTGGCGGCGGAAGAGGGCGGCGACGCGGCGACGGCGAAAGCCTATGACGTTGTGGTGGTCGGCAGCGGCGGCGCGGGTCTGGCGGCGGCGATTCAGGCGCACGATGAGGGCGCCCGGGTGCTGGTGGTGGAAAAAATGCCGACCATTGGCGGCAATACCATCAAAGCCTCCGCCGGGATGAACGCGGCGGAAACCCGTTTCCAGCGGGTGAAGGGGATTCAGGACAGCAAAGCGCTGTTTTATCAGGAAAGCCTGAAGGGTGGGAAAACCAAAAATAACCCGCAGCTGCTACGCCGCTTTGTCGATAATGCGCCACAGGCCATCGAATGGCTGGCGGACCGCGGCATCATGCTCAACGACATTACTACCACCGGCGGGATGAGCATCGACCGTACCCACCGTCCGCGCGACGGGTCGGCTGTAGGCGGTTATTTGATAAGCGGGCTGGTGCGCAATCTCACCCGACGCGGTATTGACGTGATGCTCGATACGACCGTCGACGAGATCCTGATGGAGAACGATGAAGTCAGCGCCGTGCGCCTGCTGAACGAAGAGAACGACGCGATGGTGGTGCACACCCGCAGCGTGGTGGTGGCGACCGGCGGTTTCAGCGCCAACAGCGCGATGGTGGTGAAATACCGTCCTGACCTCGACGGCTTTGTGACCACCAACCACAAAGGGGCGACCGGGGGCGGTATCGCGCTGCTGGAGCGCATCGGCGCGGGCACGGTGGATATGGGAGAAATCCAGATCCACCCAACGGTGGAGCAGAAAACCTCCTACCTGGTGTCGGAGTCAATTCGCGGTGGCGGGGCTATTCTCGTCAACCAGCAGGGCAACCGCTTCTTTAACGAGCTGGAGACCCGCGATAAGGTGTCGGCGTCGATCATCGCGCTGCCGGAGCACTATGCGTACATCGTCTTTGATGAACACGTGCGGGCGAAAAACAAAGCCGCAGACGAATACATCGCCAAAGGGCTGGTGACCAGCGCCAGCACGCCGCGCGCGCTGGCGGATAAGCTGGGGATGGATTATCACGCGTTCCTCGCCACGCTTGAGCGCTACAACGGTTTTGTGGAGCGCCAGCACGATGAAGACTTCGGTCGCACCACGGCGCTGCGCGCGCCTGTCAACGAAGGCCCGTTCCACGCCATTCGCATTGCGCCGGGTGTCCACCATACCATGGGCGGCGTGACCATCAATTCCGACGCGGCGGTACTGAATACCGATCAACAGCCGATCCCGGGCGCGTATGCGGCGGGTGAAGTGGTGGGCGGTATCCACGGCGGCAACCGCATCGGCGGTAACGCGGTGGCGGATATTATTATCTTCGGTACGCTGGCAGGCCATCAGGCGGTAAAACACGCCAGAGGCTAACGCCCGTGCATCTTCCCCGGCGAGGTCTCTTCGCCGGGGTTATCGCCCAGGAGACCGTATGATGTCTGATGAACGCTGCCTGTACCGCTATTCCGCCGTCCTGATGGGATCGCCCATCCTGCTCAAATTTCCCTGCCATGATGAAGCGTTAGCCTCCCGGGTCTTCCAGGTGATTAAACGTTATGAGGATCTGCTGACCGTTAACCGCGCGTCGTCGCAGGTGATGGATATCAACCACGCCGCCGGACGGCATCCAGTGACCGTCAGCCGCCCGGTGTACCAGCTTATCAAATGCGCAAAGGCTGCGAGCCTGGCGCCGGACAGCGCATTCAATCTGGCCATCGGCCCGCTGGTGAAGCTGTGGCGTATCGGCTTTCAGGGCAACCGCGTGCCCTCCGGGGCGGAGATAACCGCCCGGCTGGCGCTGACGCGCCCGCAGGATGTGGTGCTCGACGATGCGACCGCCAGCGTATTTCTGACCCAGCCGGGGATGGAAATCGACCTTGGCGCTATCGCCAAAGGCTACATTGCCGACCGGGTGCGGGATTATCTGCGCCAGCAGGGGATGGCGGAGGCGTTGATTAACCTCGGCGGCAACGTACACACCCTGGGGCGCTGGTCGGTAGGGCTTAAAAAACCGTTCGCCGGGGAGGCGTCGGTTCTGGGCGTGCTGGATGTCGACGGGCAGTCGGTGGTGACCTCCGGCGTGTATGAGCGCTACTTTGAACAGGACGGCAGACGCTGGCACCATATTCTCGACCCGCGTAGCGGGTATCCGCTGGATAATGCGCTGCACAGCGTGACGGTTATCTCGGCGGACTCGCTTGATGGCGATATCTGGACCACGCTGCTGTACGGCCTGGGGGTTGAAAAAGGCGGCGCTTTGCTGCGCCAGCGCGAGGATATCGAAGCGATTTTTGTGACCAAAAACCGCGACGTTATCCTCTCTTCACAGCGCCGGTTTCGCTTCTCGCTTCTCGACGCCGATTACCGGCTTACTGGCTGTACTGCTTAAGCAGGTTGTACTGCTCGGCGACCAGACGGTAGCGATAGACCGGACGGCCGGTGGCGCCATAGTGAATGCTGGTATACAGAATGTTGATCTGCGCAAGCCAGATCAAATATTTGCGGCAGGAGACGCGGGAAATATTTACCGCCGTCGCCAGCTCATCGGTCGAAAACTCCGACCCGGGATGGTTATCAATCCACTGGCAGATGGTGCGTAAAGTTTGCGCCGTCAGCCCTTTCGGCAGGCGACGGTCATCGGCGATTTCCGGACTGGCGCCGTGCAGCAGGCGGTCCACTTCCGACTGCTCATAATACGGCTGGGTGGTGATGAGCTTATGCTTTTCACGCCAGGCGTTGAGCGCCTCTTCAAACCGCGGGAACTGGAACGGCTTAATCAGGTAATCCACCACGCCGTAGTGCATGGAGGTCTGCACTGTTGCCGCATCGGCCGCCGAGGTTATCATGATTACGTCGATAGCGCGGCCGCTGGCGCGAAGGGTCGGCAGCAGATCGAGCCCACTGTCCTGCTGCATATAGACATCCAGCAGCACCAGATCAATCTCCAGCAGCGGGTTATTAACCATTTCCCTGGCCTGATGCAGGGTAGAGGCCGTACCGCAACAGCGAAAGCCAGGTACTCTGGCGACGTACATACGGTTAAGCTCGGCTACCATGGCATCATCATCAACAATCAATACATTTATCACGCCGTCGTCCTTTTACTATCCCAGGGAAGATGAACAAAAAATTGGGTATACACGCCAGGCTCGGATTCGACGCTGATGTTGCCGCCCAGCGCGCTCAGTTGCTGGTGCGCCAGGAACAGCCCAACGCCGCGGTTATCGCCTTTCGTTGAGAAACCTTTTGTAAAAATGGCGTCGATATTGCTCTGCGCGATACCCGGCCCGTCGTCGCTGACTTCACCGCTCAGCCAGCCGTTATGGTAGTGCAGCAGGACGCTGACTTCACCCTCCGGCTGCCCGTGCATGGCGTCCAGCGCGTTTTCGATTAAGTTACCCAGCGCGGTGACCAGCACCGTCACCTGCTTTTCATTGGGGTTATCCGGCACCCGGCTCTCTTCCGCCAGCGTCAGCGTAAAGCCCAGCTCGTTCGCCCGGTGAATTTTGCCTAACAGAAAGCCCGCCACCACCGGCGATTTGATCTGCTGCTGGATAGCGCCGATATCCGTCTGGTAATTCTGCGCGGTTTGCAGCACGTACTCTTCAAGTTTGTCATAGCTTTTCATATTCAGCAGGCCGAGGATCACGTGCAGTTTGTTCATAAACTCGTGCGAGGTGGTGCGCAGCGCATCGACGTAGTTGACCATGCCGTCCAGCCGCTGAAGCAGCTGGCTGACCTCGGTCTTGTCGCGGAACGTGCTGATCGCCCCGACGATGGCGCCCTGCCAGTGAATCGGGACGGTGTTGCTGATAAGCAGCAGCCCGTTACAGCTTATCTCGCGGTCGTAGATGGGCTCGTCGCGTTGCAGAACTTCGTTAAGATCGGCCAGCAGCGGCCCCTCATCGGTTTCGCTGTTATCGGGCGATTGCAGCATTTTTTTCGCCGCCGGGTTAATCAGCGTCACCTGGCCGTTCTGGTCTACGGCGATCACCCCCTCTTTCAGGGAGTGCAGCATGGCCTGGCGCTGCTTGAGTTTTGCCGAGATCTCGTGCGGTTCCAGCCCCAGCAGCGCGCGCTTAAGCACCCGCACCAGGCTCCATGTCCCCAGGGCGCAGACCAGGGTGCTGAACAAAATGGTGAGCAGCACATCGACGCGGCTGCGGGCGAGCTCATCATTGACTTTAGCAAGCGAAATGCCGATGGCGACCACGCCGATTTGCTGGCGCTCATCGTTAAACACCGGGGTGTAAACGCGCAGCGCGTACCCGAGCATGCCGTGGTTAATGGCGACGTTCTCTTTGCCTTTTAGCGTCGGGTTAATGTCATCGCCGATATAGTGCTGGCCGATAAGCTTGCTGTTGGGGTGGGAATAACGGTTACCGTTGATATCGGTCACCACCACAAACAGCAGGTGGTTACGCTTGGCGACGGCCAGCGCCAGCGGCTGAATGATATTGCTGTCCGGCGGCAGGGTAAGGCCGCGCTTGACGTCGGGGCTGTCCGCGAGGGTGCGCGCCACCGCCAGCGCCATGTCTTTGACGCCATCGCGGGTGGCGTTGCTGATTTGCGAAAACCACAGGGTAAACATCAGCAGCAGTACAGTGCCGATCACACTGCAAATCATAAGCGTCACCGTGGTGTTGAGTTTCATTGGGCGCTTACGAGCGGGCGATAAAGCGTTCATAACATTCCCGGAGTGTAACGGCGGAAATGCTGATTATCGCAGATGAGGGGCGTTTCATAAAGCCGTGTAATGACAGGAAAACTAACCATTCAGGCGGTGAAGCGTGACCTCACTCGCAGGAGACGATGATAAATAACCTTATAGTGTGTAAGGAAGCACATATTTGGAGGTTTGTATGAGCAGTAAACCCACCGGTTTAATGATGGAACGACGTAATACCTGTACGGAGAATATCGACAAACTCTCCACTGAAGATATGCTGGCGACACTCCTGCAAGACGACAGAGTGATCGCCGATGCCATTGCCGCCTGCCTGCCAGACATCACCCGGTTAGTCGACAACGCGATAGCCACCCTGAGCCGGGGCGGGCGACTGATTATCGTCGGTGCCGGAGCCTCCGGCCGCGCGGCGATGCAGGCCGCATGCGAGTACGCCCCGGAAGCGCATCATGCGGTGATTGGCCTGATTGCCGGCGGCGCAGAAGCGCTGCTGCAGGAACGTGAGGCGGCGGCCAGCGACTATGAGCGCGGTATCAACGACCTGCAGACTCTCGATGTTAACCGCAACGACATGCTGCTGGGGCTCTCGGTCAGCGGTAAAACGCCGTGGGTGTGGGGCGCGCTGCGCTATGCCGGGTCGCTGGGCGCGACGGTGGCGACCATCACGCAAAACGCCGCCAGCGAAGTGGCGCAGCTCGCGGATATCGTCATCGCGCCGCAGACCGGACCGGAAGTGGTGGTGGGGTTCGCCAACCCGAAAGCGCGGCTGGCGCAGCGGCAGATCCTCAATATGCTCTCCACCGGCTTAGCGGTGCGTACAGGTCGTGTCTACAGCAACCTGCGGGTCGATATTAACGCGGCGGATACCCACTGGACGGAGCGGCAGATTGCCATCGTGATGGAAGCCGCCCGGTGCCCGCGCGCCGAGGCGAAGCGCGCGCTGGAAAGCTGCAACCATAGCTGCCGCACCGCCATCCTGATGCTGCTGACCGGGCTGGACGCCTGGCACGCGCGGGATCTGCTGGCCGACAATAACGAACACCTGCGGATGGCGTTGCAGGAGGCAAAAGGCCGTGCGGCGGTGACGACGCATTGAGTCCCAGGCAGGCGAAAAACACAGACCGGGCGATATCATCCCGGTCTGATGGATCAGTTTGACAGCGCGAAATCAATGGCCCGACGGACGGTGACAACCTGCGCCCTGATACATTCTTCCGGGGAGGTTTCAGCGCTATCAGGATAAACTTCCGTCGTGGTCGTGAAGGGCGCGCCGGTCATCGTCGAGCACAAGTGGTATGCGTTATTGTCATATTCAACAACGCCGGAGCTGACGACGGGAAAACCCAGCATACTGCCATCATCTTCTGCAGGTGCGATATGCGTCACTTCTGCAACCGCAGATATGATGGCGCGCTGGAAGTCCAGTCTCGAATTCTGCGCGTCACTGACCAGATAGAAACCGTCAGGGATGTTCTTTGGTTCATACTGCAACCCGTCTCTGGCTGCGAGGGCCGGGCTAAATTCGCTTTCGTCCGTATCTGTCGTTTCATGCAAATCGACATGAACCGCAAACTGGCCTTTCAGCGGAGCAATGAACATCATCAATGCCTGGGATTCTGCGGCTTGTCCTTGCGGGAAAAATTGCCTGTTAGGATCAACGGCATTGTAGTTCCACCGGGTGATTCGCTCATATGCCCAGGGACTGACACAGGGGGCAACAAGTAAATTCAATTTACCGACATACTCACTGCGGCATTCTGCTAAAAAATCCAGTGCGCCCATAACGCCACTGGTTTCATAACCGTGAACGCCGCCGGTAATGAGTGCGACCGGCAAATTATCGTCCCAGTTTTTTGATTTTGCGGCCATCAACGGGTAACGATCATCACCGTAGTGTAATTCACCATATTGAACGATCTCATAGCGGTGTTTGAGCGTATCGAGTACGTCAAGGACATCGTTCTTATAGCACCGGTAACGTGTCTGCCCCTGTTGCCACAGCAGCTTCTCGCGTTCAGTCCAGGGCTGCCCTGGACTACCGATTGGGTAAAATTGTTTATTTGTCATATTTCACTCAGCCACCTTTTCGCTCGTCACTGTCCATGCCCCGCTATGGGCAACGCCTGAGACTATTTCTTCTTATTCAGCATCGACTTTAAATCGGCAAAGGGGTTATAGGTTGCTGCGCCAACATCTTTTTGCGCATCCTCCCCGGCCACAACGGTGGTGCCGTACTGGTCAGCCTCCGTGTACTTCGAGTGTTCGTGGTCATGGCAAAACAGGCACAACAGTTCCCAGTTGCTGCCGTCTTCCGGGTTATTGGTATGGTCGTGGTCGATATGGTGAACCGTTAATTCGCGCAGGTTTGAGTAAACAAACTCCCGCGAGCAACGTCCACACACCCATGGATAGATTTTTAGTGCTTTCTCACGATAGCCGCTTTCCAGCCGCGCGTAGTTTTTTGGGATCAGAGCCATTGTCGATGTTACCTGTTGCAAAAAGAGAATTTTACGATAGCGCCTTTGGAATCGCCACTGACAATACAAGCAACGCGCTGACCACGCGGATGATTGCGCATAATAGCCTGAAAACAGACGGTTTTACCGGGGGGATTTTTGTGGGGCGGAGATCTGGAAGGCAGATCGCAGAAAATAAAAAACCCCGCTGGTGAGGCAGGGTTCTTTATTTTTCGCTCTCAGGCTGCGGACGGCGGCCTGAGTGGCGTTGCGTGACAGTACAATCCAGCCATTTGAGTCTAACTGGCTTTATCTCTCATTGCAAACGAACACCTTCGCCCTATAATGCGAAACACTGGATTTATCACATTTCAGACCAGCCCGATTTCAAGCCCTGGCTGCCGGACGGGTGGTGCCGCAGGCAGTGCCCCGGTCTGGAGCGTGATAGTACAATCCAGTAACTGTACACCTGCACCGACAGGCAGTGTAAGGGTAAGATGCAGGCGTTGCGCTCCTTTTACAAGGAGAGCGGATGGACACACTGACGCATAAGCTGGTTGTGCTCATCGCCGCGCTGGAGCTGTTACTGGCTCTGCTGCGGTTGATTGATCTGCTGAAGTAATTCACGGATTGAAACGCACCAAAGGGGAAATACCGCGTTTCCCCTTTAATAAGCTTTATAGTTTCATCTTTTTATTAATTTACTGTAATTGATGCAGTAGTAATTAAGTCAGATAGTTCTGTTTCGGTAAATAATCTAGCACGATAACTCTCCCCAGGGAATTGAGGTACACCATCAAGTATAGAAGTCACATCGTAGATAGTGGCAATCATATTACTATTCACATCACTGATAAATAATGAGCGAGCATGGTTGGTAAAAATAACGAAGTAATCATCGTGGTCAAACACTCCCCCCATAAAATCAGTCCATTGGACTATGGGGGTTATTGGTAGTTCAATAGGCGTGTGAATTTCAACAACTGTTTTTGCAGCTAAGTCTACAGCATAGAATAGAATGCGAGCTGGATATGTTGAATAGGGATCTGTTGTTGCACCGTCATTCATCGGGTGAAGAACAGGATTTTCAGTTGTATCAAGACAAGATCTATTATCAAATACAGATAAAACAAATTTTCCTACAGTAGGGTCAATATATGCTGAAAATTCACTGTTACTAGTGGTGCACACAGTATGGGCACCATTTTCATAGTTAGTAATGCCAGAGTTATCAATATGAATAGTTGTTTGATTTGCTGGGAATTGAGGGTTGAAGTTACCTGTATCGATTACCCACAAGATACTACCATCATCAATAGACACGCCAAATGTTGTACTCGTTGAACGAGAATGTACAATAACTGCTTCATCATTATTTGGACTGCTCTCAATCCATGAGAGAGAATTCAAGTGAACATCATTGGCAGTACTGTTATTTAATATTTGAGAGCCGCTATACTCACTGGTGTAATTTTTTGCCCAAATCATTTTACCAGTCTGATCGTTGAATTTCAGAAGCCAGGCATCCTGAGCCATCGTATTGGTTATCCGATTAGGATTGTCGCTACCAAACATATAAATATCGCCTGCGGAGTCCCAGACTAAATCGTGAGTATTTGAATAGCGATTACCATCAGAATCACGCATGTTGAATTCAAAGATGACATTACCGAGAATGTCAATTTTGAAAAAACGACGGCCATACCATGACATATCTTCATCACTACCGGTATAGATGTAACCATTATTGATTCTTAACGGTTGGAGATTATAAACCGTTAAGAAATAAAATCGCAGGTCACCATTTTGATCGTAACCGCGACCAGAAGAGTGCATTAACCAACTGTTTCCCCATACAGATGTAAACAGAGTAGGATCTGTTTGTTCAATATCGAGATGGAAGATAACGGAATTATCATAGACCTGATCCTCCGTACTAACAGGGAATTGCTGATTAAAAACCTCAGTCCCAGCTTCATCTTTAAACACAACTTGAACGCTGTTTACATATTGAGCATAAAGACCAATGACAGGGATTCTTATGGTTTGTGAAATATCTGGAATAAGATCCGATGTATAGGAAAAATCCACACTGGTTGGACTGGTTGTCCTTTTTAATACAGTGTATGAATAACTTACTGGTGTATCTGAAGTAAAATAAATATATGCGGCGAGCTGATTATCGGCCGGTGCAAGTTCAGTTTTTACATATGTAACTGTCATAATTGTATTCCTTTTATTAGTAATAAATGTAAAAGAACGTATCACAGCGAGAGCATTTATTTTTTCACATCAGCAACGCGTATACCGTTGAGCTGTTCACTCGTAATGGCATTACCCGCTTTGAAGTAATCGATCACAGCGTTAGAAACGTCATACCCGCCTGTTGTGTTACGCGCTTTACCCTCGGTAAACGTGGTAAAACCATCACCACCATCAGCCAGGAAGCTTTGGGTGGCAATACGATAGACCGTCGCGTCCTCAATCGGTTTGCCATTAAGTGTAAGTACGATAACCCGCTGCCCGAGCGGTTTACTGCTGTCATATTTCATTTCCAGGCCTTTTGAGACCTGCAAAATGCCATTACTTAAACTTGCGCCATGTTCCATCAAATTTCGCAATTGTTTACCGGTGAGATCCATCGTGACCATGTCATTAGGGAACGGGAACGCGCTAATGACGCCCCCCATGGTAATAGCACCTGCCGGGATCTCAGTGCGGATACCGCCAGAGTTGGTTAAGGCCAGTTGTGTCTTTTTGCCCGCTGCCGCCAGCAAAGCGTCTGCAGCCAGGTTCCCCAGTGGGGCCGATTCACCGTATGCGCGTGTCAATTCAACCGGCGACTGTCCCACCGTTTGTTGTACCACTTCATCAAGTTTCTTATTCCAGCCGTCAATCACCTGCTTCGTTTGTGGGTCGGGTTTCCACTCATCGGCATAAATGGTTTTAAGTTCGAAGTTTTTCACTGTGAAGTGATGCGGCTTCTCTTTGTAGTCCAGTACCAGTTTTCCCACATCAATACCGCCGCTGTCGGTCGAGAGGATCAGCGTATTTCCTACTTTAATCGGTTCCGGCGTACCAACATGCGCGTGTCCGGTAATCAGAATATCCAGTCCTTTCACCTGGCTTGCGGTCTGAATATCTTTATCCAGCGCGCGACGTACATCGGTACTCCCCATACTGGACTGACGAGCAGGCACACCTTCATGGACCAGCAACACGGTCAAATCAACTTTACCTTTCAGTTCATCGAGATAGCGTTGCAGCCACTTAATTTCATCCCGTGCTTCAATACCTACGCGCATTGCCGCGGAAACGGTATCATCGAAGGCAAACACGCCGTGCAAACCAATGACGCCAATTTTCACGCCATCTTTTTCAATGATGGTATAAGGTTTGTCCCAGAATAATTTACTGCTGTTCTGATAGAATATATTTCCCTGCACAATAGGGAATTTCGCCTGACTAAGTTGTAATAACGTATTGTCCCAGCCATGATCAAATTCATGATTGCCTATCGTGGCTGCATCAAAGTGCATGGTGTTCATGATATCGATGATCGCTTTTCCCTTCGTCAAACTGCTGATATAAGGGCCAGTAAAATAGTCACCCGCATCAAAAAACCATGTTGCTTTGCTTTTGGCTTTTTCCTCTTTTACCAGGGTGGTGATATTCGCCCAACCACCAATATCTCGTTTACCGTCAGCAATCCATGGCACTTTATAAGGTTCCACATGCGCATGGAGATCATTAGTATAAATAATGGTGACATCCTTGGCGCAGACCCAAAATGGTAACGTCAACAGAATACCCGCAGTAATTACTTTTATCTTCATAACCAGTTCCTTTCAGTCATATAAAGATTTGTCACTTTACGTTCTGAAAGGGTTTTTTATGTGCGTCTGTTCACACAACCAGTCAAGAGTTGTAGGGCAAAATCAGCGACCTTTCGAAATCGTTGGTGACTCATGTCGACGCTATTTACGATTAATACCTGCAAAACGTTTGGTTGTCGCAATTTAGGGCTCCCAGCATCGGTAGATTACAGTTGGCCAGACTACAGACTGGGTTATCCGGCACTGCACTGCCGGGCATGTGGGAGTTATCCCCCTCTGTTTGATGAACAACAATTTAGTGAATGGTTATTTGCTCACTTAACCGCATATGCTTCTGAAAGAGGTCGTTTTTGTCCCGAATGTTATCGTAAAGAAATTATTTGCTATGGTCATAACCCACAGGGAACACAGCGCGTTCAGTGTCGCGCCTGCAAAAAAGTCTGGACGCCCAAACAGCAATTACAAAGAGAAATAGCACCGCCAGAACGGATTGAAACGGTTCCTCTGATTGTACCGTTCCAGGGGGAGCGTGCAGAACAGAAACTGTATGTTCTGCTCAGTTTCGATGCTACCCACGGTAATATTCTTCATCTCTCCACTAATTTTACTCAGCATCAGATCGGGGAAACCCTACGTTATCGCTGGAGAGGGAATATTGAACCTGATTTGCATCATAGTGATATCGTGAAACGCGTTGATATGCGCGAGACGCAGTTTCTCCGTCGGAGTCAGTTCGATGAAATTCAGTATGGAAGTGCGGTACTCAAACGTAACGCCAAAGGTACGATTCTGCGTCCGGTTATTGCTGCTCACGGACATTTTCGGGTACTGCACCTCCTTTTCCCTGAGGTAAAGGCACATGTTATTTCTCACGAATGCTTTCTGAGAGGCGCCATTATAACTGCCTGGGCAGAACTGTTTCGCCAGCGGCAAGGTGAGCTTTGGTTTATAGAAGAAGATATAAATGACAGTGATACTAATACACCCTGGAATTTTCAGGGAACAACGCACCATGGCTGGTGGCAAAATCAGTGGCAGCTTTGGATGCAGGCAAAAAACCGTAAGATGGTCTGCTTATTAACGGGCGGGGATAACAATAACGCCAAAACACTCTCTTTAGCCGCCAGCAGGCACTATATTCACTGGCTATACAAACAAACGGCTTTTACCCACAGCGCCCAGTTATCCGCCGGGCACGTAACGCAAGTACTCCTTTCCCTGGCGCAGGACTATAACTGTAAACTGACAATGGCTGCTTCTGGCGATGAATAGCCGGGAGAGCCGGTTTTACAGCATCACGGCCATTCATACTCGCAATGAGGATCATCGCTTTCGCATGAGCCTTTCTATACGATTACCCTCATCATCGAAGTATCGTGAAGGCCAGATAATTTCCGGCGATATTCCCAGCGCATCGGCAATGAGTTTTTCTCCGCGCGGCCACGGACGTGTCAGCGCGTTTGCCAGCGTACTGGAAGACAGTCCGGCCAGACGGGACTGTGCGGAGAGTGAGGTTTTCTTTTTTCTGAGTGCTGCAATGATATCGGCAGGATGCCAGTCGTTTCGCGGTGTGTTCATATGTTTCCCCCGTGGTGGCGATCACGACGGGGTTAGCAGACCGGGCAAATAGCAAACCGGCGAGCCTTTCGGCTCCCCCGCCGTGACCGCCATTGAGGCGAACACGACTGCACCGGTACGAAGTACCAGTGGTTCTATTTGCGAAGGGCTGCTAAACCCCTGCCATCGTTTTTTGCGATGGCAGGGGGAATGTAACACATAACCCGGTCAGGGTGTAATGGTCTTATGAGTGCGCGTAATAGCCTGAAAACGGACAGTTTTACCGGGGGGATTGTTGTGGGGCGGAGATCTGGAAGGCAGATCGCAGAAAATAAAAAACCCCACTGGTGAGGCAGGGCTCTTTATTTTTCGCTCTCAGGCTGCAGTTTGACAATTAATGTTTAATATTATATTTAATTAATGTTCTTTGAGAATATTCACTTTATGAAGTGTCTGATTGCCCCATATATGGGGAGTGGTGTACAGCCCAATGGGCTGATTGCGTTGCCCCAAATATGGGGATATGTATATTCTCTCCAATGGAGAGTTCCCTTCAAGGGAAAACGAAAGGACCGTAAGGCCCTTTTGCTTGTGTATTTGTCTAATTAATCACAACTTACTTCACTTAGTTCTTTGGCAATGAACATAAACTCTGCACGATGATTTTTATCTTTAGATATGTATATCTTTCCGTTTACATCTGCAATAATGAATAGTTTTATCTTGCTTTTGTCTTTCTGTATTATAACTAACCTTTCAGGTATGGAGTATTTAACCAGATCCTTTTCATGATAACATTGATTAACGTAACCTAACCCGATCATATTCGCTATTTTTTCTGATACACCTGTTGAAAATGCTGTAGCGATATAAAAAACAATAAGTAAGGAGAAAAAAACGTAACACCATATCCTATTCTTTAGATCTCGATTACGTTGATGTATGTCCGCTAATCCAATAATCGCCAATGTAACGATAATAACAAATATTGAAAGAGCTTGAATAATACTATTAAAAGACGAATTTGTTTCTATATCAAAATTCAGTGTAATGGAAAGAAATCCAAACATAGCAATACTTATTGCTAATAATAATGCAGTATATAAAATTAACTTTAATGTGACGGCTATTTTTTTGTAATAAAAGGGTTTTTTAATCGCTAAAAAATGAAGAGTCAATGCAACTATAACAACTAATGAAACTCCGAAGTAAAAATGATAAAAAGCGAATAAAGAAGCTACTCCACATGATGTGAAGTATAATAAATATATTAATTTTCTTCTTTTTACCCCTTTTATTTTTTCTCGAACTAATATGTCATAATAAAGGCATCGGGCAATTGCTGGCGATAAATTGAATGATATTAAAAAACATCCAACAATAAAAAGTATTATAAAGAAAGATAATGCCCCTGTACTGATGAGTAAATTTGATTGTATCAGGTCAATAAACTTCACACCGTGGGTGCGTGCATAGCTAAAGAGGAACCACGCTCCTGAAAACGTGCACATAAAAATTATTAGAGTTATGATTTTTTCTATGTTTTTTAATCCCAAGATGGAATGTTGTTTTATTTTGCTTAACACTTTATTATCCTTTTTATAGGGGTATCTGGCAAAGATCTTTTCCCCGATAGATAGTTAAACTATGCTTTGTAGAAACAATTGTTGCAATGGTGTTTCCTTAATGACAATATCACCTTTCACAGTCAAAATACTTCTTTCGATTAATGGTTGTAGTACCTCAATAATTATATGCCTTCTAAAAATAAGATGGCGATGAGGTAATTGAATGGTTTTCTTATTGGCAATTGCTTCTGCTTCTAAAGATATAAATTCAGGATCGAGAGGTAGGATGTCACTCATTTCATCAAATATGTTATAAACTGTAATACTGCTTCCAGTTGAAATGTTATCTATTATATTAATCATAATGCTAATTACTAAGATTGACCATCTCTGGAACATCCAAAGGCTGGGTGATTCTTTCATTTCTTTAAGCATTATAGGTAATTTCGGCCACTTCCTCTGTATGTTCGGAGTAAATAACTTATGGCTTATCAGCCATTTATTCCATGTGCTGTAGTCTCTATTGAATAGTTCATCGGTCATGTTTAAATACTCATATGAGCGATTTTTTAATCTATTGCTCATATAAATTGTTAGGGATTTTATATGTATATTTTCTTTACAGATTTTAATGAACTGAGACCGTACACGTGTTTTTTCTTTTTCAAGTGATGGATATTTCAACCAGCGCCATTGGGGATTATTACTATCTATAGGATAGAATCTTATAATTACACTCCCATCAAAATCGTCCATTAGATTCAAATCAAATTCATTTAGTAAATATATTATCCATATATGAAATTCTTTTCCTTTATGCAAGGTGTCTCCACGTAGGATAAAATAATTATCGTTTTTTTGTATAACCGATAGTTTATCAACGGAACGATTCTTCTTTGGGTACAGGCAGAAGCTTTCAGTAAATACCTCATTAGATTCTTCATAAGTTATACTCTCATGAATACTTGGCAGGAATATTGTCTTATTTTTCATTGTTTTGTTGATTGAATTTAGTGTGTTTTTTAATCTTTTGGAACGTCTTTCATTTATTTCTTTTTCGACAGCTAACTCATGACATTCAATCGCTTTAATACACTCAGAGTAATAAAACCATTTATTGGGAACTTGATTGTTTTTAATACGTTGATACCATTCTTCTATCTCGATATCTTCAGAGTATTCGAACACTAACTCTACTGAATTTATTTTGTTATTTTTAAAGTAACGTACTTTTTCAGGCTCGCATTTGTGTGTTACGCAGATCTCGACGATGTATAATCCAGTATCTGTGTTAAGGCAGACATCTGACACATAGTTTCCGATTCTGTGTTCTAAGGTTGCGGTTAGTATTTTGGTTTTTATTAGTGGTGTTTTTAGCGTATGATTCTTATACGCAAAAGTCATTTGAGGTATTGTTAATACATCTAAGCTAAGAAAATAATGTTGCATTGCTAAATGCAACTGTGTCATTCGGCAAGCACGATTCTCGATAAGATTTCTATGGGCGAAATGATGTTTTTTTAATTTTCCACCATTACGAGCAATCAATTCATCATTACATGACTTACATATGCAATTACACTTAGCTCCATTAGGAACATCATCAATATGCATGATCTGTTTTGTTTCTTTTTCCACTGCATATACAATGATCACTTCAAACTCCATTTCTTTACTATGACTGACTTGTCTAGATTAAATCCTTGTATTGAATATGTCTACTGTATAAAGCAACGTAATCTTTAGCTTTCAGGTCTTTATTTGCTGCGAGCAAATTGAGATAGTATGACCATGTCATTAATATTGGCACCAAAATAGCTGTGCGGGATTGTAATCCATTTATAGCGTAAGGCTTTGGTGCTGTTTTCTCTGTCTGCCACGCCGTATCAGGTCTACGATGTATGCCTTTACGCAACATGTTACATGCCACTCAGCGTAAGTGTAGGGGTATTAGATACAGCTATTTAGATAACAAATCCACCACTGCAACATCAGAAGGAGCTGATCAAGATGTTTGCCTAAGAGTGTAAGTAATGTGGACGCTGTCGTCTTACTTATGTCATATCTGAATTAATTTTGCTTTTAATATAACCATATTGCATAATTAATTACCTGTTGACCTGTCAATGCCACCGTATAACCATCAATATTGATTCCTGATAGTCATTATCATTGTCTTTATCACTCGATTACCGACATGAGCATGAGATGCTGGTAGCATTATGTTAAAAAAATGCTGGTTCTGTTTATCTGCAATGCTCTGTGCTGTGATAGCTCTACTTCAGAACGGGCTAAGACCACGATTTTATAGACTTTTTGCCCTTCCTAAATTAGATTGGTTAGAAAAGTCAGTAGCGATTCCTTAAGTAAAGGTGGGGTTCTCAATGGAACGTAATGTTTTGGGTCATGCTCAAAGAGAAATTTCAGGAGCAACCACATTCGGAAAATATGATTTTCAGTATCATTGGGCCTTATGCAGAATAATTGAAAAGCATAAATCCAATTCTGACTATGCATTATTAATCGAATATCATGAGGATGTCGTTATCGCAGACTCATTGTATGGAAACTCGGCAAATTTTGAATTTTTTCAAGTAAAGAACACTGGAAAACCCTTCACTTCTGATGCCTTAACCAAACGAGAGCAAGGTGCTGACGGAGCGAAGAGTTCCATTCTAGGTAAGCTATTAAGTTCATGTATTGGTACAGACTATGAAGCACGCATTACGGAAATAGGTCTTGTGTCCTCCAGTGGTTTCTCATTTGAACAAATAGATAAGAAGTTAAAATTAGACATTATAACTTCAGGTGATCTCAGTGTAGATTGCTTATCGGGGTTAACTGAAAAATTAAAGGATGAGATTGGAATAGCTCTCTTTCCAGAAAATCTAAAATTCATTGTTCCAAAAATAAAATTAGAGAACCAAGAAGAGTTTGTCATTGGTAGATTTGCTGAATTAGTAAATGAAATATTTCCAAATAGTCATTGTAATGCCGTTAATATTTATAGAGCAATAATCGATGAAATTCATCGCAAAGGACAGAACACTTACGATTTTACTGTTTGGGAGAAAATGGTAGAGGATAAATCTCTCACTTCTCATAAGGTAAAGGATGTTATTGCTGTTAACACAACAAGCCCAAAATTTGAGGACTTTGAGAAAGACTTTGAGTACTTAGCTAAAAATGATATGAAATGGAACACTTTAACTTATCGGAAAATTAATAAAAAAATAAAACAACTTTTCTTGCGCCGAATTGGGCATTCATCGGCTTTTGATATGAATGTAATGAGAATAGTCCAGCAGGCACTAAGTAGTGTCTCAGAAGAAGATTTTACAGAAACACGTGATTACATTGAGTTAGTTATAGTAAAAGCTCAAGAACTTAATATTGAAGATCAAGTGCCAGAATATGACGATATATTATGCGAGGTAATTTATAGTTTTTTAAAGGTGATGCATGAATAATATTGTAAGTAATAAAGATAACTATAAATTATTAATCCGGAATTTAAGGAGCAAGAAAAATGAGAAGCTTGACATTTCAACGATTAGTTCTGATATCAGATTCGAAAAGACTTGCGAATCAGTTCTCGTTCCAGAAAAGATTGAATCTAATTACCGGAAAAGATAATAGTATTGGCAAGTCCACCCTAGCCAAAAGTTTACTGTGGACTTTAGGATGCGAACCTGTTTTCGATGAAGAATGGAAATCAAATGACATTAAATCCATTTTATATTTTACTATACATAACAAAGAGTATTTTTCATGTCGAGGAAGCCACTCAATAATTTTGGGAGCTATCGGTGATAAAGCTCAAAGATATATAAATATAACTGGTGATTTTTCGAAAGATTTCTCTGATCTCGTCAATTTCAAAATGAAACTTCCTAATCGTGGTGATGGAAACTTAGAGACACCTCCTCCAGCATATTATTTTTTACCATTCTATATTGACCAGATAAAAAGCTGGAGTTCACCTTGGAATTCATTTGAGAACTTAGGGCAATATTCCAAATGGAAAGGTCCATTAATCAAATACTTTACTGGTTATCTTAAGCCTGAGCATTTTGATATTGAGGAAAATATTTATGAGTATAGTGAAATCAAAAAGGAATCAGCAAATAAAATAGAGAAATTTCAAAGCGCCGTTGAAGTTATAGTTGATAACTCGGTTGATTCACCTATAGCACTAGATAATAATAAGTTCATTAAGATTCAGAATGAAATAAAAAATGAACTTTACGACTTGATCGATTACCAAACAAGGCTTTATGATACTCAGGCCACTATCACCTCAAATATTTATGATCTCGAAAGTCAGTATGCGTTAGCCATTAGTTCTGCAAATGAACTAGAGGAAGATTATAAGTTTGCGGTAGAATCCATACCTACTGATAATTTAGAGTGTCCATTGTGTGGCACTCTTCACGATAACTCACTTCCTAACAGAGCGTTGCTTCTTTCAGAAAAAGACTCATTGCTTAATGAGGCAAATTCAATAGCATCTAAAATAGGGGAACTCAATTCTTCATTGAACTCATTAAATGATGATGCTCAGTTTATTACTAACGAAATCGAAAGGATAAATAAGAAATACATCACAGATGACGCTGCAGTTGAAAAAGATCTCATTGCTCAAGTAATAGATACTATATCTACTGAAAACGTCTCAAGAAATATTAAAATTAAAATCGATAATGAAGACCTTAGCATCAATAAGGCCAACAGTTCCATCAAGGATTTAAAAAAAGACCAGAAAAAACTTCTTTCTACCAAAGAAAGGGAAGAACTGAATTCGTCCTTTATGTCCAAACTGTTAGCAAATATTGAAGCACTAGGTTCGACAGGGATAAATCTTAGCAAGGTTAAATCACCCACTGATTATAAACAGTTGCTTGGTGGTGGTGCTGCTGAGGCTGCTAGGGGACTACTTGCTTATCAACTCTCTATACTACAACAAATTCATGGTGCTAAATCTTGCGTAGTGCCTCCTTTCGTTATCGATACACCCAACCAGCAGGAACAGGCGGGATACCGTTATGAAACTGTTATTAAAGAATTAATGCGTAGTGTTCCTCAGGATTATCAAATAATACTATGTGCAATGGAAAATGATGCGTTAAATGAATTTAAACATGATGCTAATGTTATTGAGTTAAATTCAAATAGACTTCTAACTGCTTCGCAATATAATTCTTTGAGGTCTGAATATAAATATCTTCAGTCAATGATTACAGGTCAAAGTGATAAGGAATAAATAAGGTTAGCCACTTAATCTTCATTTTAGATAATAAAAAATAGGGGTAAAGTATGGTGAAAGGCCATCCTTGGCCTCTATTGTTATCTACTTTGAGCAAATTCAAACGGCCTGACCATACCGTTTCTGCTTGCATCAAGGTAGTCAGCCCACCACTGAAGCATCAGGCGTCGCTGGTCAAGGTGCTTGGCTTTATGGGTGTAAGCAGCACGAACGCTGTTGCTTTCCTTATGGCTCATTTGAAGTTCCACAGCGTCTTCTGACCACAAACCAGACTCAATTAAGGCACTACAGGCCAGTGTGCGGAAGCCATGACCACAAATGTCCTGCTTCGTGTCATAGCCCATATTGCGCAGGGCTTTGTTGATGGTGTTTTCGCTCATGGGCTTAAACGAGTCATAACAGCCAGTAAAAATTAATCCGTCATTATGACCTTCTTCATAAGTCAGTTGTTGGATCTCTTTCAGAATCCTCATGGCTTGATTACAAAGGGGAACGAAGTGCTTACGCTTCATTTTGGCCCCACGAGTGGAATGTTTGACGTTTTCAATCGCTTCACGCTGTTCGGGTATCACCCACAACTTACTTTTGAAATCAATTTCAGACCAGCGAGCGAAACGAAGTTCACTGGAACGAATGAAAATCATCAGATTGAGCTGGATTGCCAGTATAGTTAGCCTGCGGCCTTTGTATTCGGTAATTTTTTTAAGTAGTTGAGGGATTTCTTCCAGTTCCAGCGCGGGACGATGTTCGGTCTGTGGTTTCTGAACAGCACCTTCCATATCGTAAGCGGGGTTATGGCGTATGAGTTTTTGCTGTACGGCATGACGGAGGATCGCAGTAATGTATTGTTGAATGCGTATGGCAACTTCAAGATAGCCAAGTGCCTCAACCTTTTTGACTGGAACCAGCAGATCACTCGTATCCAGTTCGGCAACATCTTTATCGCCAATTGCCGGGAAGACATAGGTTTCAAGGCGCTTCCATACGGAATCACCGTAATCTTCTGACCATTTGGTTTTCGTAGAGAACCAAGCTTTAGCGACCATACTGAAAGAGCGTGTTTTATCACGCTTAGCTTTTAGCTCTTTAACCTCTGCCTGTTTCTTTGCATTAGGGTCAATGCCTTGAGCAAGAAGCCTTCTGGCCTCATCACGGCGTTGTCTTGCGTCAGAAAGAGAAACAGCAGGGTAAACACCAATAGAGAAGAGTTTTTGCTTTCCTTCGAAACGGTAGGCCATTTGCCAGTATTTCGAACCTTTAGGGGTAACACGGAGGAACATACCAAAGCCATCGGTTAGCTTATATTCCTTCTCAAGGGGTTTTGCATTTTTTGCTTTAATATCAGTTAGTGACATGACCCCCCCCTCGATTGTTGGTAAAAGGCAAATCGAACCAGTATTACCAGCATTTTTACCATCAAAATGATATGGCTTCGAGTGGTTTTTAGTGAACGAGGGTGAACGTGAAAGAAGGGATAACCAACTGATAGAAATGCAGAAAGCAGACGTCAGTGAACGTCTGCTTCCCTTAAATTGGCTCCTCTGACTGGACTCGAACCAGTGACATACGGATTAACAGTCCGCCGTTCTACCGACTGAACTACAGA
>NZ_JAFAGS010000085.1 GCF_019237635.1 Pluralibacter sp.
CTGAATTTTGGTGGAGCTAAGCGGGATCGAACCGCTGACCTCTTGCATGCCATGCAAGCGCTCTCCCAGCTGAGCTATAGCCCCACAGTCATCTTTACGAACCAAACCTGATGGGAGCAGGATTTGGTGGAGCTAAGCGGGATCGAACCGCTGACCTCTTGCATGCCATGCAAGCGCTCTCCCAGCTGAGCTATAGCCCCGTAACGTAAAGCGTGTCGTGTTGACGGGCGGCATAATATGAATTCCCTTGCCAGGTGTCAACGGCAAAATGATCCCCGCCACTTCAATCGCTGAAAAAGCAAACAACTGACTGACATTGCGAACCTTCTCGCAAGCAGGAGTTAAACGCATCACGTTTTCACGTAAAATGATGCTATAACATGAATCACTAATTCCCACACTAGTATTCAGGAAATAGCATGCTCAAGGAACGAATGACCCCAGAGGAACTCGCTCACCTTACCGGTTATAGCCGGCAAACCATCAATAAATGGGTGCGCAAGGAAGGCTGGCAGACCTCGCCCCGCCCCGGCGTGCAGGGAGGCAAGGCGCGTCTGGTTCACGTTAACGAACAGGTGCGTGCGTTTATCCATAGCGCGCAGAGAGCGTCTGAAGCCGGAAGAACTCTGCATAATGTCGTTGTCGATGACAGCTTCGATGCCCTGCTACTGACGCTTGCCAAAGAGATGACCGCCAACGAGCAAAAACAACTCACTTCCCTGCTACTGCGCGAGGGAATTTCAGGGTTACTTCTCCGTCTGGGTATTCGGGCATAAACCACGATGAAAATACTTCACAGCAAGATGACCACTCAGGAGCTGGCTCACTGTGTCGGCATGGCCAAGCAGACAATCAACCGCTGGATCCGCGAACAGGGTTGGGTAACCGAACCGATTCCGGGTGTAAAAGGGGGCCGCGCCAGGCTTATCCATATCGACCAGAACGTCAGGGAGTTTTTATCGACGACGCCTAAGCTGCGCCATCTTTCGTTATCGTGGCAGTTGGCAGAGCCGGAACCACACTATGCATCCCCTGAACTGGAACCCGTCTGGCGGAAAATAACCGATACGTTATCCATGATGACACCGGACGAACAACAGCATCTCCACCTGCTGCTGGTTCGCGAAGGCCTGAGTGGTTTTCTGCGCCGCCTTGAGATAACCAACGAGAGCGCATAAAAAAACGGCAGGTTCTCACCTGCCGCTTGTTATCAACGTCTGATTTAATCGATTACTGCTGGTTTTCGCGCTCTGCAATAAATGCCAGCGCTTTGTTGATTCGCGCTACGCTGCGGGTTTTACCAACAGCATGCACGGTGACATCCAGCGCTGGTGACTGGCCCGCGCCGGTAACGGCGACACGCAGCGGCATCCCCACTTTACCCATTCCGACGTCCAGTTCATCCGCCGTTGCCTGAATCGCGTGGTGCACGTTCTCTGCGGTCCATTCGCTGATGGCGGCAATTTTATCACGTACCACTTCCAGCGGCTGACGGGCAACCGGACGCAGATGTTTCTTCGCGGCATCGGCATCAAACTCGTCGAACTCTTCATAGAAGTAACGGCAGCTTGCCGCCATTTCTTTCAGCGTCTTGCAGCGCTCGCCCAGCAGTTTCACCAGCTCAGAAAGCTGCGGCCCGGTACGCGTGTCGATATTTTCCTGCTCGATGTGCCACTGCAGGTGGGTCGCGACGTACTCTGGCGCCAGGGTATTAATATAGTGATGGTTCAGCCACAGCAACTTGTCGGTATTGAACGCGCTGGCTGATTTGCTGACGGCCCCAAGCGAGAACAGCGAGATCATCTCTTCACGGCTGAAAATCTCCTGGTCGCCGCTGGACCAGCCCAGACGCACCAGATAGTTGAGCAGCGCTTCCGGCAGGTAACCATCATCGCGGTACTGCATCACGCTGACCGCACCGTGACGTTTGGAGAGTTTTTTGCCGTCGTCGCCATTGATCATCGAGACGTGCGCGTACACCGGTACCGGCGCGTTCAGCGCTTTCAGGATGTTGATCTGGCGCGGCGTGTTGTTGATATGGTCTTCACCACGGATAACGTGGGTGATTTCCATATCCCAGTCGTCAACCACAACGCAGAAGTTGTAGGTCGGGGAACCGTCGGTACGACGGACGATCAGATCGTCGAGCTCCTGGTTGCTGAACTCGATAGGACCACGGATCTGGTCATCGAAAATCACAGAACCGTCCTGCGGGTTAGCAAAACGCACGACGCAAGGCTCATCGGCGGCATGGTGTTCATGACCGTGGCGGCAGCGGCCGTCATAACGCGGCTTTTCACCGTTCGCCATCTGCTCTTCACGCAACGCGTCCAGACGCTCTTTGGAGCAGTAACATTTATAGGCGGTGCCTGCTTCCAGCATCTCATCAATAACCGCGTTGTAGCGATCAAAACGTTTCGTCTGGAAATACGGGCCTTCATCCCATTCCAGGTTCAGCCAGTTCATACCATCCATGATGGCTTCAATAGCTTCCGGTGTGGAACGCTCAAGATCGGTGTCTTCAATACGCAGCACGAACTCACCGTCGTGGTTACGAGCAAAAAGCCAGGAATAGAGAGCAGTACGCGCACCACCGACGTGCAGATAGCCGGTTGGGCTTGGCGCGAAGCGAGTTTTGATTTTCATTAAATGGCCTTACGTTATAAAGATGCCGACAACCGGCAAATGCTGGAAAAAATGAACCGCAACATTCTATCACTCCCGCCTGAATCCTCAATGTTGTTGCCCCCGAAACGCGTTTTTGTTTAGAAATCATGCGCTATCGTCTGTTTCGCGATCGTTTTGTTTAATTTTACGACGAACAAACAAAAACTTTAGAAAAGGCGTTGACTCATTTTCAACTCTCCCTATAATGCGACTCCACACAGCGGGGGTGATTAGCTCAGCTGGGAGAGCACCTCCCTTACAAGGAGGGGGTCGGCGGTTCGATCCCGTCATCACCCACCAACTACTTTATGTAGTCTCCGCCGTGTAGATAAGAAATCGAGAAGTGGGTGATTAGCTCAGCTGGGAGAGCACCTCCCTTACAAGGAGGGGGTCGGCGGTTCGATCCCGTCATCACCCACCACTTTCTCGCCAGCTGAATTTCTTATCAAACAATGAAGTACCGAAGTGGGTGATTAGCTCAGCTGGGAGAGCACCTCCCTTACAAGGAGGGGGTCGGCGGTTCGATCCCGTCATCACCCACCACTTCGGGTCGTTAGCTCAGTTGGTAGAGCAGTTGACTTTTAATCAATTGGTCGCAGGTTCGAATCCTGCACGACCCACCAATGTAAAAAAGCGCCCTAAAGGCGCTTTTTTGCTATCTGCAATTTATCTCTCATTTTATCTCTCATTCAAGACTTCTGCGCTACTGCCGATAACTCTGTTTTCTGGATTGAAAGGAGTTCATCATGGCGGCAATTTCACTTCCCTCTTCGTCAGCGCCTGGGCTGCAAAGCACCAGCAGCTCTGCGGAACCCCAGGGTAACGACATGGGTTCCCAAATCACCCGTATAACCCAGCAAATCATCAAACTGACTCAGCAGCTTAAGAGCATTGCAGACAGCAGCGGTAGCGCAGAAGATAAACAGAAACAGGCTGAGTTAATTCAGGAGCAGATAACCATGCTGGAGGCTCAACTGGCGCAGCTTCAGCGCCAGCAGGCGGAAAAAGACCAGCAACAGCAGACGCAAAGCGCTATCAGACCTGCCGGGGCGAACGCCCCCTCCGACAACCATCAGATAGACGTCTATATCTGATACAGCGGATCGCCAACGCGCGCGGCAGTTAACTGTTGCGCCTGCTCGCGAACCACTTCCCATAGCGCCTCTGCGCCGGCGGAGAGCGAGCGATTTTTACGCCGCACCAGCATCAGTTGCCGTTCAACAACCGGCGTCAACCGCTTCACCGACAACCTGCTTCCCTGAGGCATCGGTAGCGCCAGTGCAGGTAAAATGCTGATGCCAATGCCGGATTCCACCATCGGAAACAGCGTCGCCGGATGGCCTATCTCCTGCACGATTATCGCCTCAATATCCTGATGCGCCAGCGCCGCATCAATCAGCGGACGGCTCCCCGACGCATAGTCCTGAAGCACCAGCTTTTGCCCCTGCAACGCCTGCCAGGCCACACTGGATGCCTGGGCAAAGGCATGGTCATTACGGCACAGCAGGAAAAACGGCTCTGAAAGTACAGTCTCGCACTGTAGATCGCTTACCGCCCCCGGATCGATAACGATGCCGAAATCAACATCCCCCTTACGGATACTCTCCAGCACCCACTGCTGCGGTCGGTCGTGCAGTACAAAAGCTATCTCCGGGTAGCGCTGATTGCTGTGGGCGATGCACTGTGGAATCAGATGCGCCGAGATAGTCTGACTGGCGGCGATCCGCACCGTCCCGCTGAGTTGTTGACCGACCCGCCCGGCCTCGCGCAGCGTACTATTGAGCTCATCAAGCAACCGCTCAAGCCTCACCGCCAGCTGTTCACCTGCGGGCGTCAGCACCACTTCGCGTGTCGTGCGATCGAGCAGCTTCACTCCCGTCTGGCGCTCCAGTTCTTTTACGCTGTGGCTGACTGCCGACTGGCTCAGACCAATCATCTCCCCTGCCCGGCTGAAGCTTTTCGCCCGCGCAACGGTAATAAAGACGTTTAACTGACGCAGAGAGTAATTCATCTTTTTAATTCATGAATGGATGCAATAAATCAATTTTATTTCTCAAACTGGACAACGCACAATAGCTATATCGTTTTACTGGAGTCTCTATGAAACTGTTGCGCATTCTTGACCCATTTACGCTTACGCTGATAACCACCGTTCTGCTGGCCTCGCTGTTCCCGGCGCGCGGTAGTTTTGTCCCTTTCTTTGAAGGTCTCACCACTGCGGCCATCGCCCTGCTGTTTTTTATGCACGGCGCCAAGTTGTCCAGGGAGGCGATTATCGCTGGTGGAAGCCACTGGCGACTGCATTTGTGGGTCATGTGCAGCACATTCGTGCTGTTCCCGATACTGGGCGTACTGTTTGCTCACTGGGCGCCGGTCAATATTGATCCGCTGCTGTATAGCGGTTTCCTTTACCTCTGCATTTTGCCCGCCACGGTACAATCGGCCATTGCGTTTACTTCCCTTGCTGGCGGCAACGTCGCTGCCGCCGTCTGCTCAGCATCAGCGTCCAGTCTGCTGGGGATTTTCATCTCCCCGCTGCTGGTTGGGCTGCTGATGAACCTGCACGGCGCCGGGGGCAGCCTTGAACAGGTCGGGAAAATCATGCTGCAACTGCTGTTGCCATTTGTGCTTGGGCATCTTTCTCGTCCATGGACAGGCGCGTGGGTCGCACGCCACAAGAAATGGATAGGCAAAACAGACCAGACCTCTATTCTGCTGGTGGTCTATTCCGCCTTCAGCGAGGCGGTGGTGAACGGCATCTGGCATAAGGTGGGCGTCGGCTCGCTGCTGTTTATTGTCGTGGTCAGCCTGGTGCTGCTGGCAATCGTTATTGCGATCAACGTTTTTGTGGCGCGCAGATGCGGTTTCAGCAAAGCTGATGAAATCACGATTGTATTCTGTGGGTCGAAAAAGAGCCTGGCAAACGGGATACCGATGGCCAATATTCTGTTTCCCACCTCGGTACTGGGGATGATGGTGCTGCCGCTGATGATATTTCATCAGATCCAGCTGATGGTGTGTGCGGTACTGGCGCGTCGCTATAAGCGCCAGACCGAACAATTGCAGGCAAAAGACGCCGCCCGCGAAGCGAAAGCTTAACGCCGACGTTTCAGGGGCTGGACCAAATGGCTCAGCCCCTCGGTTTTGATAAGCAAAGCGACAGCCATTAACTCGCCGAGCTTACCCGCAGGAAACTCATCTTTACGGGCAAACCACAGCAGATACTCTTCCGGCAAATCAATCAGCATCCGGCCTTTGTATTTGCCAAAGGGCATCTTTGTATTGGCTATCTCAATCAGTTGCTCTTTTTCCACCTTACTCCCCTAAAAGACGCAGCATTTCCGCCTCATCGATAACGGCAACACCCAGCTCCTGCGCCTTCGCAAGTTTCGAGCCTGCCGCCTCACCGGCAATCACCAGATCGGTTTTCTTCGACACGCTGCCCGCCACTTTCGCCCCCAACGCCACCAGACGCGCCTTCGCATCATCACGGGACAGCAGGCTAAGACTGCCGGTCAGCACCACCGTTTTCCCGGCGAACGGGCTGTCTATCTCTTCAGCCTTCACCACCACCGGCGCTGGCCAGTGGACGCCTTCAGCAAGCAATTGCTGAATCACCTCGCGGTTGCTCTCTTCGGCAAAGAAGTTGAAGACGTGAGTCGCCACCACGATACCGACATCCGGCACTGTTTGCAGGTCATCAATGCTCGCGGCAATCAGCGCCTCAAGGGTGCCGTAGTGCGCCGCCAGACCTGCCGCCGTCGCCTCGCCGACTTCGCGGATCCCAAGCGCGTAAAGGAAACGGGCGAAGGTGGTCTCTTTCGCCTTCTCCAGCGCGTTCACCACGTTCTGCGCGGATTTCGGCCCCATGCGATCGAGCCCGGTCAGCTTGCCCGCCGTCAGACGGAAAAGGTCAGCCGGTGTGAGTACATACTCTTTTTCCACTAACTGGTCGATTATCTTATCGCCCATCCCCTCGACGTCCAGCGCGCGACGCGAAACAAAGTGCTTAAGCGATTCTTTACGCTGGGCGCCGCAGATAAGCCCCCCCGTACAACGCGCCACCGCCTCGCCCTCCACGCGCTCAACGTCCGAGCCGCACACCGGGCAATGCGTCGGGAAGACAATTTCCTGCGTATCGTCCGGACGTTCGGACAGCACGACGTTCACCACCTGCGGGATAACGTCGCCTGCGCGACGAATCACCACCTTATCGCCGATCCGCAGCCCCAGACGTTCGATTTCATCGGCATTGTGCAGCGTAGCGTTACTCACCAGCACACCAGCCACCTGCACCGGCTCAAGACGGGCGACCGGGGTTATCGCGCCGGTACGACCGACCTGGAACTCGACGTCGCGCACGTAGGTCATCTGCTCCTGCGCGGGGAATTTGAACGCCACGGCCCAGCGCGGCGCACGGGCGACAAATCCCAACTGCTCCTGCAGTTCCAGGGAATCAACCTTGATGACCACACCGTCAATATCGAAACCGAGCGTCGGGCGATCCTCTTCAACCTTGCGATAGTAAGCAAGCACGTCCTCAGGGGTATTGCACAGTGTGACGCGGTTGCTGACCGGCAACCCCCAGGATTTAAACTGCTGCAGACGACCAAGATGACTCGTGGGCAGTTCCCCGCCTTCCAGAATGCCGACGCCATAGCAAAAGAACGTCAGCGGTCGCTTTGCCGTGATGCGCGGGTCGAGCTGGCGCAGCGAGCCCGCCGCCGCATTACGCGGGTTAGCAAACACTTTGCCGCCGGTGCGACGGGCTTCGTCGTTAATCTTCTCAAAACCGGCCTGCGGCAAAAACACTTCGCCACGAACTTCAACCCGGGCCGGGATATTGTCGCCGCGCAGCTTCAGCGGGATAGCGCGAATGGTGCGGACGTTGGCGGTGATGTCTTCCCCTGTGGTGCCGTCGCCACGGGTTGCCGCCTGCACCAGCAGGCCATTTTCGTACCGGATGCTTACCGCCAGACCATCCAGCTTCAGCTCGCAGCACCAGGTCAGCTTATCGCTGCTTTTCAGCCGATCCTGAACGCGCTTGTTGAACGCCAGAAAACTGTCTTCATCAAAGACGTTATCCAGCGATAGCATCGGGATCTCATGACGGACCTGGCTGAAGGCGCCCAACGGCTCAGCCCCCACGCGCTGGGTCGGTGAATCGGACGTTACCAGTTCCGGGTGTCTGGCTTCAAGCTCGCGCAGTTCGCGCATCAGACGGTCATATTCCGCATCCGGGATCTCCGGCGCGTCCATGACGTGGTAGAGGTATTCGTGATGGCGAAGCGTGGTTCGCAGCGCGGTTAATTGTTGTTCGATTGGTTCCATATCCCACCATCAGTGATAAAAAACCCCCGACAGGCGGGGGTTCAGGAAACGTGGCGACAATCCAGCACGATCAGGCGTTGGCGTCTTTCACTTCACGGATGCGATCCTGATATTCACGCACCTTCTGCGGCGTGATCATCCGGCGCTGGTCGTCAAGCACGACGCCGCCGACTTCATCCGCAATATACTGCGCCGATTGCAGCATCAGCTTAAAGTTTTGCAGCTCGTCACCGTATGACGGCACTTGCATGAAAATAGTCACGCCCGGCGTCGCCATGTCGGCCATGTTTTCCGGGTCGAACGTGCCAGGTTTCACCATATTCGCCAGGCTGAACAGCGCAGGACCACCGCCGCCAGGGCTCAGATGGCGATGATAAATATTCATATCGCCGAAGGTAAAACCCGCCTGCTCGATGCTGTTGCGCAGCAGTTCGCCGTTAATCTGCGACCCCTGATGCGCAGCAACGCTCAACACGATAACGGTTTCTTTGCGCTCAGGCTTCTCCACCTGAGGTTCAGGCTCTGCCTGCGGCGCGGCAGGCTGCGCTGGCGCGACCGACTGCGGTTGAGCAACAGGCTGTTGCGAAACGGCAGGCTGGGCGGCGACAGGCTGTTGTTGCACCGGCTGCGGCTGAGTGGATGGCTGCTGCACCGTCGGCTGTTGATACTGCGGCTGCGGCGCGGCAGGTTGCGCTGGCGCATGCTGAGGCGGCTGAGGCACCGGCTGCTGCGCAGGCGCAGACTGTACCGGCGCCTGGCGTTGCGCAGGTTCCTCATGAGGAGGACGCGCTGGCTGCTGTACCTGACGCTCATAAGGCGGCTGGTACTGGTGCTGCGGCGCCTGGCGGGGAGCATCATGCTCTCCGGAGGGTGCGTTATGGGCAGGGGTCACCCGGTGAACGCGAACCTCACCTACG
>NZ_JAFAGS010000022.1 GCF_019237635.1 Pluralibacter sp.
GCCGCTGCCGCCGCTGCCGCCATTACCGCCGCTGCCGCCGCTGCCGCCATTACCGCCGCTGCCGCCGCTGCCGCCGCTACCACCGCTGCCGCCGCTGCCGCCATTACCTCCGCTGCCGCCGCTGCCGCCGCTACCGCCGCTACCGCCATTGCCGCCCTGACCCTGGCCGTCGCCATGATTACCCTGACCCTGGCCCTGACTACCGTGACTGCTACCGTTGCCTCCGCCCTGATGATTTCCGCCTCCACTGCCTCCGCCAGCGGCGTAAGCGCCAGCTGCGGAGTACAGGAAGGCCAGAGCGATAATGATGGCAAGTTTTTTCATTTTCATAATGAATTCTCGCTTAATATTATTTATTGCTGCGTTGTTGATGTGAAAAATGAACCTTACTTGACATACTGACCAACAAACTCATAGCGAATACTTGCGCGCATGGTGCGCGAAGTTGAAGAAATAATAAACAGACAAGAATACTTATAAACACTTCAAAAAATAACGTGTTAGGGGTTATTATTTTTCTGAATGGCACCGTTAATATTCAGGAGGGTAGTTATAAATCAATTAAACGTAACCCACCCCGTTCAAAAAATGAAAGAGAAACAGCTTGCATCTCAATTAACAACGATAACAAATGGCATGATAACCAAATACCACAAAAAGGTCACAAGCATTCAAAAATCGATCTCATGACAAATCCGAGGTTCAAAAATCGTTATCGTTTAACGTATTCAGTCATACTGACATCCCATATGAATATTAAACGGACTTTTTGTTAACAAACCCAGCCCTCCAATGTTGTAAACATGTTGATAGGATATTCCTCGATTGTTTCAAGGAACTCATACAAAAATTGGATTTATCCTGACCATTAATTAAAAAGTATTAATTTACGAGGGAATCATGAGATGAATGAATATCAATCATGTTGATTTCGAATGACATTTATTGAAAGGACAACTTCACTACAAAGAGGAAGTTGTAGTTATATTGAAAAAGATTGGAGGTAAACTACTATAAGATTATTCGAAATAATGAGAAACCGATACGGCAGAACTGTTCAAGGCAAAAAGACAACCGCTACGCAGTATTTGGTTTATTGTTTTCAGGAAAGAAATATCTCCCAGCGTTCAGGCCGTTTTCGTCACTCACCGATCAATCGCTTCCTCTGCAACCTGACGCTGTCTGGCACATTTTCGACTCGCCAGCCACAGACCGCTATTTTTCATGGCATAACCGAATACCAACCCCAGAGCCAATGAAGGGACAACGAGTTTCCACTCACCCTGCCCGGCAAAAGTTGCGCATGCGCCAATAAACGTACCAGGAACAAACGAGAGCAACACCTGCTTTGCCTGCACGCACATCAGGAAGGCAACGAGGCCGGTCATCGCATAACCCAGGATCTCAAGGTGCGGCGCCAGCGCGCTGCCATGGATGATAATCAGCGCCCATACGACACCGCTCATTACTGTACTGGAGGCTATCGCCAGCCCTTTTAACCCACCTTGCGGACAGGCAAAGTAGGCCGTGCAGCCCAGAAAACCCGCCCAACTGAGCAGGCCGAGAGAAACAGCAACCCATCCCCAAATACCGGAAAGAATGCCTGTCGTTAATGCGAGAGAGAGAAGTAAGTTCATGGCGCACATCATAGCAGATGCGCGCTACTCAAATGAGATCTACGGCACAATAAATGCAAGTAAAAAACTTTCGTTGCATATATTTAGTGATTTAAATCACATTACTCATCAGACTCTTCCTGCAACTCTTCCCACATTGCCGCAATCGCATCGCGCGTCAGCGGTGCCATTGTGCGCCAGAATGGCGTTGTCGCATGCGCTTCAACCTTACCCAAAAACGTATCGCACCAGGGTAATAAATAGTTTGCAAACAGCGTCTCCAGCGCTTCTGTTTCATCTTCTGCCGCATTATCTTCAAGCCAGGAAGCGGCCAGCAACAGTGTGCCGATATGATCGGCTGGCGCATCGCTCAGCGGCATCCCGCGAGAGGAGAGGAAACTACGCACATCAGACTCCGTGGCGCCTTCAACCCACACGCTGCGATACGGCGCCACACGGCACTCAGCGCCGACAAACAACGCATTGTAATCGGCGGCAAGCAGCGGCACATCGCAACTTTTTTGCAGACGTCCCAACAGCTCATCCTGTTCCAGAGGCCAGCTCGCCGCCAGCTTCCCTTCACGAATCAGCGTCAGTAGCGGCACCAGCAGAGGATCCTGCGGCTGACGATAGTACAGGGAACCCAGCACGCGGCAGAGGATTGAAAACTCGTTCATTCAGTTATTCCATTCAGACAATTAAAGTTCAGCAAATTCCACAATGGGCTTCATGCCGCGCGATTCGAGAAAGCTCAGCAGACGACGCGGCGTGACGTTGAGGATCCGCTCCTGTGGAAAATCGACCGCGTCGAGGATCCTGCGACATTCAGCAAATTCGCCTAACGTAAACGCCGTATGAGAGTCAGAGCCCAACGCCACCCAGCCGCCCGCATCACGTACCGCGGCGGCGATCGCACGGCAGTTATCATCGCTACCAATACGCGACGAGAGAAAGGAGGAGTTATTGATCTCCAGCGCGACCTGGTACTTCGCTGCCGCTTCGGTGATAGCCTGGATATCGACAGGGAACTTCGGGTTTCCGGGGTGGCTGATAATATGCACGTTGCCGCTGGCCATCGTGGCGATCATGGCCTCCGTATGAGTGGCTTTATCCTGCGGAGGAAACACCGGCTCATGGAAGCCTGCGATGATCAGATCGAGTGACGTCAGCATCGGTCCCGAGCAATCAATCTCGCCCTGCGTATTTTTGATATTGGCTTCGATCCCGCGCAGGATCCCGACACCGTCCACTATACGCGGCCAAATTCGCATATTAACGAAATGCCAGTAGTGCGGCGCATCCGCCATATCAGGCCCGTGATCGGTGATGGCAAAAAGCTTGATGCCCTTACGTTTCGCCTCAGCAATATAGTCATGGAGCGTGCTGTAAGCATGGGTACTGGCAACAGTGTGCATATGCAGGTCAACGGGATACATCAGATTCTCCTCTCTCGTATTTGCCAAGCATAGCAGGATTGCACCGCCATTTTAACGAAAACCCGGCCAATGCAGGAGGCCTGCCGTTAGTAACCACGTTGTCGGTCAACCTGCCCGCCCGGTGTTTCACCGCGCTCGAGCTGACCGATGGTTTCTGCTATATAACGAATCGCCTCTGCAGGCCGCGTTACTGCAGCAATATGCGGCGTCATCGCGACACGTGGATGGCGCCACAATGGGCTCACCGCAGGTAAAGGTTCGCGGTTGAAGACATCAAGCATCGCACCTTTTACCTTGCCGCTATCCAGCGCCTGCAGCAGGTCATCTTCAATAACGTGCACGCCGCGAGCAAGGTTCAGCACATAGCTGTCATTTTGCAGTTGCGTCAACAGCGACTGATTAATAATACCGACGGTCTCAGCCGTATTGGGTAACAGGTTAATCAGTACGCGCGTCTCGCTCAAAAATTCGCTGAGTTCAGCGTCGCCTGCGAAGCTGCGAACATCAGGCCACGTTTTGCGGCTACGGCTCCAGACACGCACCGGGAAGCCCCAGGCCAGCAGGCTCTCCGCCACCTGACTGCCGAGCACCCCAGCCCCCATGATGCCAATGGTGAAGCTGTCACGGTGATATTCCGGCAACGGCTGCCAGCGGGATTCGCTTTTCAGGATCTGGTAATCGTCAAAGCGGCGGAACCAGTGCAGTACCTGGCTGACCGCATATTCCTGCATCTGCAGCCCCATTCCCGTATCCTCAAGGCGAAATAACGGGACTGAGAGCGGTAACATCTCCGGATGCGCTTTCAGTTTACTGAGAATAGAATCCACCCCGGCGCCCAGGGCAAATACCGCTTTCAGGGTACGTCCTTGCAGCATTTCGACAGGCGGGTGCCAGACCAGCGCGTAATCCGCATGTTCATTGTCGCCCTGTTTCCATTCCCGAACGCGGGCGCCGGGGAGTTGTTTCTCCAGTGCAGAAACCCAGTACGGCGTATCAAACGTCGGGTGGTAAAAGATGATGTCCATTGTTGCTCCTTTTTTGTTGCGCATTTTCGTTATCTGTTTGTCTGCGCAACGATTTACCGGTTATTTTTCCTCAGGCTACGAGGATAACAAATTTCCGTGACAGATCCTTGTTTAACCCCCTGCTGATAAATAAATCGAATAGTGGTTAATACGAAATCAACCTGGCTGAAGTTTGGCTAAATACACGATTTTTTTAAAAAGTTGATTGACGTCAGGTATGCTTTTCCCTACATTAGCGCCCGTCCCAGCAGCGCTGGGAAGACAATATGGTGAGGTGTCCGAGTGGCTGAAGGAGCACGCCTGGAAAGTGTGTATACGGCAACGTATCGGGGGTTCGAATCCCCCCCTCACCGCCATATTTGAAGAAGAGCTCGTACGCAAGTGCGAGCTTTTTTTTCGCATGTTGCACACCCTGGAGGGGGTGAGAAGCCCTGACCGGGGTTCGACAACTGGCGACCGCCAGTTGGACAGACCGGGAACGCAGTGAGCGGGCTGCCCGCAGGGCGAGCGCAGCGAGTCAATCCCCCCCTCACCGCCATATTTGAAGAAGAGCTCGTACGAAAGTACGCGCTTTTTTTTCGCATGTTGCACCCCCTGGAGGGGATGAGAAGCCCCGACCGGGGTTCGACAACTGGCGACAGCCAGTTGGACAGACCGGACGCTTGCGGACGGGCTGCCCGCAGGGCGAGCGCAGCGAGTCAATCCCCCCCTCACCGCCATATTTGAAGAAGAGCTCGTACGCAAGTGCGAGCTTTTTTTTCGCATGTTGCACACCCTGGAGGTGGTGAGAAGCCCCGACCGGGGTTCGACAACTGGCGATAACACTGGCTTGAGAATAAGGGTCCGGCGCCTTCACTGGATATTGTCAAACAAACGTAGCCAACTCATGTCATCCTACTCCTCTACCATCTTCTGATACTCCTGCGTTAGAAAATCCACCAGCGCCCTGACTGCGGGTAATAATCCACGACGCGAGGGATAAACCACATGGATAACCTCACGTCTTGGCTCCCAGGCTTTGAGTACCGCCTGCAATGCCCCGCAGGCCAGCTGTTCACGCACCATTAATAGCGGTAACTGCACAATGCCGATACCCGCTACCGCCGCTTCGCGCAGCGCCAGCATATCCGTCGTCACCAGGCGTGGGGTAAAATGCACCTCCGCACGCGCGCCATCGGGTCCGTTTAGCGCCCACTGATGAAGGTGTTTTCCCGCCGCCATACTGAGCCCGGGCCACCGGCTGAGCTCCGCTGGGGAAGCAGGCTCCCCCATTGCGGTAATGAGCGACGGGCTGGCGACCAGGCAATGCGCGCGATCGGCAAGTACGCGCATCACAAGGTCGCTGTCGTCAAATGGGCGCGGACGCACGCGAATGGCGATATCTACCCCTTCCGCGACGACATCCACCCGACGGTTTGTCGCCTCAAGCTGTAGGTTTACTCCCGGATACTGCACAAGAAACTTAGCCAGCATTGCGCCTACATGCACGTGCAGCAGCGTTACCGGACAGGTGAGCTTCACTGTACCTCTCGGTTCCGCCTGTAACGCCGCGATAGCCTCCTGAGCCGCATCGGCTTCGACCATCATTGCCTTACAGTGCTGATAAAACGTCTGCCCAACTTCCGTCACGCTAAACTGTCGGGTCGTGCGCTGGATTAACCGCACGCCCAGTCGCTCTTCGAGCTGCGCAATGCGGCGACTCAACCGGGACTTGGGTAAGTCGAGCGCCCTCCCCGCGGCGGCAAAACCCCCGTGATCCACCACCTGCACAAACCACGCGAAGTCATTGAGATCCTGCATCGTCACCTCATCGTCCTATTTTTAGGACAGTGTATGTCATTTTCACTATCTACTCACAAATTAGATCTGAATATAAGCTAATTCACATCGACGTTAACAACGCAGGAGAAACCCATGAAACAGATGACTGGCGTCTATACCGCTCCCCGTCCGCACTGGGTCGGCGACGGTTTTCCGGTTCGCTCACTGTTTTCTTACCAAACGCATGGCGAACAGCTCAGCCCTTTTCTGCTGCTGGACTATGCCGGTCCGCACACTTTTCCGGCCGATGGCGTAAAGCGCGGCGTTGGCGAACACCCGCATCGCGGCTTTGAAACCGTCACCCTGGTCTATGCGGGCGAAGTTGAACACCGGGACTCGACCGGTAAAGGCGGCGTGATAGGGCCTGGCGGCGTGCAGTGGATGACCGCAGGCGCCGGGATCCTGCATGAAGAGTTCCATTCCGCGAACTTCGCTCGTCATGGCGGCGAACTGAAGATGATACAGCTGTGGGTCAACCTGCCCGCCAAAGACAAGATGGCGACGCCAGGCTACCAGAGCATTACCAATGCCAGCATCCCACGCATTGAGCTGCCGGATAACAGCGGCGTACTGCGGGTTATCGCCGGGCAGTATGGCGACATCCGCGGCCCGGCGCAGACCTGGTCGCCGATGAACGTCTGGGACATGCGCCTGACGCAGGGCCGTGACGTCTCTCTGGCGCTACCGGAGGGGTGGAGCTCCGCGCTGGTGGTGATGGAAGGGAGCGTCGTGGTGAACGGTATGACGACGGCCAATGAGGCGCAGCTTGTCGTCCTCAGCCAACACGGGGAAACGCTGCATCTGCAGGCCAGCGCTGATGCCAGCGTTCTGCTGCTTGCAGGCGAACCGTTAAATGAACCCATTGTGGGCTATGGCCCCTTTGTCATGAATAGCAAAACCGAAATCGCAGAAGCCATTCGCGATTTCAATTCCGGCCGATTCGGTCAGATCTGATACTCAACAGGAGAACATGATGTCTAATCCAGCCAACTTTAACGGTGCTCGTCCGGTGATTGATGTGAATGACGCCGCGATGCTGCTTATCGACCACCAGAGCGGTCTGTTTCAAACCGTCGGAGATATGCCAATGCCTGAACTGCGCGCCCGGGCGGCGGCGCTGGCGAAAATGGCAACGCTTGCCGGGATGCCGGTTATCACTACCGCTTCAGTGCCGCAGGGGCCGAACGGTCCGCTGATCCCTGAGATTCATGCGAACGCGCCGCATGCCCAGTATGTCGCACGTAAAGGCGAGATCAACGCCTGGGATAACCCGGAGTTTGTGGCAGCAGTTAACGCCACAGGACGTAAAACGCTGATTATCGCCGGTACCATCACCAGCGTCTGCATGGCATTCCCCTCCATCAGCGCGGTGGCGGACGGTTATAAGGTCTTTGCGGTGATTGATGCCTCCGGCACTTACAGCAAAATGGCGCAGGAAATTACCCTGGCGAGGGTGGTTCAGGCAGGCGTAGTGCCAATGGATACCGCCGCCGTCGCCTCTGAGCTGCAAGGGACCTGGAACCGTGAAGACGCCGCCGAGTGGGCTGCGGTCTATACCCAGATTTTCCCGGCCTATCAGTTGCTGATTGAAAGCTACAGCAAAGCGCAGGACGTGGTTAAACACAACGAAACGCTCGATTCCCAGCGTTAATTCATCACCCTGCCCGGCGATTCGGGCAGGGAATGATTATTGCTTAACCGAATGATACGGAAAGCTGAAAATATGCTTGACCGTTTTCGTGCAACTCCCTATAGTAGCGCCCCGTTGCCCCCCAAGAGGACGGCAGCAATACAATATGGTGAGGTGTCCGAGTGGCTGAAGGAGCACGCCTGGAAAGTGTGTATACGGCAACGTATCGGGGGTTCGAATCCCCCCCTCACCGCCATATTTGAAGAAGAGCTCGTACGCAAGTACGAGCTTTTTTTTCGCATGTTGCACACCCTGGGGGGATGAGAAGCCCCGACCGGGGTTCGACAACTGGCGACAGCCAGTTGGACAGACCGGACGCTTGCGGACGGGCTGCCCGCAGGGCGAGCGCAGCGAGTCAATCCCCCC
>NZ_JAFAGS010000106.1 GCF_019237635.1 Pluralibacter sp.
ATAGCACGCAACGTTAATTAAAAAGGGATCGCCGTTTCATTTTACCAAATTTGTTATTCCACTTTCTTGGGTTGATCCTGAAAGGTTCAGGCCTGATACTTACACGCTCATTTATCAGGAACGTTTGTTATACCGCCGACGGGATCGGAATACTGTCATGGAAATGTCTTACTCTCGTGCGCTGTGGCGCAATTTTCTCGGCCAGTCACCGGACTGGTACAAACTGGCATTACTGCTCTTCTTAATCATCAATCCGGTCGTTTTCGCCTTCAGCCCCTTTACCGCTGGGTGGCTGCTGGTGATTGAGTTCATTTTTACGTTAGCGATGGCGCTCAAGTGCTACCCGCTGCTTCCTGGCGGCCTGCTGGCTATCGAGGCGGTGCTTATCGGTATGACCAGCGCCGGGCATGTGCGTGAAGAGATTGCCAATAACCTGGAAGTCCTGCTGCTGCTGATCTTCATGGTGGCCGGGATTTACTTTATGAAACAGCTCCTGCTGTTCATCTTTACCCGCCTGCTGCTGACTATCCGCAGCAAGATGCTGCTGTCGATGTCGTTTTGCCTCGCTGCCGCCTTCTTATCCGCGTTCCTGGATGCCCTGACGGTGGTCGCCGTCATCATCAGCGTCGCCGTCGGTTTTTACGGTATTTACCACCGTGCGGCCTCGGCGCGCCCTGACGATAGCGACCTGCAGGACGACAGCCATATCGATAAGCACTACCGCGAAGTGCTGGAGAAATTCCGCGCCTTTTTGCGCAGCCTGATGATGCATGCCGGGGTAGGCACCGCGCTGGGCGGCGTGATGACGATGGTCGGCGAGCCGCAAAACCTGATCATCGCCAAAACGGCGGGATGGCATTTCGGCGAGTTTTTCCTGCGCATGATGCCCGTTACCCTGCCGGTATTTGTCTGCGGCCTGCTGACCTGCCTGCTGGTCGAGAAGTTCAAAGTGTTCGGCTACGGGGAGCCGCTGCCGGAGAGTGTGCGCGCGGTACTAGAGGATTTTGACACCCGCAGCCGCCAGCAGCGCAGCCGTCAGGAGGTCCTGCGTCTGGCGGTGCAGGGCGTGATCGGCGTTTGGCTTATCGTCGCGCTGGCCCTCCATCTTGCCGAAGTGGGGCTTATCGGCCTGTCGGTGATTATCCTTGCCACATCGCTCACCGGCGTGACCGATGAGCACGCCATCGGTAAAGCCTTTACCGAAGCGCTGCCCTTTACGGCTTTGCTGACCGTGTTCTTCGCCATCGTCGCGGTGATTATCGAGCAGCAGCTGTTTGCGCCGGTCATTGACTTTGTGCTGCAAGCCTCGCCGCATGCGCAGCTGTCGCTGTTTTACCTGTTCAACGGCCTGCTCTCGTCAATTTCCGATAACGTCTTCGTCGGAACGGTGTACATCAACGAGGCCAAAACGGCGCTGGAAAACGGCGCAATCTCCTTGTCGCAGTTTGAGATGCTGGCAGTGGCGATTAATACCGGGACAAACCTGCCATCGGTGGCGACGCCGAACGGCCAGGCGGCGTTTCTGTTCTTACTCACCTCCGCGCTGGCGCCGCTTATCCGTCTGTCGTACGGGCGTATGGTCTGGATGGCGCTGCCGTATACGCTGGTGCTGACGCTGGTTGGGTTGCTGTGCGTCGAGTTTACGCTGATCCCCGCCACCGACTGGCTGACAGCCCATGGCGTGATCGTCAGTACCCCGCTGGCAGCCCATTAAACGTTGCAAAATTGGCACCCGGTGGTTATCACCGGGTGAAAATTATACGCAGGCATAATATTTTCACCCTGGGTAGTGGCGCTGCTATGGTTTTCGTTTACACTGCCTTGTCTTAGCATGTTCCGGGAAATGATTATGTTGCGATTCTTAAACCAGTGCTCCAGAGGTCGCGGAGCGTGGTTACTGATGGCGTTTACCGCTCTTGCGCTGGAGGCGGTGGCACTCTGGTTCCAGCATGTCATGCTGCTGAAACCCTGTGTGTTATGCATCTATGAGCGCTGCGCGCTGTTTGGCGTGTTGGGCGCCGGACTGGTTGGGGCGATTGCGCCAAAATCTCCGCTGCGCTATGCCGCGATCCTTATCTGGATTTACAGCGCCTGGCGCGGGCTGCAGCTGGCATGGGAACACACTATGATCCAGCTCCACCCTTCCCCGTTTATGACCTGTGATTTCGCCGCGCGTTTCCCGAGCTGGCTGCCGCTCGACAAATGGCTGCCGCAGGTGTTTTTAGCCAGCGGTGACTGTTCTGTGCGCCAGTGGGAATTCCTCACGCTGGAAATGCCGCAGTGGCTGGTGGGTATTTTTGCCGCTTATCTGATTGTCGCGGTGCTGGTATTGCTTGCTCAGCCGTTCAAGCCGAAAAAACGCGATCTCTTTGGGCGTTAAATAAACGACAAAATAATAAAGGCTCCTGCGGGAGCCTTTATTATTTCATGCACCGGCAATTCAACGCGATGATTAACGCGCCCAGTCCGGTTTATTTAAAATATGATCCTGCCAGTCTCTGACTTCGGACTCTTTTACCGCGATATGGCGCACTGAGATCCGTTCGCCGTGCATCGCCGCTTTTGACCCGGTAAGCAGCGGGTGCCAGGCGGGCAGCGGTTTCCCCTCCGCCAGCAGTCGATAGGCGCAGGTATGCGGCAGCCACTCGAAGGTAGGCAGGTTGTCGCGGGTAAGCTTGATGCAGTCCGGCTCGTACTCGAAGCGGCGTTCATAGTTGCGGCACTGGCAGGTTTTAATGTTCAGTTGGCGGCAGGCGACGTTGGTGAAATAGATTTCATCGGTATCGTCATCCATCAGCTTGTGCAGGCAGCACTGTCCGCAGCCATCGCACAACGACTCCCACTCGGCGTCAGTCATTTGCTCAAGCGTTTTACGCTGCCAGAAAGGTGTGTCGCTCATCAGGATATCCGCCATTAAAAACCAGGGTGCACCTTATAACCAGTCTGGCCTGCGGATGCAAGTTTTGCCGCCTTTCTCAGGCGGCAATTCGTCGTTACAGCACGCGGGTGGTCAGCGAGTGGCCGTTGAAGCTGACCTCCAGCTCATCGCCGCTGTGCAGCGGGCCGACGCCTTCCGGCGTCCCGGTCAGGATAACGTCACCGCTCTTCAGGGTGAAGAAACGGCTCATATAGGCGATAAGGGGCACGATTTTGTGGATCATATCCGCCGTAGAGCCCTGCTGGCGCATATCGCCATTGATTTTTAGCGATAGCGGGGTGTTCTGCGGATCGCCCTGAAACTCGGCGGCAGGAATAAAGCCGGAAATCGGACACGAGTAGTCAAAACCTTTCGCCTTTTCCCACGGCTGACCAGCCTTTTTCATCTTGCCCTGGATGTCACGCAGCGTGAGATCGAGCGCCACGCCGTAACCGGCAATCGCTTTGCGCACATGCTCTTCGGTCGCCTGACGTAACGTGCTGCCAATCAGTATCGCCAACTCCACCTCATGATGTACCGAGCCCAGCCCCTGCGGCAGCACCAGCGGCTGGCGAATATCGCACAATGCCGTTTCAGGTTTGATAAACAACACCGGCTCATCCGGCACGGCGCTTCCCATCTCCTGAATGTGCTTAGCGTAGTTGCTGCCCACACAAACCACTTTGCTGACCGGGTAATCCAGCAGCGCTCCCTGCCAGTTATGATGCTGATACATAATGCCCCCTAATCGAACGTTATTTTTTCCCGTTCTCCGCCAGATATTGCTTCAGCAGGTTTTCCGGCGGAGGCGGAAGCTGCAGATAGTAGCCCTGATCGGCCAGCGCCTGCTTCACTTTATCAAGACTGGCATTGACCAGCTTTTTGCGGCCATCAAGCGGCAGGATCATCGCCAGCTTCGGCTGACCGAACCCCTGCATTAATTCTTCAGGTACGCGCGAAAAATCGTCTTTTTTTTCGACATACAGATAGGTCTGGTCGCGTTTGGTACTCCGGTAGATCACACAAAACATACTTTTACTCTGAATTAGTCCGTGGTTACTTGCCTCTGTATATTTGTGACTATAACATGCCTGATAGTCTTCGGAATATCACCGCATATCGGCGGGCGATAGAGAATAAATTGAGTAAGGCCAGGATGTCATATACGCCAATCGAACTTAAAGGCAGTAGCTTTACCTTATCAGTGGTTCATTTGCATGAGGCAAAACCCGAGGTTATTCGTCAGGCGTTAGAAGACAAAATCGCCCAGGCACCGGCTTTCCTACGCCACGCCCCTGTGGTGGTGAATATCAGCAGTCTTGTCGATGCCGTGAGCTGGCAACCGTTACAGCAAGCTATTACCGCAACGGGCCTGCGCATTATGGGCGTCAGCGGCTGTAAAAATCCGCAATTAAAAGCGGAAATAGACAGTGCGGGTATTCCCTTATTAACTGAAGGGAAAGAAAAAATTGCCCGTTCGGCTCCGCCAGCACCTCCGACTCCTGCCCCAATTGCTACCCCGGTCACAAAAACGCGATTGATTGATATGCCGGTTCGTTCCGGTCAGCGCATTTATGCACCACACTGTGATCTGATTGTGACAAGTCACGTCAGCGCCGGTGCAGAACTTATCGCTGACGGCAATATTCACGTTTACGGCATGATGCGGGGACGCGCGCTTGCTGGCGCCAGTGGCGACAGAGACGCACAAATATTTTGTACTCACCTTGCAGCGGAACTGGTGTCCATCGCAGGGGAATACTGGCTGAGCGATAAAATCCCGGCCGAATTTTATGGCAAAGCGACCCGTCTGCGTCTGGACGCCACCGCTTTGACAATTGAACCGTTAAACTAATCCCTTTTTAACAAGGAATTTCTATGGCACGCATTATTGTAGTTACTTCGGGTAAAGGGGGCGTTGGCAAGACCACCTCCAGCGCGGCCATCGCTACTGGTTTGGCCCAGAAGGGAAAGAAAACTGTCGTTATCGATTTTGATATTGGCCTGCGTAACCTTGACCTGATCATGGGTTGCGAGCGCCGTGTCGTGTATGACTTCGTTAACGTCATCCAGGGTGATGCCACGCTTAATCAGGCACTGATTAAAGACAAACGTACTGAAAATCTCTTTATCCTCCCGGCATCGCAGACGCGCGACAAAGATGCGCTGACCCGTGAAGGTGTGGAGAAAGTGCTTGATGAACTCAAGAAAATGGATTTTGACTTCATCGTGTGCGACTCACCGGCCGGTATCGAAACCGGTGCGCTGATGGCGCTCTATTTCGCCGATGAAGCCATTATCACCACCAACCCGGAAGTCTCTTCCGTGCGCGACTCTGACCGTATCCTCGGCATTCTGGCATCGAAATCCCGCCGCGCCGAAAACGGTGACGATGCGATTAGAGAACACTTGCTGCTGACCCGTTACAACCCGAGCCGGGTGAACAACGGCGATATGCTGAGCATGGAAGATGTGCTGGAAATTCTGCGCATTAAACTGGTTGGCGTGATCCCGGAAGATCAATCTGTTCTGCGCGCCTCTAACCAGGGTGAACCCGTTATTCTGGATACCATATCTGACGCAGGCAAAGCCTATGCAGATACGGTTGAACGTCTGCTGGGAGAAGAACGTCCTTTCCGCTTCATCGAAGAAGAGAAGAAAGGTTTCCTCAAACGCCTGTTCGGAGGATAAATTATGGCATTACTCGACTTTTTTCTCTCACGAAAAAAGAACACCGCCAACATCGCTAAAGAGCGTCTGCAAATTATCGTGGCTGAGCGTCGCCGCAGCGATGCGGAGCCGCACTATTTGCCGCAGCTTCGCAAGGACATTCTGGAGGTGATTTGTAAATACGTGCAGATCGACCCGGAAATGGTCACCGTGCAGTTGGAGCAAAAAGACGGCGACATCTCCATTCTGGAGCTCAACGTGACGCTTCCTGAAGCGGAAGAGTCGAGAACGTAAAACGTCTTTTCCTGTTGTCAGCCGGGCAGGCTTTACCCCGCCCGGCTTCCTCACTCGCTCTGACGCGGGTACGCTTTCAGCAGCGTATTAAGCCTCCCGGCCATCATTTCACCTCGCCATCCCGCCAGCATTTCCGGTACGCCGTTTGGCGCCTTAAGGCCCCAGTGCGCATTCAACAACTGGTTGATTTGACGACGCGAGGCCAACAGCTCCGCGCTGACGCCCTTCTCTTTACTGACATCCTGCACCAGCGTTTTAATCTCTTTAAAAACTTTGCGGTATCCCGGCATATCCATCAGGTTCAGCAGAGGCGCTGGCAGCGCCTCTTCCGGTAGCGCCTGCGCGGTGCTGACCAGCCCCAGCAACGTCTTGCCGTGGAAACGAATTTCACTACCGGAAAGCCCGAGGCTGTCCAGCTCGCCCATACTGCCCGGCATATAACGTGCGACGCTCCACAGATGCTCTTCACGCACCACGAAGTTGACCGCCAAATCGCGCTCACGCGCTTTACGCAGTCGCCAGTCGGCAAGCAGTTGCAGACAGGCAAGCTGGCGCGTGCGCAGTTGCCAGGCGTTGGAGATATCGCGCCAGGCCTCGGACGGCGACACCACCTCGCGTCGGCGCTGCTGCATCAGACGGCACTCATCCAGCGCGGCAGGAAGCCAGCCGCTGCTCTGCGTTTCCGCCATCAGCTTCTGGGCGATAGGCAGCAGGTACCAGACATCGGCGGCGGCGTAATCGCACTGCCGCTCGGTGAGCGGACGCGCCAGCCAGTCGGTACGTGACTCGCTTTTATCCAGCGCAATCCCGGTGTACTCCTCCACCATCGAGGCAAATCCCCATGACATCGGGCGGCCGCAAAACGCGGCCAGGATTTGCGTATCAATCAGCGGTTCAGGCAGTACGCCGAAAGCATTAAGGAACACTTCCAGGTCTTCACTGCCCGCGTGCAGGTACTTGGTCACCGCGCTGTCCAGCAGCAGGTCGCGAAACGGCGTCCAGTCGGTAATACTCAGCGGGTCAATGAGCACAACGTTTTCGCCGTCATACATCTGAATCAGGCCAAGCTGCGGATAATAGGTACGGGTGCGAACAAATTCGGTATCCAGCGCAATGGCAGGCACGTTGCGCGCGGCGTCACAGGCGGCTTTTAACGCATCGTCCTGAGTTATCATTTGGTAGTTCAATCTGCTTTCTCTATGGTTTGCGCCCATAAAAAACGCCGGCTTAGCCGGCGTCTTCGGGCGACTTACACGTAGCTCAGGCTTTATTTTCCACTTTAGCACGCGCTTCGTCACGAAGTTCTCGTCGCAAAATTTTGCCGACGTTGGATTTCGGCAGTTCGCTGCGAAACTCGACCAGTTTCGGCACCTTATAGCCGGTCAACTGGCGGCGGCAGAAGGTGATCAGCGCCTCCTCGTTGAGGGACGCGTCCTTTTTCACCACAAAAATTTTAACCGCTTCACCGCTGCTGCCGGAAGGTACACCGACTGCCGCCACTTCCTGTACTCCAGGATGCTGCATGACCACATCTTCGATTTCATTCGGGTAGACGTTGAAGCCGGAGACCAGAATCATATCTTTCTTGCGATCGACAATGCGCAGGAACCCTTCTTCATCGACAACGGCAATGTCGCCGGTATGCAGCCAGCCATCTTTGATTATTTCGGCGGTGGCGTCCGGCCGCTGCCAGTAGCCCAGCATCACCTGCGGTCCGCGTATGCACAGCTCCCCGGCTTCACCTGGCGCGACCTCGTTGTCGTCGTCGTCCACCAGCTTTGCATCGGTGGACGGCACCGGCAGGCCAATGCTGCCGCTGTGATTATCAATATCATGCGGATTGACGCTCACTAGCGGCGAGCACTCTGTCAGGCCGTAACCTTCCAGCAGATAGCGCCCGGTCAGCTTTACCCAACGCTCGGCCACCACATTCTGCACCGGCATTCCGCCGCCAGCGGACAGGCGCAGGGTGGAGAAATCCAGTTGCTGAAACTCTTTATTGTTTAACAGCGCGTTGAACAGCGTGTTGACCCCGGTTATCGCGGTAAACGGATACTTCGCCATCTCCTTCACCAGCCCTGGAATATCGCGCGGGTTGGTAATAAGTAGGTTTTGCCCACCCAGTTCGATAAACAGCAGGCAGTTCATGGTCAGGGCGAAAATGTGATAAAGCGGCAGCGCGGTGACCACCAGCTCTTTCCCCGGCCTGAACAGCGGGCCATAAGTGGCGTGCACCTGTTCGAGATTGGCGAGCATATTGCGGTGCGTCAGCATCGCGCCCTTCGCAACGCCGGTAGTGCCGCCGGTATACTGCAGGAAGGCCAGGTCTTCAGACACCACTTCCGGCTTGATGTACTGCATCCGGTATCCGTGATGCAGCGCGCTACGAAACGAGATAGCGTCCGGCAGATGGTACTTCGGCACCAGGCGTTTGATGTATTTGACGACAAAGTTAACCAGCGTCCCTTTGGCGGTAGAGAGCTGATCGCCCATCCGCGTCAGGATCACATGTTTCACCTGTGTTTTGTCGACGACCTTTTCCAGCGTGTGAGCGAAGTTGGAAACGATGACGATCGCCGCCGCGCCGCTGTCGTTAAGCTGATGTTCCAGCTCGCGGGGCGTGTACAGCGGGTTAACGTTCACCACGATCATCCCGGCACGCAGGATACCGAACAGCGCTACCGGGTATTGCAGCAGGTTAGGCATCATCAACGCCACGCGGTCGCCCTTATTCAGGCCGAGCCCCTGCTGGAGGTAAGCGGAAAACGCACGGCTGCGTTCCTCCAGCTTACGGAATGTCATCACTTCGCCCATATTCACAAACGCGGGCTGATCGGCGTAGCGCGTCGCCGCTTGCTCGAACAGGTCTACCAGGGATTGATAACGGTCGGGATTGATCTCCGCAGGGACATCTGCGGGATAGCGTTTAAGCCAAACCTTCTTCAATGCATCACCTCTGAAATGAGAATTCGTCGTCATCGCAACCCCTGTTAATAAACAAGCCGTTAACATTATATTAACTCAGCGTACCAGTTTATTAATTAATCGAATTTCAGGTTGCGAAGCGCGTCACTATTTATTTTTCTTATGACGTTACTCATAAAGAAACAGCGGACGGGCCGCTGTTTCTTTTCACTCTAAGAACAACAACTTATTCGGTTACAATGGTCTGTACCGTGGCAGGTCCCGGGTTATACCATCCCCAGCCGCCGTAGCCATAGCGGCGCGGGTACGGCCCCGGTCCCCAGTACCAGGGGTCGACAGGTTGCGGTGGCATGACCACTTGCTGCGTCACATTCCAGCGTTTGTAACCTGTCACCTGCATCAGCATAAAGGTGTACGGCGATTCGCCAATTTTACCTTTTACCGTTCCGGTGATCGGTCCGACAACGGTCACCAGTTGATTGCGGTAATCGACCGGGTCAAGGAACCCGGCGATGTCAGCATAAATGCGTCCCCGGGAGGGAACGCCCAGTTCCGGGCGGGCGCCGTCATCTAACGGTACGGTGGCAATTTCCAGCCGCGTTTTGCCGTTTTCATTCAGCACATTCACGACCTTGCCGCCAAAGCGGGCTTCCTGGCCGACATACAGCTGTGGCGCCGCCATAACGCGCACCAGATCCTGCTGCGGCGTCGGGCTCGTTCCTTTAATCGCATCCGGTACGGATACACAACCGCTTAACGCTGCGGCAATAACGCCAGCCAGCAGCCAGCGTCCCCACTGATTTTTACCCGCCATGATGCAGCTCCTAAAATGCTGAGTCCTCATCCACTAAGATTCATTCACGGCCCGGAAGTTTCTTCCACGCGACTTCATTACGTAAATAAACCGGCTCAGCGAGCTCAACAGCGACCGTCTTACCTTCCGCCAGCAGGTGAACCGCGATAGGCAACATGTCTTCTGCCGCTGGCAACAGGACTTCGCCGTCGATAAGCGTTACCGCTGCGCCCTGTATCATGTCAGGCCAGGCTTTCCAGCCAGTGCCCACCATCGCCCATTCGCCCGTAAGCTGTGTTAAGCGTTCGCTGACTGCTTCTGGCTTCAGTACCGCCTCGCTGGCCTCACCCTGCCAGACGCCCTGTTCATCACGCACGTACTCCGCCCAATAGACTTCGCCCATACGGGCATCAATCGCCGCCAGTACGCGGGTTGCGCCCGTTTTACGCCAGGCGCCCTGCGCCATGGTCATCAGCGTCGATACGCCGATCATTGGCAGGCTGGCGCCCAGCGCCAACCCCTGGGCAATACCGATACCAATACGCACGCCGGTAAAACTGCCGGGGCCGCGGCCAAAGGCCAGCGCGTTAAGTTCCGTCAGCATCACGCCGCTCTCGCTCAGGATGTCCTGAACCAGGGGCAGAATGCGCTGGGTGTGTTCACGGGGGCAAAGCTCAAAATGAGCAGAAGTGTTACCGTCGTTCCACAGAGCCGCAGAGCAGGCCTCGGTCGCGGTATCAATAGCCAGGATTCGCATAGGATGTTGCGCTCTCGCAATAGCTTATCAACAAAATGGCGCGCATCTTACCACAGTTCATCACAGATTACCGCGCCAATGGCACCGCCAGGAAGCGCACCGCCCGGCTGATGTCGCGCGTGCGCGGCGTCGGCGGCAGGCTGGCGAGGAACACCGCGCCGTAAGGACGCATCACCAGTCGGTTGTCGCATATCACCAGCACGCCGCGATCGTCGACGTCGCGGATTAGCCGCCCGACGCCCTGCTTAAGGGTGATCACCGCATCCGGCAGTTGGACCTCGTCAAAGGGATCGCCGCCGCGCAAACGGCAGTCCTCCATGCGCGCTTTAAGCAGCGGATCGTCCGGCGAAGTAAACGGCAGTTTGTCGATAATCACCAGCGACAGCGCGTCGCCGCGTACGTCCACCCCTTCCCAGAAACTGCTGGTCGCCACCAGCAGCGCATTGCCCGCGCTGACGAACTGCCGCAGCAGTTGCCCTTTGCTGGTTTCTCCTTGCATCAGTACCGGCAGCGTCAGCGTTGCGCGAAACTGTTCGGCGAGATCGCGCATCATGGCGTGCGAGGTACACAGCATAAAGCAACGGCCGTTATTGGCCTCAATCATCGGGCGCAGCATCGCCGCCAGTTGACGCGCCGCCCCCGGCTGGTTCGGCGAAGGAAGATTGCGCGGTACGCACAACAGCGCCTGCCGGGCATAGTCAAACGGGCTTGGCAGCAGCAGGGATTGCGCTTCGTCGATACCGAGACGCGCCGTAAAGTGGTGGAGATCGTCATTTACCGAGAGCGTTGCGGAGGTAAAAATCCAGCTACCGGGCTTTTGCGCCATCACCTCTTTGAACTTGTCGGCGACCGTCAGAGGCGTCAGCGCCAACGTGAAGTGACGCGAGGTGCATTCATACCAGTAGCTGTAACCCGGCTGGTTAATCTCCTTCAGACGCTTCAGACGGCTGCGGTACAGCGTGGCGCGTTCAAAGGCGGCGTCCAGCAGCGCGGAACGGCCCAGCGAAAGTTTGGCGACGTCATAGCACAGCTCAAGCGCATCATCGAGCAGCACCAGCGCCCGGCTGATGCCGCTGTCGGCCAGCAGCTCGCGCAGGTTGCCGCGATACCCCGGCTCGCCAAGCTGCAGGCGAAAATCCTGGGTGGCCTGCGCCAGACGGTCGGCGCATTTTTGCAACTGCTGGGTATCTTTTAATTCGGTGCGGTAGGAAATGGTGATGTCTTTGGCCAGATCGAGCAACTGCCGGCTCGAGAGCGACTGGCCGAAATACTGGCTGGCGATATCCGGAAGCTGGTGCGCTTCATCGAATATCATCACTTCCGCTTCGGGGATAAGCTCAGCAAAACCGCTCTCTTTGACCACCATGTCGGCCAGAAACAGGTGATGGTTGACCACCACCACATCGGCATCCATCGCTTTTTTACGCGCTTTCACGACAAAGCAGTCTTTATAAAGCGGGCAGTCGCTGCCAAGGCAGTTATCGTTGGTACTGGTCACCAGCGGCCAGGCCTGAGAGTCTTCCGCCACGCTTGCGCAGGTGCTGATATCGCCGTCGAGCGTTTGCGTCGCCCAACTGCGCAGCAAAATGACATCGCTCAGGGTTTGCACCGGCAGGTCGCCGCCCGCCAGCGCCTGTTGCTCAAGACGCTCAAGGCACAAGTAATTGGAGCGCCCTTTCAGCAGCGCCGTTTTGCCGCGAAAATCCAGCGCCCGGGCGACAGTTGGCAGGTCACGGCTATAAAGCTGGTCCTGCAGCGCCTTTGACCCGGTCGAGATAATCACTTTCTTTCCGGCGCGCAGCGCAGGCGCCAGGTAGGCGTAGGTTTTACCGGTACCGGTCCCAGCTTCAACCACCAGCGGTCGGGTTTCGTCGATGGCCTCCGTCACCGCTCGCGCCATCTGACGCTGCGGCTCGCGCGGCTTGAATCCCGGTATCGCTTTCGCCAGCTGGCCGTCTGTTGCAAAATCGTCTGTCACGCTGCCCCCTGTGTTTTTACACAGGGGATTATGTCAGGGAGCCCAGGCAAACGCCAGCCAAACGGATGACAGCGCCCGGACAATATGGCAGTCTTGCGACGAAATGATGGAATAACACAAAGGAAACTGAAATGACGATTACGCGTATTGATGCTGAAGCCCGCTGGTCTGATGTAGTCATCCACAACCAGACACTCTATTACACTGGCGTGCCGGAAAACCTGGAGGCGGATGCGTTTGAACAGACGGCGAATACGCTGGCGCAGATCGATGCGGTGTTGCAAAAACAGGGCAGCGACAAGACCCGAATTCTCGATGCGACCATTTTCCTCGCCGATAAAAGCGATTTCGCCGCCATGAACAACGCCTGGGATGCGTGGGTGGTGGCCGGTCATGCGCCGGTGCGCTGCACCGTGCAGGCAGGCCTGATGAAGCCGCAATACAAAGTCGAGATCAAAATCATCGCTGCCGTCTAAGGCAGACTACTCGTCTTCGTCCTCAAAGCGCGCCACGATCCGCTCACCGGTATGGCTGGCGCGCAACTCTTCTGCGACAAGGGCGATCGCCTGGCCGCTGCTCATTCCCTGGGTCATTAACGTCTGAATACGCTCGACCGCTTTTTGCTGCTGATCGTGGCTCAGTGAAGGTAAACCTGCAAACATGGTGAACTCCTGCTACATTGTGGGCGCTTATTATTTCATGCCGTCCCGGGGTTCGCCAGAGGATGGTACTATCTAAATTGAGGTCGATGTTGTCCCCTTCTGTCATTACACTGCCCTGGCGCGCTGATGCCGCTGAACACTATTTTACCCCGCTGCACGCCACACCGTGGGCGATGCTGCTGCACTCCGGCAACGCCCGGCATCCGCACAACCGTTTCGATATTCTGGTCGCCGACCCGGCAATAACGCTCACCACCTGCGGCGAGGTCACCACGATAGACGACGCAGGCTCAAGCCGCGCCTCGACGGACGACCCGCTGCAGCTGTTACAGCAGGCGCTGGACGCCTGCGGCATTCAGCCGTTCCCCCATGACAGTCTGCCGTTTCAGGGCGGCGCGCTGGGGCTGTTCGGCTATGATTTAGGTCGCCGCTTTGAAACGCTACCTGCTCTCGCGCACGCCGACATCGCCGCACCCGATATGGCTATCGGCATCTATCGCTGGGCGTTGATTGTCGACAACGCGCGCCAGACGGTCTCGTTGCTAAGTTACGATGACCCGCAACAACGCCTGACATGGCTGGAAAACCTGAACACCTCCACCGGTGATGACTTTGCCCTGACCTCACCCTGGCGTTCAAACATGTCGCGGGCGGTATACGGCGAGAAGTTTCGCCAGGTGCAGGCGTACCTGCAAAGCGGGGACTGCTATCAGGTCAACCTTGCTCAGCGTTTCCAGGCAAGCTACTGCGGCGATGAGTGGCAGGCGTTTTGCCAGCTAAACCGTGTTAACCGCGCCCCATTCAGCGCCTTTCTTCGCCTGCCCGACAGCGCGATCCTGAGCCTGTCGCCGGAGCGGTTTATCCACCTTGCGCAAGGGCATATCCAGACCCGGCCTATCAAGGGCACCCTGCCCCGGCTCGCCGACCCGCAGCGCGATGCAGAGCAGGCGGAGAAGCTGCGCACCTCGGCCAAAGACCGGGCAGAGAACCTGATGATCGTCGATTTAATGCGTAACGATATTGGCCGTGTGGCCGTCCCTGGCAGCGTCAGGGTGCCGGAATTGTTCGTTGTTGAACCCTTTCCGGCCGTGCATCATCTGGTCAGCACCATCAGCGCGCAGTTGCCTGCGTCGTTGCGTGCCACCGACCTGCTGCGTGCTGCGTTCCCCGGCGGCTCTATCACTGGCGCGCCGAAGATCCGCGCCATGGAGATAATCGATGAGCTGGAACCGCAGCGGCGTAACGCCTGGTGCGGCAGTATCGGCTATGTAAGCTTCTGCGGGACGATGGACACCAGTATCACTATCCGTACTCTGACGGCGACCGACGGACAGATTTACTGCTCGGCGGGCGGCGGCATTGTGGCCGACAGCGAGGAAGAGGCGGAATATCAGGAAACTTTTGATAAAGTTAATCGTATTCTGCAACAACTGGAGCGTTAACCGATGGACAGCCTGGCCCTGAGTTTTGATGATTTTATCTCCCGTTTTCAGCTGTTACGCCCGCAACCCGCGCGCGCCACGCTGAATCAACGCAAGGCGGCAGTGCTGATCCCCATCGTGCGGCGCGAGCAGCCGGGACTGTTGCTGACCCAGCGTTCGCCGCTGCTGCGCAAGCACGCGGGCCAGGTGGCGTTTCCGGGAGGGGCTGTCGACAGTAGCGACGCGTCGCTGATTGCCGCTGCGCTGCGCGAAGCGCAGGAAGAAGTGGCTATTCCGCCCTCGGTGGTCGAGGTGATAGGTGTATTACCGCCCATCGACAGCGTTACCGGTTTCCAGGTAACGCCGGTCGTCGGCATTATCCCGCCCAATCTGCACTACCACGCCAGCGTTGACGAAGTCTCCGCCGTCTTTGAAATGCCGCTTGCCGAAGCATTAAGACTGGGGCGTTACCACCCGCTGGATATTCACCGACGCGGCAACGCGCACCGGGTCTGGCTCTCCTGGTATCAGCACTATTTTGTCTGGGGAATGACCGCAGGCATTATTCGTGAACTGGCGTTACAAATCGGCGTGAAGCCTTAACTATACTGTGGGCACAGACGAAGCCTGTGTATGCTCCGACATTAGTAAAATCGGGGTAAGGCATTAGTTTAATTCATGTGAATAGTTAAGCTGCCCGCAGTGTTCCCTCTTACACTATGCGCAGTTATTACATCGTTACCGGAACCTTTCGGTAACCCTGCAGGAGTGTTGCCAGCGTGATAAGTATATTCGACATGTTTAAGGTGGGGATTGGTCCCTCATCTTCCCATACTGTAGGCCCGATGAAGGCCGGGAAGCAATTCGTCGATGACCTGGTCGAAAAGGGACTGATTGATGACGTCACCCGAGTGATCGTTGACGTCTACGGTTCGTTGTCTTTAACCGGTAAAGGCCACCATACCGATATCGCGATTATCATGGGTCTGGCGGGCAACATGCCGGATACCGTTGATATCGACGCTATCCCGGCGTTTATTCGCGATGTTGAAACCCGCGGCAAACTGTTGCTGGCGCACGGTCGTCGGGAAGTCGATTTCCCGCTGAACGACGGTATGCGTTTTCACAACGACAACCTGTCCCTGCACGAGAACGGCATGCAGATCCATGCCCTCGTCGGCGATAAAGTGGTCTACAGCAAAACCTACTACTCAATCGGCGGCGGGTTTATCGTCGACGAAGAGCATTTCGGCAAGGACAGCAGCAGCGAGCAGCGCGTTCCATATCCGTTCAAATCGGCCACGGAGATGCTGGGCTACTGCAAAGAAACCGGCCTGTCGCTGTCCGGCATGGTGATGCAAAACGAGCTGGCGCTGCACAGCAAAGAAGATATTGAAGCGTATTTCGCCAACGTCTGGCAGACCATGCAGGCCTGCATCGACCGTGGAATGAATACCGAAGGCGTCCTGCCGGGTCCGCTGCGCGTACCGCGTCGCGCCTCAGCTCTGCGCCGTATGCTGGTCGCCAGCGACAAGCTCTCTACCGATCCGATGAATGTCATCGACTGGGTGAACATGTTCGCCCTGGCGGTTAACGAAGAAAACGCCGCTGGCGGCCGCGTCGTCACGGCGCCAACCAACGGCGCGTGCGGCATCGTCCCTGCGGTGCTGGCCTATTACGATCACTTTATCGAACCTGCCAGCCCGGATATCTACATCCGCTACTTTATGGCGGCGGGCGCTATCGGCGCGCTGTACAAGATGAACGCCTCGATTTCTGGTGCCGAAGTCGGCTGCCAGGGCGAAGTCGGCGTGGCCTGCTCGATGGCGGCGGCGGGACTGGCTGAACTGCTTGGCGCCAGCCCGGAGCAGGTTTGCGTGGCGGCGGAAATCGGCATGGAGCACAACCTGGGGCTGACCTGCGACCCGGTCGCCGGACAGGTTCAGGTTCCCTGTATCGAGCGTAACGCTATCGCCTCGGTGAAAGCGATCAACGCCGCCCGTATGGCGATGCGTCGCACCAGCGAACCGCGTGTTTCGCTGGATAAGGTGATTGAGACCATGTACGAGACGGGGAAAGACATGAACGCCAAATACCGTGAGACCTCTCGCGGCGGTCTGGCGATCAAAGTTCAGTGTGACTAAAATCTTATCGCCCATCCTTCCCGGATGGGCGATTTATTTCATAGCGTAGCTTAAATGCGCCACGCGATGTTCCATACCAGAAACGTTATTCCTCTTCCTCGTCTTTTGGCCGTTCTTTCACGATACGCACCATATCGACGCGATAGTTATTCGCTTCCACCACGGTTATCTGCAGCGTTCCGACGGTAAAGATATCGCCCGCACGCGGGATCTGCCCGTTAACGGCAATCACAAGCCCTGCGACGGTGGCAATATCTTCATCATCGTTCACCAGGTCATCAATGCCCAGCGCCTGCTGCAGGGCGTGCAGGTCGGTCGTCCCCTTCACTAACCAGCCTTCGCCATCCATCACGATTTCCGGCGTTTCATCAGCATCCGGGAACTCGCCAGCAATCGCTTCAAGCACGTCCAGCGGCGTTACCAGCCCCTGCACTACGCCAAATTCGTTGGTGACAATGACGAAGCTGCCGCGAGCGCGGCGCAGCACGCCCAGCAGGTTAATCGGATCCAGGGTTTCTGGGACGATGATTGCCGGGGAGCCCGCCGCAATAGCCGCAACATCTTCTCCCGCCTCAAGCGCCACCAGCATCTCTTTCGCCCGTACGATACCGATAATTTCGTCCAGTTCCCCACGGCACACCGGGAACAGGCTGTGCGGTGAAGAAAGCAACTGCTCGCGGATTTCATCCACGTTCAGGGAGGCGTCAACCCAGCTAATTTCGCCGCGCGGCGTCATGATGGTGCGCAGCGAACGGGATGCCAGGGTCAATACGCCGTTGATCATATAGCGCTCCTCGTCAGCAAACGCGCCTTCCGGGACCGGTATCGCCTTGACGTTTCCGCCATCGTGCTGAACCGTGACCTGGTTACGTCCGCCCATCAGGCGCAGAATTGCGTCAGCGGTACGCGCGCGCAGCGGCTGCGCGGACTGGTGACGAATAAAGTTACGCCGTGCAATCTGGTTAAACAGCTCAATGATGATGGAGAAACCAATCGCCGCGTACAGGTAACCTTTCGGAATATGGAAACCGAAACCTTCTGCGATGAGGCTCAGGCCAATCATCAGCAGGAAGCTCAGACAGAGCACCACCACCGTCGGATGCTGGTTGACGAATCGCGTCAACGGCTTAGACGCCAGCAGCATGACCGCCATGGCGATCACCACCGCCGTCATCATCACCGGAAGATGGTTCACCATCCCCACCGCCGTGATGACCGCATCCAGGGAGAACACCGCATCCAGCACCACTATCTGCAGTACCACGACCCAGAAGCTTGCGTAGCCTTTGCCGTGCCCGGAATCATGCTGGCGGTTTTCGAGCCGCTCGTGCAGTTCCGTCGTTGCCTTAAACAGCAGAAACAAGCCGCCCAGCAGCATGATCAAATCACGCCCGGAGAAGGCGTAATCCCACAAGGTGAACAGCGGACTGGTCAGCGTAACCAACCACGAGATAACCGACAGCAGGCCAAGACGCATGACAAGCGCCAGTGACAACCCCAGCAGACGTGCTTTATCACGCTGTTTTGGCGGAAGTTTATCCGCAAGAATAGCGATAAACACCAGGTTATCGATACCCAATACGATCTCAAGGACAACCAGCGTCAGCAGGCCAGCCCAGACTGACGGATCCATTAAGAATTCCATGTCTGGCTCCTGAGATAAGCATGGGTTGTCATCCTGGTGACATTCTCAGGCATAACAATCATGTAAGAAAAATCAGCGTGGCGCGGCGAGCCGGTATGACAGGCACTATACTGCCTGTGGGTGAATTGACGTCGGTGACGGTCCATATGGTGGGTTAAACCCTGTACTCCTGTGTTATTAAACAGGCGCTCAACATAACAAATAATGGTGGTTGAGCGCAAAAATTTACCTGCATTTGCAAAAAGAGCGTTTTTTCGCGCTTCAAAATAGTTGTTCGTCTATAACTAAATTACGGATCTTCATCACATTAAATATTTTTTCACTATCTAAAATAATTCGCGGAAGTCATTAGTTTTCATTCTCTAACCCTTATCTGAATCGATTCGGTTACAGCCAACGGTTCATATGCATCAGTGATAATGATGCATCTCGATAATAAAGGAGGTAGCAAGTGACGATTGCTATTGTAATAGGCACACATGGTTGGGCTGCAGAACAACTGCTTAAAACAGCAGAGATGTTGTTAGGTGAGCAGGAAAACGTCGGCTGGATCGATTTCGTACCAGGCGAAAATGCTGAAACGATTATTGAGAAATACAACGCCCAGTTGGCAAAACTTGATACCAGCAAAGGCGTGCTGTTTCTCGTCGATACATGGGGGGGAAGCCCGTTCAACGCGGCAAGCCGTATTGTTGTCGATAAAGAACAGCATGAAGTCATTGCTGGCGTAAACATCCCAATGCTGGTTGAAACGCTGATGGCGCGTGACGATAACCCAGCCTTTGACGAACTGGTGGCGATTGCGGTTGAAACCGGTCGCGACGGCGTGAAAGCGCTGAAAGCGAAGCCGGCAGAAAAAGTGGCCCCCGTTGTTGCTGCGCCGAAAGCCGCCGCGCCAGCAAAACCGATGGGTCCAAATGATTACATGGTTATCGGCCTCGCACGTATCGATGACCGTCTGATTCACGGACAAGTCGCCACCCGCTGGACCAAAGAGACCAACGTTTCCCGCATTATTGTGGTCAGTGACGAAGTCGCGGCGGATACCGTTCGTAAAACGCTGCTGACGCAGGTTGCTCCTCCGGGCGTCACCGCGCATGTGGTTGATGTCGAGAAAATGATCCGCGTCTACAACAACCCGAAATACGCGGGCGATCGCGTCATGCTGCTATTTACCAACCCAACCGACGTTGAGCGTATCGTCGAGGGCGGCGTGAAGATCACCTCCGTCAATATCGGCGGTATGGCGTTCCGTCAGGGGAAAACCCAGGTGAATAACGCCGTTTCTGTCGATGAAAAAGATATTGAAGCATTTAAGAAACTCAACGATCGCGGTATCGAACTGGAAGTCCGTAAGGTTTCCAACGATCCGAGACTGAAAATGATGGAGTTGATCAGCAAGGTGAACAAATAACGCCAGCGCTGGCTCTTAACCAATTTTCACACTTAAGGCTTATGTTATAGGAGAAGTACAATGGAGATTACCACTCTTCAGATTGTGCTGGTGTTCATCGTCGCGTGTATTGCGGGTATGGAATCCGTACTTGATGAATTTCAGTTCCACCGTCCGTTGGTGGCCTGTACCCTGATCGGTCTGGTCCTGGGCGATATGAAAACCGGTATTATCATCGGTGGTACCCTTGAGATGATCGCGCTGGGCTGGATGAACATCGGTGCGGCGGTTGCCCCTGATGCGGCGCTGGCTTCCATCATTTCGACTGTTCTGGTTATCGCGGGTCACCAAAGCATCGGCGCCGGTATCGCGCTGGCTATCCCGCTGGCGGCAGCAGGCCAGGTATTGACCATCATCGTTCGTACTATCACCGTGGCATTCCAGCACGCAGCGGACAAAGCGGCCGATACCGGGAACCTGACGGCGCTCTCCTGGATCCACGTCTCTTCCCTGTTCCTGCAGGCAATGCGTATCGCGATTCCGGCAGTTATCGTTGCGGTTTCCGTCGGCACCAGCGAAGTTCAGGGCATGCTGAACGCGATTCCTGAAGTTGTCACCAGCGGTCTGAACATCGCGGGCGGCATGATCGTGGTCGTTGGTTACGCGATGGTTATCAACATGATGCGCGCGGGCTACCTGATGCCGTTCTTCTACCTCGGCTTCGTCACCGCGGCATTCACCAACTTCAACCTGGTTGCTCTGGGCGTCATTGGCGCGGTCATGGCAATCCTCTACATCCAGCTGAGCCCGAAATACAACCGTTCTGCTGGTGCGCCAGCGCAGGCAGCTGGTGATAACTCCCTCGATAACGAACTGGACTAACAGGTGAGCGAAATGGTTGATATGACTAAAACTACCACCGAGAAAAAACTCACCCCGGGTGATATTCGTGGCGTGTTCCTCCGTTCTAACCTGTTCCAGGGGTCATGGAACTTCGAACGTATGCAGGCGCTCGGTTTCTGTTTCTCCATGGTACCGGCCATCAAACGCCTGTATCCGGAAAACAACGATGAACGCAAACAGGCGATTAAACGCCACCTTGAGTTCTTTAACACCCACCCGTATGTCGCAGCGCCGGTACTCGGCGTTACGCTGGCGATGGAAGAACAACGTGCGAACGGTGCAGAGATCGACGACGGCGCCATCAACGGTATTAAAGTCGGTTTGATGGGGCCGCTGGCAGGCGTCGGAGACCCGATCTTCTGGGGCACCGTTCGTCCGGTATTCGCTGCGCTGGGCGCAGGCATCGCGATGAGCGGCAGCCTGCTGGGTCCGTTGTTGTTCTTCTTCCTGTTCAACATCGTTCGTCTGGCGACCCTCTACTACGGCATCGCCTATGGCTACCGTAAAGGTGTGGACATCGTTAAAGATATGGGCGGCGGCTTCCTGCAGAAACTGACTGAGGGGGCGTCAATCCTCGGCCTGTTTGTCATGGGGGCATTGGTTAACAAGTGGACGCACGTGAATATCCCGCTGGTGGTTTCAAAAATCACCGGCTCTGACGGCCAGGTTCACGTGACCACGGTGCAGACCATTCTTGACCAGTTGATGCCAGGTCTGGTGCCTCTGCTGCTGACCTTCGCCTGTATGTGGCTGCTGCGTAAGAAAGTGAACCCACTGTGGATCATCGTTGGCTTCTTCGTCATCGGTATCGTAGGTTACGCTATCGGCGTGCTGGGTCTGTAATAACACGGCTATACACCGGGGGCTTGCCCCCGGTTTTTTTATTTCGGAGGCTTAATGACAATCACGGATTTGGTGCTGGTGCTGTTTATCATCGCTCTGATGGCCTATGCCGTTTATGACCAATTCATCATGCCGCGCCGTAACGGCTCCGTCCTGCTCTCGATCCCCCTGCTCCGCCGTGGGCGCGCTGACGGTCTGATCTTCGTCGGTCTGGTTGCCATCCTGATTTATAACAACATCAACAGCCATGGTGAATTAACGACCACATGGTTATTAAGTGCTCTGGCCCTGATGGGGTTATATCTGTTCTGGATACGCGTTCCCCACATTATCTTTAAATCACGCGGATTCTTCTTTAATAATGTGTGGATAGAATATAACCGCATTAAAGAGATGAATTTATCAGAGGACGGCGTGCTGGTGATGCAATTAGAGCAACGGCGCCTGCTTATCCGCGTTAAAAACATTGACGACCTCGAAAAGATCTATCAACTTCTCATTAAAACTCAATGAGTTAAAATATAGCCAAAGCTATATATGCGTTTATTTTACGCAGCCTAAATTATAGCTCTGGCTATATCTCCAGCCAGAATCACTCGGTTATTTTTAACGTTTTCATTACCAATCCACTCAAATGAAAAGCGTTATCAACTAGTCGCAAAAATATTAACGCACCATTGTTGTTTTAGTTTCTTAAATTATGTTATGGTTGCGCCCGTCGTTGGGGAGTAGCCGATTTCCTTTCCCGGGAAATGTATACGTCAACATACTCGTTAAAAAAAACGTGGTGTATACGGACCCTCTTTTGCATTGCATGAGGTGCTCAGGCGAGACCATTGATACATCAGCTGCTGTTTACTGGGGGCGGCGATGTGTCATATGGATTTTCCCCGGTCAGGACTCGCGATGAATCTCTCAGCCACTATCCTACTTGCCTTCGGTATGTCGATGGACGCCTTTGCGGCCTCCATCGGTAAAGGCGCCACCCTGCATAAACCCAAATTTTCTGAAGCGCTGCGTACTGGTCTTATCTTCGGCACGATTGAAACGCTGACCCCGCTTATCGGCTGGGGCCTGGGGATGCTTGCCAGCCAGTTCGTGCTGGAGTGGAACCACTGGATAGCATTTGTCCTGCTGGTGTTTCTCGGCGGACGAATGATCATCGAAGGGTTTCGCGGCGCTGATGAGGAGGAGACGCTGCATCGTCACGGCTTCTGGCTGCTGGTGACCACCGCCATCGCCACCAGCCTTGATGCAATGGCCGTCGGCGTGGGTCTGGCCTTCCTGCAGGCGAACATCCTGCTGACCGCGCTGGCGATCGGCGGAGCTACCTTCGTGATGTCCACCCTCGGTATTATGGTCGGTCGCTATATCGGCCCGCTGCTCGGCAAACGGGCCGAAATTCTCGGCGGTATCGTACTTATCGGCATCGGCAGCCAGATCCTCTGGAGCCACTTCGCCGGTTAATCTTCCCGACGCCAGACCTGAATAACAAAATCGGTCTGGCAGTCAAAGCGTTCTTTCTGCGCAAGCTGCTCCCACACCGGCGGTTTTGCCCGCCAGGCGAACGGCGTCATCTGCAGCAATGCGACCGCCTCAGCGCCGCTCAGCGTCATCGGGTAGGCAAGCGTGACTTCCTGAACCAGCGAAAAACCGGGCAACTGCTCAGCGTTCGGCGCGTGCAGGCGCACCTCATCGTAAATCAGCCCTTTAAGCTCCATCAGATGCCGCGGCCCTGGCGTCGCGGTGATCACCACACCGCCTGCTTTTACCACTCGGGTCAGCTCCTGAGGGTTGCAGGGGGCGTAGATACGCACCACGGCATCCATACACGCATCGACAAACGGCAGTCGCTGGCTCGACGCGACGCAAAATTCAACCTGCGGATAGCGTTTAGCGCCAGCGCGTACGGCAGATTTTGACACGTCCAGCCCCCACGTCCGCTGCGCCAGCGCGGCGAACGCATGGGTGTAATACCCCTCCCCACAGCCGATATCGAGGATCTGCGCAGGCGACGCGCTTTGCAGCAGCGTGCTGATGGCGTCCCGCAGCGGCTGATAGTGCCCGGCATCAAGAAACGCCCGACGCGCCTGCATCATTTCTGCGCTATCGCCCGGGTCGCGCGAGCGTTTATGCTGCACCGGCAACAGATTAACGTACCCCTCTTTCGCCCGATCAAACTGGTGGCGTTGTGGGCAGACGTAGCTGTTTTGCTGGCGGGTCAGCGGCGCATGACAAAGCGGGCAACTCCAGGACATGGGAACTCCGGTATCAGGGAAAGGGCGCAAGTGTACCGCTATACGCCCCCGGGATGAAGTATTACAGCGTCGGCGCCTGATTATCGCTGTGGTGCATCACGATAAGATTCTCCGACCCTGGCGCCATACCGTCCGGCATAACGTTTTCCAGGCGCAGAACATCGCCCATGATCTGGCTGAACACTGGCGCCGAAACGGCGCCGCCGTAGTAGTCGCCATTTTGCGGATCGTTTATTACCACCGCCAGCGCAAACTGTGGACGACTGGCTGGCGCCACGCCTGCCGTGTAGGCGATATACTTATCCACGTATTTACCGTCAGGACCAATTTTCTTAGCCGTGCCGGTTTTCACCGCCACCCGGTAGTCGCGAACCGCCGCCTTGATCCCACCGCCCCCCGGTAGCGCCACGCTCTCCATCATGTGTTCTACCTGATGCACAATCTCTTCCGGCATCACCTGATGCCCGATAACCGGCGGGTCGATACGGGTAATCGACAGCGGCCGCTCCATGCCAAAACCGCCGATGGTCGCGTACACGTGGGCCAGCTGTAGCGGCGTCACCATCAACCCATAGCCGAAAGCGAAGGTTGCCCGGTCAAGCTGGCTCCAGAAACGGCGCTGGGGTAACAATCCCTGACTTTCACCGGTCAGCCCCAACCCGGTGGGCTGACCAAAGCCGAAGGCGCTGTAGGTATCGAGCAGCCGCTGAATCGGCATCGCCAGCGACAAGCGCGACACGCCAGTATCGCTCGATTTCTGCAAAATGCCAGTAAGGCTAAGCTCAGGGTAGTAACCCACGTCGCGGATACGGTGACCGTCCAGCATATAGGGATGGGTGTCCACCACGCTGTCCGGCTGTACAATGCCCTGACGTAGCGCCGTCATCAGCACCAGCGGTTTCACCGTCGAACCCGGTTCAAAGGTGTCGCTGATGGCGCGGTTGCGGAAATCATCCAGCGTCGCGCTGTCGCGGTTATTGGGGTTAAAGTCCGGGAAGCTCGCCATCGACAGGATTTCGCCGGTATCAATTTTGATAAGCACCGCCGTACCAGACTCCGCTTTGTTCCAGCGCACCGCGTTATCCAGCGCATCTTCGGTCACGGTCTGCAGACGCTCGTCAATGCTGAGCTGCAAATTGTGCGCCGGTACCGGTGTGACTTCCGTCAGGTTTTCGATAACTTTGCCGTGTTTATCTTCTCGCACCCGACGCAGTCCCGGTTTGCCCTGCAACTGCGCGTTGAAGCTCTTCTCCACCCCCTCAATACCCTGGTCATCGATATTGGTAAACCCGAGCAGGTTTGCCGCCACGTGTCCTGCCGGATAGAACCTGCGCGACTCGTCGCGCAGGTTAATCCCTGGCAAATGCAACTTATCAATCCAGTCCGCCTGCTGCGGGTCAACCTGACGCGCCAGATACAAAAAGCGTGAATGCGGGTGCTGCAAAATACGGGAGGACAGCTCAGCAAGCGACAGATGCAGCGCATTGGCAAGCGCCTGCCAGCGCGCGTTATAGCCAACGCCGCCTTTTTCCAGCACCGTCTGCGGGTCCGCCCAGATAGCGCTCACCGGCACGCTCACCGCCAGCGGCCGCCCTTCCCTGTCGGTTATCATCCCGCGAGGTACGTCGACAGCCTCTTCGCGCAGTGAGCGCAAGTCTTCTTGTTTAACGAGGTTGTCCGGCGAAATGATTTGCAGCCAGCCGATACGCGCCAGCAAGAGTCCTAAACAACAGAGGATCCCCACGCACAGCAGTCCAAAACGAAAAGGGGGGATGGTAAAGCGATGGTTTTGCACTCCGGCTCCTGATTCTTAGTTGCAACGCCATGATTTAACGCGAAACACACGGCAGATGACCGATAAACAGTGCTAATAACCACAGGATTTTGCAACAAAGCGCGACAGAACGAGAGATGCAGATACAATTTGCAATATGAAAATAAAAAGCCCCGCATGACGCGAGGCTTTATGGCTGATTTCAATTGAGATCAGTGGATTCGTAATCAGATAGCAGTTACGTTAACAGCTGCCGGGCCTTTCTGGCCGTCCTGAATTTCGAACTCAACGTTCTGGCCTTCAGCCAGAGTTTTGAAGCCGTTACCCTGGATTGCAGAGAAGTGTACGAACACGTCTTTGCTGCCATCAGCCGGAGTAATGAACCCAAAACCTTTGGACTCGTTGAACCACTTAACTTGACCTTTAATCTTTGCCATTTGCAAAATTCCTTAAAATGTTTTCTTCGCCCGTGGGCACTTACATAGATAAAACTGAGACATTACTGCATGAGGCACTAATATAAGGTTCGGCAGAGAAGCGGTATTCAACGACAACGTGTTTACTCAGGACTTCTTTACTGAAAATGCCACACATAGACAGAACTGTACCTCGTTTAACCCAAAACGTGTTATCACACACAACGTAAATTATGGCAAGCCATTTTTAAACGTGTCTGGATCGGTCGCACAAATTAGAGCACTAAGCGTTGATCGCCTGCACAGTTATGCGTGCCCGACAACGCTTAGCGGATCGCTATGCCTGCCCATAACATCCGCCAAACTCTCGGTTTTCTGCGACTTTTCAACCATAGCTCGACAACTTTGCGCCGTCCAGATCACAAGCACGGAAACGTGAATTTTTCTAAAGTCAGGAAAATTTTTGCATAATTATGTCGCACAAAAAAGAGACTATGTTAAAAAATTCCCGCGCCGCTTCCATTGGTAAATATTATAGATAATGCATCGCAATAATGAAAATTTGATGACAGCGACGAAATAGCACAATAAAAACGTTTCGCTGAAGCGAAACCGCCGTCAGGGTTAAACAAAGTCAGCAAGGATTCACAAAATAATGTACGTCGCGTCGATTAATACAATATCGCAATAATTTATGACAGGCGGGTATATGAATCTTTGGGGAGGATTTCCCGGTAGCGGATTGATACCGGGAATGTTCAGGGCTTCAGCGTTCAGCGACAAGGCGAATAAAACCGTCGTCCTCATCTTCCTGCGCAGACTCTTCCTGCTTTGCCGGTTCTTCCTTTTCCGGTTCGTTAGCTTCGCAAAGACGGCGCAACAGCGCAGTCTGACGCTTCTGCTGATCTAACAAGGCTTCCAGTAGCTCGATTTGCTCATTGCTGCGAGCGCTTGCGCGATGAACAAAAAACCACAAAATCAACCCTACGACAACAACCAGAAGAGACATGACCAGCGGGGCCAAGCCCATTACTCCGGAACTGATTACTTCCATCATCTCACCACCTCAAAAAGAAGCCATCATTCTACCACTCAGGCTGAGGAAGAAAATCACCTGTGAGAAAAATGACCTACCAGGGAATGAACTTGTTGATGGTGCAAATCCCGCTGAAAAACTGCACATCTTGATCGCATAATACGTTGATTGTCTGCGTCCACAACAGCAGGCAGGCAATCAACAGAATAACGACCAAAATGATCCAGCGTAATTTTTTCACTCCACTCTCCGGGTAACTGCAACCTGCGAACAGGTTAGCATGCTAATCTTAAACCGCGGCTAACTGTAATGGGTTCTGATCATTTTAGGAATCATCGACTTGTATCAGAGCGTGAACCTGCCAGGATTATCGTCAGGAAGAAATAATAATGAGGCAACAATGCGCTTACTGATACGTTCCATTCTTGTGCTGGCCATTGCGTGGATAGCCCTGCTGCTCAGCGGTTACGGGGTGCTCATCGGCAGCAGTGAAAATGTCGGCGGGCTGGGGTTACAGTGTAAATACCTGACCGCTCGCGGCACCAGTACCGCACAATATGTACATTCCAGCAGCGGAATCATCGGCATGACTAACTGCCCTGTGCTGCGTAAAAGCGACATCGTCGTCGATAAAGGATAAAAAAACGCCGCAATTGCGGCGTTTTACACAGCAACGGCGTTACTTAGAAAGGATAGTCGTTGTAACCCATCTGCTCCGAAATTTTACGTGCCGCCGTATGCAGCATGCTGACATACTCCTGCAGACGATCTTCAGAGAAACGCAGCGTCGGGAAAGAGATACTCAGGCCCGCGATAACCACACCAAAGCGGTCAAATACCGGCACGCCGATGCAGCGTAATCCCTCTTCCTGCTCTTCGTTATCCTCGCCATAACCCTGCTCGCGCACCTGCGCCAGTACCGGTATCAGCGCTTCCGTCGAGGTTATCGTACGGCTGGTGCTGCGCTTGTATTCAACGCCCTCCAGAATCTGCTGAACCTCATCGGCATCACGCCAGGCCAGCAGGACCTTACCGATCGCAGTGCTGTACAGCGGGTTACGGCGCCCGATGCGGGAGTACATGCGCAGGTTGTACATAGAATCGATTTTATGGATGTAAACGATGCTGTCTTCATCCAGCGCGCCAAGGTGGATGGTCTCTTTCGTCAGACGAGACAGTTCACGCATTTGGATATCTGCGCTGCGAACCAGATCCACGTTTTGCAGCGCACGGGCGCCGAGTTCAAACAGTTTCAGCGTCAGCGAATACTTTTCGGACTCCCCTTCCTGCGCCACATATCCTAAGGACTTCATGGTCTGCAAAAAGCGATAGACCGTGCTTTTTGACATCATAACGCGCTGCGAAAGTTCGGTAATACCGATCTCACGCTCTTCTCCAAGCGCCTGGAGGATGCCAAAAACCTTCAATACTGAAGAGACTGAATCTGGCTGCTTATCCAAATCCGCGACTGCCATTTATCACCTCATTGCCACTGTTTTATAAAAAATAGAACTAGTTTTTATTATAATTTCACCGAACCGCCATCGCAATCGTTCTTCGATAACTTCGTTACAAATCTGCGACATACTGCCTGATAATCAATGCTAAAATCATTATCTGTATAATGATTTCACTAAAGACCTATTTTCAACATGGAAAAAACCGCTTCTGATGGTTTGCCTTTGCCGCAGCGTTATGGCGCCATCCTGACCATCGTTCTTGGGATCTCCATGGCCGTGCTGGACGGCGCTATCGCCAACGTCGCCCTCCCGACTATCGCCAGCGATCTCAATGCCTCCCCCGCTGCTTCAATCTGGATTGTGAACGCTTATCAGATAGCGATTGTTATCTCCTTGCTGTCACTGTCCTATCTTGGCGATATGTTCGGCTATCGCCGTGTCTATAAGTGCGGTCTGGTGGTATTTACCTGCACTTCGCTTATCTGCGCGCTTTCCCACACTCTGGAAATGCTCACGCTCGCGCGCGTGGCGCAGGGTCTCGGCGGAGCAGCGCTGATGAGCGTCAACACGGCGCTGATCCGACTTATCTATCCCCAGCGTTTCCTCGGCCGCGGAATGGGGATTAACTCCTTTATTGTCGCAGTCTCTTCCGCCGCAGGCCCAACCATTGCCGCGGCGATTCTGTCAGTGGCCTCCTGGCAGTGGCTGTTCCTGATAAACGTCCCGCTCGGCATCATTTCATTGCTGCTGGCCATACGCTATTTGCCGCCCAACGGCGCCCGTAGTCAGGCCCCGCGCTTTGACCTCCCCAGCGCCGTCATGAACGCGCTCACCTTCGGGCTGCTGATTACCGCGCTCGGCGGATTCGCACAAGGGCAATCGGTACAACTGGTGCTGACGGAAGTGGCGGTTATGCTGGTCGTTGGCGTCTTCTTCGTCCGCCGCCAGCTCCGCCTGCCAGTACCGCTGCTGCCCGTTGACCTGCTGCGAATTCCGCTGTTCTCGCTCTCTATCTGCACCTCTATCTGCTCGTTTTGCGCGCAGATGCTGGCGTTAGTCTCCCTGCCTTTCTTTTTGCAAACCATGATGGGCCGCAGCGAAGTCGAAACCGGGCTGCTGCTGACGCCGTGGCCGCTGGCGACCATGGTGATGGCGCCGCTGGCAGGCTACCTGATCGAAAAAGTGCATGCGGGACTGCTGGGCGCACTGGGGCTGGCGATTATGGCCTGCGGGCTGTTCGCACTGGCGCTACTGCCTTCGGCGCCGAACGATATCGACATCATCTGGCGCATGGTGCTGTGCGGCGCCGGGTTTGGCCTCTTCCAGTCACCGAACAACCATACGATTGTCTCCTCTGCCCCCCGCCACCGTAGCGGCGGCGCCAGCGGCATGCTGGGCACCGCCCGCCTGCTCGGCCAGAGCACCGGAGCGGCGCTGGTCGCACTGATGTTTAACCTGCTGGGAAATCAGGGAACCCACACCTCGCTGCTGCTGGCGGGTTCTCTGGCGGTCATTGCGGCTATCATCAGCGGGTTGCGAATCACCCAGCCCCGCGGCCAGGCGTAAAAAAGGCGCCTGCGAAGAGGCGCCTGTTGGCTGCTGTGAACACGTTACTTGAGATACTCGCCGCTGCGCAGCGCTTCGATACGCTTATCCAGCGGCGGGTGAGTCATAAACAGCTCGCTGAGCGATTTCGACTTTCCGTTAATGCAGAACGCCATCATGCTGCTGGCTTCCTGCGGCTCATAGCTGGTTTTAAGACGCTGCAGGGCGGCAATCATTTTTTCCCGCCCGACCAGTTTGGCGGAACCGGCATCAGCATGGAACTCACGGTAGCGTGAGAACCACATGGTGATGATGCTCGCCAGAATACCAAATACCAGTTCCAGCACCGTTGCGACGGCGAAATAGATAAGCGGGTTGCCGTTGCTCTCTTCGCCCTCGTCGCGGTTGCCGCCAAGGAAACCTGCCGCCACCTGCGCGATCACGCGGGAGATGAAGATAACGAAGGTGTTCACCACGCCCTGGATCAGGGTCATGGTCACCATGTCGCCGTTTGCGATATGGCTGATTTCGTGCGCAATGACGGCTTCGGCTTCATCACGGCTCATGTTCTGCAACAGGCCGGTACTGACCGCGACCAGCGAGGCGTCGCGACGCGCGCCGGTCGCAAACGCGTTGATATCCGGCGCGTGATAAATCGCCACCTGCGGCATTGCGATCCCCGCCTGGCGGGACTGCTGTGCAACGGTATTCATGAGCCAATGCTCAGTCTCGTTGCGCGGCTGTTCAATCACTTCGCCGCCGACCGACTTCAGCGCCATCCATTTAGACATCATCAACGACACAATCGAGCCGCCAAAACCAAACAGCAGCGCCATGATAAGGAGCCCTGTCATGCTGCTCGACTGAATTCCTGTCAGGCTTAGCACCAGCCCAAACACAACCATGACGGCCAGGTTGGTTATCAGGAAGAGCGCGATTCGCATCATAATTTACTTTTAACCTCGTTCTAACAAAACGCACTATGCGATTACCCACATCGTATGGGTCTTATGAGAATTTTCAACTATCGGAGGGCGCTAAGTCACGAGAAAAACACAACTTTACATTCTGTCGCATCTCGTTGACGCAGAACAACGAGAGATAAGAAAACAGGCACAATTTCTTGTGCCTGTCGAGGAGGTTACTTCGTTGGTGCCGGGGTCACGGCCGGAGACTCTTTCTCCATATGCGCCAGGTCGAGCGCGATATGGACCGTTTCATCCAGGTACGGGTCCGGTTCCTGGTAATCCTTGGGCAGATCGTCCAGCTTCTTCAGCGGCGGCTTACCTTCACGCTTATAGCGATCGTTAATACGCGCAAGGCGGGTCGCATCATCTTCTTCATTTTCTTTTTCACGCTGGGCGTAATTAAGAGAAACGATGTTACGGCGATCCTTCATGGCATTAAAGCGCGCAATATCCTTCATGATGTACTGGAACTCAGGATCTTTCGCAATACGCTCATCGTGAAGTTTCAGCAGTTCAGGACCGAACGGCGCCATATCGCCTGACTTCACGTAGGTCGCCGCATTAATGCTGTCCCATGGCAGCGCGTTATCTTCGAACTTCTCGCCGGTTTCGGTCTCTTCGCTACCGGTCGGCATCATGATGTCCGGGGTGACGCCTTTACGCTGCGTACTACCGCCGTTAATACGGTAGAACTTCTGAATCGTATACTGCACAGAGCCCAGCGCCGGCCACTCCGGACGCAGCATCTGGTCGTAGATACGGTTCAAAGAGCGATACTGCTGGACGGTGCCTTTACCAAACGTCGGCTCGCCGACGATCAGCGCACGGCCGTAATCCTGCATCGCGGCGGCAAAAATCTCCGACGCCGAGGCGCTGAAGCGGTCGACCATGACCACTAACGGGCCTTTGTAATAGACCATACCATCGCTGTCGCTGTCTTCACGCACCTTACCGTTGTTATCACGCACCTGCACGACCGGACCGGACGGAATGAACAGACCGGAAAGCGATACCGCCTCGGTCAGCGCGCCGCCGCCGTTGCTGCGCAGGTCAATGATAATGCTGCTGACATTCTGTTTTTCCAGCTTCTGCAGCTGCGCTTTGACATCGTCCGTTAAGCCAACGTAGAAGCCCGGAATATCCAGCACGCCGACTTTTTCTTTACCGACGGTTTTCACCGACATCTTCACGGCGCGATCTTCAAGACGAATGCGTTCGCGCGTTAAGGTCACGACTCGCGTTTTCGCCCCTTTGCCCGCTGGCAAAATTTCCAGGCGGACTTTACTGCCTTTCGGCCCTTTAATCAGCGCCACAACGTCATCAAGACGCCAGCCGATAACGTCAACCATGCCTTTGCCGGTCTGACCGACGCCGACAATACGGTCGCCAACGCTAATCGCTTTGCTCTTCGCCGCAGGACCGCCCGCCACCATAGAGTTGATGACCGTGTAGTCGTCATCCATCTGCAGCACCGCGCCAATCCCTTCCAGAGACAGGCTCATCTCGGTATTGAATTGCTCCGTGTTACGCGGAGACAGGTAGTTGGTGTGCGGATCGATTTCGTGAGCAAACGCCGTCATCGCCAACGAGAACACGTCTTCGCTGTTGGTTTGCGCCAGACGGCGAATGGCAAATTTATAACGACGCGTCAGGGTATCGCGGATCTCCTGATCGTTTTTCCCGGCGAGCTTGAGGCTGAGTTCGTCAAATTTGACTTTCGCATCCCACAGCGCGTTCAGCTCCGCCTCGTCCTTCGGCCACGGCGTTTTGCTGCGGTCGAGGTTGAACGTGTCGTTGCCGGTGAAATCCATCGGGCGCGCAAGCACCTTTAGCGCGTACTGATAGCGCTCAAACCGGCGCTTTTGCGCCAGATTGTAGAGATCGTAAAATACGTCGAGCTTGCCGCTGCGCAGCTCGTCGCCAACCTGCGTTTTACGCGGTTCAAATTTCGCAATGTCGCTGGCCAACAACACGTTATGGCTGTAGTCCAGCAGATTCAGGTAGCGATCGAAGATTTTCGCGGAAAAGGCATTATCCAGATCGAACTGGCGGTAATGCGACCGGGTGAAGCGTGACGTAACACGCTCACTGACCGTCGCATGCTGCGGCTCTTCCTTCAGAACAGGAATCTGGTCAATACGGGTGATATCGTCCACAGCAAACGACTGGCCTGCCAGTAACAGCATGCCAGCGAGCGCGGTGACCTTAAAAAATGTGTTCATGCCAGGCCCGGCCTCCGTTTCAGAACACCAGATGTTCTGCGCGTACAATCATTGACATACCAGAAGTCAGCTGTACACGAACGCCATCTTTGGTGATCTCCAGTACAGTGGCATCCATTGCGTTATTGCCCGCTTTGACCTTCAGGGACTGGCCCACGGTCAGCGCAGACAGGTCTGATACAGGCGTGTGGTGCTCTTCACGCACAGCGCGAGGCGCTTTGTTCACGTTCGCGGCAGGCTTCGCCGTGTTACGCGGCTTACGCTCGCCACCCTCTTTACGGCGTACCGGAGGACGCGGCTTGCGCTCACGACGCGGCGCATCTTCCTGCTCGCCTGCAGCAGCAGCGGCTTCACGTTTTTTCGCCTGCTGTTCGGCACGCTGTGCCTGAACGCGCGCTTTGGCTTCTTCCAGTTGCTGACGCGCATGCGTCACGTGCTGCTCGTCCAGCTCGCCGCAGGCGTTGCCGTCAAGATCAACGCGGATAGCGCCAGCTTTGATACCGTACAGGTAGCGCCAGCTGGAGGTATAGAGACGTAAAGCGGAACGAAGTTGGGTTTTACTGAGATTCATCTCACCCTCAACACGCTCGACCAGATCCTGAAAAATACCAATTTTCAGGGGACGAGCTTCGCCTTCTGCACTGAAACAGTGAGGAAAACGTTCGGCCAGAAAAGCGATGACTTCTTTGCTGCTATTCAACTTAGGTTGATTTTCCATGAAATTTCCTGATTACAACGGACGTAGCCAATAAACCACAGGCATGAACAGGCGTCATTATAATGACGTCATCGGTAAATGCTACGTTATCCGTTGATTATCCTGCCACAGGCTGAAAGAATTTATGATAGTCGGTCGCCACAAGCACCTGCTCAAGGCGGCCGACAAGCTCACGCAGCCCCTGCTCATCCTCAGCGGAGAAGCGGGCAAGCGCCGGGCTGTCGATATCCAGTACGCCGATAATGTGTCCGTTAACGGTCAGCGGCAGAACAATTTCAGAATTGCTCGCCGCGTCACAGGCGATATGGCCGTCGAACGCATGCACATCCTCTACGCGCTGAACGCGGTTTTCTGCAACAGCGCTACCGCAAACGCCGCGGCCGACCGGAATACGTACGCAGGCAATTTTGCCCTGAAACGGACCCAGTACCAGGGTTTCGCCCTCCAGAAGATAGAAACCGGCCCAGTTCACCGACGCCAGACGCTCAAAAAGCAGCGCGCTGGTATTAGAGAGTGTGGCTAAGAAACTGGTTTCACCTGCCATTAATGCCTGAAAATCGCGGTTCAGATCCGCGTAAAACTCTATTTTGCTCATTATATAGTCACTTGGTTTGTCTTACTTCAATTGCCGAAAGGCGACGCATAGCATAATAAAATAAGCATTAAATGCGCTTAGGCTCAAGATGATTCCATTCATAGGTTAAGATAGCGTTATACATTCATTTGCGAATCTAATAAATGGCACTGAGAGCGACGCAAAATTCATTAGGGAAAAAGCTGACTATCTACAAAGTCAGCAACCTACAACTTCCCGCCAATTACCATCGCTGCCCGCAGTGCGACATGATGTTTAGCCTGCCGGTGGTAAAAAAGCATCAAAGCGCGTACTGCCCCTGCTGCAACGCCAAAATCCGCGATGGTCGCGACTGGTCGCTGACGCGGCTTGCGGCGATGGCGATTACGATGATCATGCTGATGCCGTTTGCCTGGAGCGAACCGCTGCTGCGCCTGCACCTTCTCGGCGTGCGGATAGACGCGAACCTGATGCAGGGCATCTGGCAAATGACCGAACAGGGCGACCCTGTTCCCGCCGCCATGGTCCTGTTCTGTACCGTCGCCGCGCCGCTGCTGCTGGTGACGTCGATTGCCTACCTGTGGTTTGGAAATATTCTGGGGATGAATCTTCGCCCGGTGTTGCTGATGCTCGAAAAGCTCAAAGAGTGGGTCATGCTGGATATCTATCTGGTCGGTATCGGCGTCGCCTCCATTAAAGTGAAAGACTACGCTTTTTTGCAGCCCGGCATTGGCCTGGTGGCTTTTGTAGCGCTGGTGCTGCTCAGCATTCTGACGCTGATTCACCTTAACGTAGAACAGCTTTGGGACCGTTTTTATCCTCAGCGCCCCGCGACCCGCCCCGACCCCGGTCTGCAGGTCTGCCTTGGCTGCCAGCACACCGGGTTTGCCGATGCGCGCGGACGCTGTCGCCGCTGCCATGTGCCGCTTCGTCATCGCCGTCCATACAGCCTGCAAAAAAGCTGGGCTGCGCTTATCGCTTCACTGGTATTATTGTTCCCGGCGAACCTGCTGCCTATCTCCATCATCTACGTTAACGGCGCGCGGCAGGAGGATACGATTATGTCAGGTATCATGTCGCTTGCGCACAGCAATGTCGCCGTTGCGGCGGTGGTGTTTATCGCCAGCATCCTGGTCCCCTTTACCAAGGTGATTGTGCTGTTCACACTGCTGGTCAGCATCCATTTCAAGTGCGAACAGGGGCTACGCACCCGCCTCCTGCTGTTACGCTTCGTGACCTGGATTGGCCGCTGGTCGATGCTCGATCTGTTTGTGATTTCGCTGACGATGTCGCTGATAAACCGCGACCAGCTACTTGCTTTTACAATGGGACCCGCTGCGTTTTATTTCGGCTCGGCGGTAATATTGACTATTCTTGCTGTTGAATGGCTGGACAGCCGCTTACTTTGGGACGCACATGAGTCAGGAAACGCCCGCTTCACCGACTGAAGCGAGAATTAAAACAAAACGCCGTATCTCGCCTTTCTGGCTCTTGCCGGTGATCGCATTCATGATAGCCGGGTGGCTTATCTGGAACAGCTATGACGATCGCGGCACGACGATCACCATCGACTTTGTCTCCGCCGACGGCATTGTGCCGGGGCGTACGCCTGTGCGCTATCAGGGGGTTGAGGTCGGTACCGTCGAAGATATCACCCTGAGTAAAGATCTGAACAAAATTGAGGTCAAGGCCAGCATTAAAGGCGATCTAAAAGATGCCCTGCGTACCGACACCCAGTTCTGGCTCGTGACGCCAAAAGCATCCCTGGCCGGGGTTTCCGGTCTTGATGCGCTGGTCGGCGGGAACTACATCGGCATGATGCCGGGGAAAGGCAGCCCGCAAAGCCATTTTACAGCGCTGGATACCCAGCCCCGCTACCGGCTGAACAACGGCGAGCTGATGATTCATTTGCATGCCCCGGACCTCGGCTCGCTTAACAGCGGCTCGCTAGTCTACTTTCGTAAAATTCCGGTTGGTAAGGTCTATGACTACACCATCAACGACAATAAGCAGGGCGTGACGGTGGATATCCTGATTGACCGACGTTTCACCAGTCTGGTCAAAAAGGGCAGCCGCTTCTGGAACGTGTCGGGGATCAAAGCCGATGTCGGCCTCAGCGGCGCCAAAGTGCAGCTGGAGAGCCTGGCCGCGCTGGTCAACGGCGCCATTGCCTTTGATTCGCCGGAGAACTCAGAACCCGCCCAACAAAACGACGAATTTGGCTTGTATGAAGACCTCGCGCACAGCCAGCGCGGCGTGCTGGTGAAACTCGATCTTCCGGATGGGGCCGGTCTCAAAGCGGGTTCGACCCCGTTGATGTACCAGGGGCTGGAAGTCGGCCAGCTCACCAAACTGACGCTTAACCCGGGCGGCGCAGTGAGCGGCGAAATGACCGTCGACCCAAGCGTAGTGAACCTGCTGCGGGCAAACACCCGCATTGAACTGCGTAACCCAAAACTGTCGCTGGAAAACACCAACCTCAGCGCGCTGCTGACCGGCAGTACCTTTGAGCTGGTGCCCGGCGAGGGCGAGCCGCGCGACCGCTTCGTGGTTCTCCCGGCCGATAAAACGCTGCTGCAGGAGCCCGGCGTTGAAACCCTGACCCTCACCGCGCCGGAAAGCTACGGCATCGACGCCGGACAGCCGCTTATCCTGCACGGCATCAAGGTCGGACAGGTGCTGGAGCGTACGCTGTCAAACCAGGGGATCTCGTTTGCTGTCGCCATCGACCCGCAATACCGTAACCTGATGCACGGCGACAGTAAGTTCGTGGTTAACAGCCGGATGGACGTCAAGGTGGGGCTGGACGGCGTTCAGTTCCTCGGCGCCAGCGCCAGCGAGTGGATCAACGGCGGGATCCGTATTCTGCCCGGAACCAACGGGGCAATGAAGAGCAGCTATCCGCTGTACGCCAACCTGGAAAAAGCACAGGAAAACAGCATCAGCGACCTGCCGACCACCACGCTAACCCTGACCGCCGACACACTACCGGACGTCCAGGCAGGCTCCGTGGTGCTGTACCGTAAATTCGAAGTGGGTGAAGTGATTACCGTACGCCCGAAAGCGAACGCCTTCGATATCAGCCTGCATATCAAGCCGGAGTACCGTAATCTGCTGACATCAAACAGCGTGTTCTGGGCGGAGGGCGGCGCGAAGGTACAGCTCAACGGCAACGGTCTGACGGTTCAGGCTGCCCCGCTTTCCCGCGCGCTCAAAGGCGCTATCAGTTTCGATAACCTGAGCGGCGCCAGCGCGAATGCGCGTAAAGGCGGCAAGCAGATCCTCTATCCGTCGGAGACCGCGGCCCGCGCGGTGGGGGGGCAGATTATGCTCCACGCCTTCGACGCCGGTAAGCTCTCGCCGGGTATGCCGATCCGCTATCTCGGTATCGACATCGGGCAGATTCAGTCGCTGAATCTGGTCACCGAGAGTAACGAAGTGCAGGTCACAGCCGTCCTTTATCCGGAATATGTCGACAACTTCGCCCGCAACGGTACGCGCTTCTCGGTGATCACGCCGCAGATTTCCGCTGCCGGGGTTGAACATCTGGATACCCTCCTCCAGCCGTATATCAACGTTGAGCCCGGACGCGGGGGTAACCCACGGCGCGATTTTGAGCTGCAGGAAGCGACCATCACCGACTCGCGCTATCTGGACGGCCTGAGCATTGTGGTCGAGGTCCCGGAGGCGGGCTCTCTGAATATCGGCACGCCGGTGCTGTTCCGCGGCATTGAGGTGGGTACCGTCACCGGGATGCAGCTGGGTTCGCTTTCCGACAGGGTGATGGTGGCGCTGCGCATCAGCAAACGCTACCAGCACCTGGTGCGCAACAACTCCGTGTTCTGGCTCGCCTCCGGGTACAGCCTCAACTTCGGTCTGGTGGGCGGCGTCGTGAAGACCGGCACCTTCAACCAGTTCATTCGCGGCGGCATTGCGTTTGCGACCCCGCCGGGGATCCCGCTGGCGCCGAAAGCGCAGGAAGGCAAGCACTTCCTGTTGCAGGAGACAGAGCCCAAAGAGTGGCGCGACTGGGGCACCGCCCTGCCGCGTTAACCCCTGACGGTGTTCCGGCAGCCCATCGCCGGAACACCGATTTATGGTACACTGCGCTCCCGTTTTTTCTTTTTGGTATACCCCGTGGCCTATCTTCCCGACGCCTTTCTCGCCGCGATGCGCGCAGCAATGCCTGCCCATCTCGCCTTCGATGACTTTATCGCCGCCTGCCAGCGCCCGCTGCGTCGCAGCATCCGCGTCAATACGCTGAAAATCACCGTGGCTGATTTTCTTGAGCGGGTTGCGTCCTATGGCTGGCAACTGACGCCAGTGCCCTGGTGTGAGGAAGGCTTCTGGATTGAGCGTGACGACGAAGAGGCAGTGCCGCTTGGCAGCACCGCAGAGCATCTGAGCGGCCTGTTTTATATTCAGGAAGCCAGTTCAATGCTGCCGGTGGCAGCGCTTTTTGCCGAGGGCAATCAGCCGCAGCGCGTCATGGATGTCGCGGCGGCGCCAGGCTCCAAAACGACGCAAATCGCTGCGCGGATGGGGAATCGGGGGGCAATCCTCGCCAACGAATACTCCGCCAGTCGGGTCAAAGTACTGCATGCCAACATCAGCCGCTGCGGTATCAGTAATGTCGCGCTGACCCATTTCGATGGCCGCGTTTTCGGTGCCGCCCTGCCCGAGTCTTTTGACGCCATCCTCCTGGACGCCCCCTGTTCCGGCGAAGGCGTCGTGCGCAAAGACCCCGATGCGCTGAAAAACTGGTCGCCAGAGAGCAACCTGGAGATTGCCGCTACCCAGCGCGAGCTTATCGACAGCGCGTTCCACGCCCTGCGCCCTGGCGGCACGCTGGTTTACTCCACCTGTACCCTGAACCGTGAAGAAAATGAAGACGTGCTGGCATGGCTGATGGCGCGTTTCCCGCAGTCGCTGGAGATCCTGCCGCTGGATACCCTCTTCCCGGACGCAGGAAAAGCGCTCACCGGGGAGGGATTTCTTCACGTATTCCCACAAATTTATGACTGCGAGGGCTTTTTCGTCGCCCGTCTGCGTAAAACAGCGAGTGTTGAACCCCTGCCGGCGCCGGGCTATAAAGTCGGCAAGTTCCCCTTCACGCCGATGAAAGGTCGGGATGCGGACGCCGTGACTCGCGCTGCCAGCGCGGTGGGTCTGCACTGGCATGACGCGCTGCATCTGTGGCAGCGCGATAAGGAAATTTGGCTGTTCCCGGCGGGTATCGAACCGCTGATAGGCCAGGTTCGCTTTTCGCGTATCGGCCTTCGTCTGGCGGAAGCCTTCAACAAGGGTTATCGCTGGCAGCATGAGGCGGTGATTGCACTGACGGACGAGCGCAGCCCGTACGTCGAGCTTACCCAGCAGGAAGCCGAGGAGTGGTATCGGGGTCGCGACGTCTGGCCGCAAACGCCGCCGTCTGCGAATGAAGTGGTCGTGACGTTTCAGGGGCATCCGCTGGGGCTTGCCAAAAAAGTGGGGTCACGGCTGAAAAACAGCTATCCGCGCGAACTGGTGCGTGATGGCAAGCTGTTTGCCGGTAAAGTGTAGCGAATCACAAAAAAGTAGCACATTCTGACTGGCGATTTTCTCTCCATTGTCTACGCTGAAAAATACGGCCTAACTGGTCGTACCACAACAACAGACACTGGAGAGCACTATGATGAAAACCTGCGTACGCATAGGCGCATTCGAAATTGATGACGCCGAGTTGCATAGTGAACAGCACGGGGAGCGAACGTTAATCATCCCCTGTAAATCCGACCCTGACTTATGCATGCAACTGGATGCCTGGGACGCCGACACCAGCGTTCCGGCCATTCTCAATGGCAAACACTCCGTCCTTTATCGTCATCGTTACGACCGTCATTCTGACGCCTGGGTCATGCGCCTTGCATGATGCCAAAGGAACCCGCCCTAAGGCGGGTTATTTATTTCCAGACCTCTGCCTTATTACTGCAACTGTACCAGCGTTAATACCCCGCCAAATACCGCACCGGTATCAATATAATGTTGATTTTCAAAATCATAACGTTGCTTCAGCGGCGTATGGCCAAACCAGAAGTGATCGGCGCCGTGAAGCCCGGTATGCCGCCCGGCAAGATGATCGGTTAACCGCTGCCGGTCCCACAGCACGCGCTCCCGATCAACCGCCTGCTGCCAGCGGTAGACCTCCGCCGGATAGTCCGCATGCGCCACCACGTTCACTCCGGACTGACAGCGAACTTCGAGTATATAAGGCAGGAGCCGACACGCCTCCAGCAACGCGACGATACGCAATTTTTCCGCCGACGAGCTACGGGTAAACCAGTCGCCGCCGTTGAGCGCCCACAGCGCAAGTTGCCGCGAGCTCAGCGCATCCATCGCCATCTGCTCATGATTCCCGCGGATTGCGGCAAACCATTTTTGCTCGATAAGCGCCAGGCACTTCAGGCTTTCCGGCCCACGGTCTATCAGATCGCCGACCGAAAGCAGGAGATCCTCATAAGGATTGAATTTCAGCGACTTCAGTTGCGCCATCAGACGTGCATAGCAACCATGCACATCGCCGGTAAGCCAGATATGTCGCCACTGGTCCCCCTCAATGCGTTGGTACATAGGCGCCTCCTCTTATATTCAGTATAGGCAACCCACTGTCACGACCCGTTACAAATCCACAAACTTAAACAAAAACTAAACGAACGACTAATATAACCGGGTAGCCCTTATGATGATGAAGCGAGGTCTCTAGAATACCTGCGCAACTACAAAGAGGTTTTTATCGTGTCGGACAACCCCCAGTATTCCACTCACGCCGCAGCAGTGCGTACCCACCTTATTTCCGAACTGGTCAGAGGGAATATTACACCAGCCCCGATCTGGCGGAAGTTTGACTACCGGTTGAAGTTTTTCCTGCGTACGCTGCTCTTTTATTCCTCCACGCGGCGGATGCTGGACAGCCTCTCACAGCGCGAGGACTTTGACTCCCTGCTGGGCGCCCAGGTGACGCTGCCAAGCAAGACGCATCGCCAGTATCTGGCACTGGGGCTCTCTTCCGGCCAGCGCGCTGACGCCATCATCAGCCACTATCAGTTCATTGATTCCTTAAAAAGCCCTCGTCTGGCGGCGGCATTGACGGCCCCTGACCCGGTTGCCGTCCTGGAGATTGAAGGCAAAGACGAAAGCCGGTTTACGCTGTGCCTCTCTTGCGCACGAAAAGCCGAGCGCGAGGGCGAAAGTACCGTCTGGCTGTTTGACGGGGAACAGACGTTGCTGGCCAGCGCCACATTTAGCGTGGTGAAAATCGCCGACGGTTGGGAACTGGTGATCGGCGGTTTGCAGGGCCCGCGCCGCAGCGTGTCGCATGAGGTGATTAAGGTCGCAACCCGCGCCTGCCACGGCCTGTTCCCTAAACGTATTCTGATTGAGTTTTTCGGGCTGCTGGCCGCAGAGTGCGGAATTACCCGGATAACCGGCGTCAGCGACAACGGTCACGTATTCCGCGCGCTGCGCTATCGTCTAAGTAAAGGGCGCCATTTCCACGCCAGCTATGACGAGTTCTGGGCTTCCATCGAAGGTAAACAGCTGAACAAGTACCGCTGGCAAATGCCGCTACAGCAGGAACGTAAAACGCTGGAGAGTATCGCTAGTAAGAAGCGGGCTGAGTACCGCCGCCGCTTTGCGCTGCTCGATGAAATGGCGCAACAGTTCAACCAACTGTTCCCCCATCACGGCGATCAATAACCCCTTTACCCCCATTTCATGGGGGTTCTCCCTCTCCTGTTTGCAATCCGCCCCCCGGTTTCGCTACTATCCTATCCTCTCCTTTCCACTTGAACCTGACTGCACGTCTGCGAAACGTTCCGACCATGGGCAAAACAGAAGTAGTAATGATAGTCATGATCCTGCTCATCCTTTGCTGCAGCATCTGGTTCGTCTTTAGCGATCAACTTTGGACAATGGTCAGTTATCTGGAAACCCTGCTCTATCCCGGTATTGTCACACCGGAATAACCGCCCCCTACATCCAGAAATTCAGATTTAAACAACTTGTCGTTTGAGCTAAACCGACCCGATCTCTATTATTTCGGCCATGACGTCACGCAGCGTTCTTGTACATCCCGGCAAAACGCGGCGCGCTTCATAGGTCTGCTGATATCCATGCACTGGACGCGCAATCATTCAGACCAACCCAGACGGCACTGCATATCCCTGTGAATGCCGTCAAATGAGTCCGAAAACATATAATATTCATTGCAAGCTTTCCCCTTTACTGTGCGAGGTAAAGGGGATTTTTTTATCAAGGCTTGAAACCCAACGCTTTGATAATTTCCGCGCTCAGTATCAATGACCAACACCTGCTTATCCCGACTCATCAGCTTCACAATATGTCAGCCAGATTTACATAAAAGGAGTGATATCAATGAATTATGCTTTGATTTTTCTTGCAATATGTCTTCTGGGAATCAGCGGTTACGTAAAGCAGACTCTGGGAATGGCGCGTGCTGTAATCTCTTTTATCACCATGGTCATGATTGCGGGATTAATATACGTTCTGACCATGAAACTGACTGGAGGAGATAAGTTGGTGACAATGTTATATCTTTTCCTCTCTCCTGTATGCGGTTTGATATTCACACTCATGGTCATTCCCAGCAAGCGCTAAGCCCTGCTGGCATCAACCACTGCGCCAGCTTGTTTATTTTTAAACAAAAAACAGCCAAATTTAACGCATAACCATACTCATTATAGGCCATACTCTAAAGGCGTAGAGAAAATAGTGTAGATATTAATATTACGCAACGCAACAATTCCACACTGGTTGTTTACTGTCCTGTTTCTGATATTTCGCTAGATTAAGCACTTAATATCAAAATAACCTCCATAAACAATGCTAAGGATGACATCATGCGTATACTTCCCAACCTGATGATTGCAATGACTGCGTTCTCTTTTATCACCAGTGTCAGCGCGGCTGAGCTAATGACCCATGAGGCATTTAACAAAGTTGCTTCTCAGTATAATAAAATAGGCACTATTTCTGTCTCTAACGAGGCTGCAGCATCTGACGCCAAAGCGGCGCTTATTAAAAAGGCGGATGAACAAGGGGCTGATGTGCTGATACTCACATCAGGTAATACCAACAATAAAATTCATGCCTCCGCAAATATTTATAAGAAGAAGTAATGGTCATTTTCAGCCAATGCCTGCAGCAGGCGTTGGCTGGAACTTTCCGGAAACATACCCTTATAACTCATCGATTTCCGCCTTGCTTTTTGAAAGCAATATTTTGATTAAGTCGATATAAGAAACAGGTTTCCAGAAATAATATCCCTGCACCAACGTAATGTCATTTCGGTTCAAATAATCCAGTTGCTCTTTCGTCTCAACCCCCTCAGCGACAATGCGTAATGACAGTTTTTTCGCCATCTCGATAACGCAATCGAGTAACCGGGTGGAATCCGTGACCTGGCTTACGCGGCTGACGAAGCTTTTATCAATCTTTATATAATCAATAAGTAAATCATTTAGATACGACAACCCCGAATACCCGGTACCAAAATCATCCAGCGCAATGGCAAACCCTTTTTCATGCAGGGTATTGAGGTTGTTAATCAGGTCGGCATTGATAAGCAGCGGTTCACGCTCTGTCACTTCAAGCACCAGCTTCACTTTCTTCCCCGAAAACCCCTCCTGGTACTGCATGCAGTCCCGCATAAAACAGGGGGCGTTAATGTGTGATGCGCTAAAGTTGATGCCAATGTGGAATCCATCCGGCAGTTTGTTCAGTATCGGTTTGAGTTGCGCGACAACCTGCCGCATCAGGCTTTGCGTCAGAGGCACAATCAGCCCGGTTTTTTCCGCCGTCGGGATAAAAATAGCCGGAGAGATAAACCCGGCTTTAGGGTGCTTCCATCGCGCAAGCACTTCTACACCATACAATGCGCCGGTTTTTCCGTTCACCACCGGCTGATAGAACGGGATAATTTCCCCCTTTTCGATCGCCCGACGTAAATTCTCCTCGGGTGTGGTGTATTTATTCCTATACTGGCGGAGCAAAAACACAACCGCGAACGAAAGCAAGAAGACTATCAGTAAAGACCCCGCGCCTTGCTGCGCAAGTCTTGAGAGACTGAAAAAAGAGGGATGGTGGTATTCAATACGGAAAGGATAGCGGGTGGACGAATAGGCTGCCCGCGTGGAATTTGCCATCGGCAGAGTTTTCAGGGCAATCACGTTTCCCTCGCGGTCGAAAACTCGATTGCTAACAACCAATGAGAAAGCGGTTTTCTCAATAGAGCTGTTAAGCGCATCGCGAATATGCGCATCGCTGATACTCACGATAACCTTGCCTGCCGGAGTCGGCGTCTGAAAAAGCAGCACCGGTAACTCGTTCACCATATTTTGTGGCATCATGAGCAGCAGGTTGTCATCGGAAATGGCCTCAGGCTTCACGATAAGCACCCTGTTGCCGGGCAGTGATGAACACCAGACGTTGCCGTTTTTGAGGATGATGATAGTGCGCAGATGGGGTTTCAGCGCCGCTTCCGTCCCGAGCTCGAACTCCCCCTCTGCTGAGCAACCATTGAGGGCGACACGCATCGCCGTTTTCGTTGCGCTACTCGCCTCGTCAAGGATGGCATCGATTCGTTGCGCAATATGCATGGCTGTCGCCGCCCTTTCTGTATCGGCGGAGTGCCACAATTGCCAGTTGATCACCAGCGTGCCGACCAGCAATAACAATGCCGCTATTGATAAGGAAAATAACGTATGGCGCACAATGATTTCCTTTGGGTTAGAGGCTGAATCATTCTGTAAAAACGGCATCCTTTTCAGGCTTTCTGTGGGTTAATGTGCGCCTGATTGGATAGCCTCATTTTAGTGCAGAACCGCCGTATTTTCATGCCGTCAGCAAACTCACCCACCGATTTATCAGCTATATACAGGAAAGAGCGCGCATCGTTGATGATGGAAGTCACCATAGCCAAAACGCTATTCTCTTCCTTTACAGTTGTGAAACGAGAGACTTAATTTTCTCGGCTTTCTCAAAGTGATCCAGTTTCATCTCCATAATCCACCACTGGGCTACCTCCATAAGCGCCTCTGGATCTTCATTTTTGTTCGAAAAAAAAGCATAAAAGGAGAGGCCGACATTGCTTCCTTTAGAAGCTATCTTTTCATTACAGATTTTAATGATTCTAGCTTTCATGCTTACTTGCATTATATTTTCCTTGTTAGACTGCACATGATTCAATGCATTGGATACCGCCGCTACAGACTCGTGTTTTACTAACAACTGCCAATGAGCACAGCACAACAGTTCTGAATACGGGCTGAACGTCATCTTCACCGGGCATGATCCGCCCTAACCAATACTGATTATATACACAGTATATAGTGGCTGACTATCTAGGTCGGTGGGAAACTCGTACCGCTCAAGTGTTGGGCCGAGCTTCGTTATGAAGATCCGCCATCACCTGGCGCTCCGAGAAAATGGGCGAGAGCCGGCAACACATCCCGTGCTGCAATCGGCAGGTCCCGTCTGTCCCTGTGATTGACGCGCCAACAGGTGAGCCGCACAAATGTCTGGAGCACCGGAAAAAGAGTACCTGATGATTTAACTTTTATTTGTAAATGAATTGTGAACACTCAACGCTATATGATATAACAAGGAACACCGAATATGGGATTTCGGGTGATTTTCGGACATTTTCGGATACGTATCCGTAGGTTGCTGAAAAGAAAGACAGATAAAAAGAGACCGAATACGATTCCTGTTTTTACCTGAAATTAAAATTCCATATATATCTCAATAAGCTACGCCGCTTACAGTACAAAAATCACTCACCGAAAGGTGTGTTTTCGGTCACTAAAAATCATGTAGTTACTGAAAATTTCGGACATATTCGGACGAAGTTCGGACACGCACCAACCTTGCAGCAGCTCTTTTGTACATCACTGGGTAGTCGTCAAATTAACCAGAACATGTGTCATTAATGAGATAGAATACGCGCTGGCTGCCAACGGCATGAACACCAGGCAGCCAGCCGCAGCCCCTCTTGCATACGGGAGCTGCGGCACCCATTAGCAACTCACCGGGAACTTCTTATACAGCGTTGATATTCCAGCGCCATAAATGCTCGCCACGTTCTGCCGTGACTCGCCAGCCGCAAGCATTGCCCTCATTTCCCGCCACTACTCATTAGTGAATTTAGGCCGACGGCCACCACCCCTTCCCTTCGCACGCGCAACAGCCAGACCTGCTTGGGTACGTTCAACAATCAACTATCGCTCCATCTCCGCCAGAGCACCCATAACATGCAAGAACCCATCTATGAGAACTTCGTTTTGCTGATGATAAAACAGATTGTCTATGAGGAAATGGAGAGCAGACAACTTGACGAGAAAGCATGAAACATTAGCGCAAGATGAATCGTTCATCGACGTTTTTCGGCGGTTTTGTTACGTAAATCCCGAAGCGATGTTAAAAATTAGGATTTTCGCCACTTGAATTTGAGTTGTGTTTAGAATGCATATAAAATTCACTTTTACGCACGCTTTTCGGACCCACAGATGCAACAGAAAAATATAAATTCACTCCAGATATTAAGAGCTTTTGCTGCGATATCCGTTGTTATCACTCACTCGGGAATGAAAATACCCGGTATAAATATTGGTGATCTTGGCGTGATCGGGGTTGACCTGTTTTTTGTGTTGAGTGGATTCTTAATGACGTATACATTTAAGGATTCAAGGGTTGGGTTGTCGTTTCTAAAGGCAAGAGTAATGAGGATATATCCTATTTATTTGGTTATATCCGCGCCTCTGATTTTATCATCTTTTATGCAATGGAATGATGCAGATAAACTTTATAACTTATTTCACAATACAACGCTAATTCCACCATTACATGGAAGCTATGATAGAGCTAACTATGTTAACTGGACGTTAGCATATGAAATGTATTTCTATGTAATTTTCGCGATAATCTCATTCTTTTTTAGAAATAAAATAAAATCTTCAATAGCTTGCTCAGTTGCCATTGTGTCCATAATGACAATTATCAAATATAAATATGAAATTGGTTATGTGGGCTGGTACGATACATCACTTAAGAACGTCCTTGGGAACACTATTGTTCTCGATTTTATTGCGGGATCTTTGTGGGCTTGCATTTATAATAAAATACAGGTAAGACCTTCCAAACTCATTTCATACGTGGTGTGCGCATGCATCGTTATATTTTCACTAGAAATGATTGGTAATAACATGAAAGGTGGCCTTGACTACCAATCAAGCCTTTTAATTAACTCATCAATCCCCTCATTTCTAGTTTTGTGTATTATATCTCTAACCAAGTGCGGTACCTCAAAGATAGAAAAATCACTTGTCTATCTTGGTGAGGCTTCATACTCAATTTACCTAAGTCACCTGTATATTTTTTCAACACAAAGTGTCGAGCCAATTGGGTATTTCTTGAGATTTATTCTACTGAAGTTTAATGTGGAAAATATTTACACATCTAATGTAATACTTATATTTTCTGCGATACTACTGGGAATCTTCGCACATGAAATCATAGAGAAACCATTAGCTAATTGGGTTTTGAAGAAGAGAGCATCTATCAACAACACCGAATTTGTGCAGAAAGCATAGTTCTTTTTCTGGCGGTGGTATCTAAAAAATGACACCACCGCTTTTATAGCACTTACGCAGGAACTGGCGGAAACTCTTGATTCGAGGAAGTAACGCGCATTAACATTATTCTGTAATTTCTCCATCCTGCTAATTCTGACAACTCATTGTCAGTAGCTTCCCCCGATTTCTCTGCGTCTTGTCTCCAATCTATTTCATAATCCGCCACTTTTCGCAGGTTTATCTTGCGCTGCTCTATCTACTGCTCAATTGTTATCTGAGGAACCTCATGAATAATAACGTCGCCGGATAAACTGACATCAAATGTTTCTCCCGGCTTTCTATTCATGGCCTTCATGAACTCGTCTTCACGTACTTCTATAGCATCGTTTGGTATCTCTTTGTACTGTTCATTGCTTGGATAAAAAAGACCATTGGCAAATAAATACACTACCGGACTGTCTTGCAGTTTTGCTTCTTTCATCACATTAGTATCCTATAGCAATCCATGAGCAATTTTCACTGGCTCCACTCGGTGCCCAGTTTTGAATTGTAATCTGCTGCGTACCGGTGGGATTGACGTTCATTGACGCGTTAGAACCATTTGCCCATCGGTTACCCACTGCAAATAAAATGGTGTTCGGAAATGCAATGTTAACGTTGTACGAATTAGAGCTATTGGGCGCCACTTGAGTGACTCCCCATTGTAAGAACACCTTCAAGTTATTGCCAGTGGTTGCAATGGATGGGATCTGAATGTAGCCATTTCCGCCCATTAACGACCTGATGCTGTCCATATCCACGAGGTTAGAAGCGCTGCCGATCCCTACATTACGCAGTGCCGCGCCCCCAAGTTGCAGGGCCGTTCTGAACGCTGCCACGTTCGGAATATCACTGCCGTTGGCGCTTTTCTGCATGGCTCCGGCAGCCTTATTTATCGTTTCCTCCAATTGAAGGTATTGGAGAACGTCCGCAACAGAGCTTTTTCCGATGATGTCTCGGCCTGTCTGAGTGAGATCGGTTTGCGCGGCGGTATCAGTACCGGTGAAATAAGGGAGCTTATTAGCACCAGTAGCCAGGCCTGCAAGAGCAGTCAGCGTGGCATCAAGCGCCTGAGCCCCCAGCGTCGACCGCGCCAGTGCCTTGTCTGGTACATCAGAGAGATTATTTTTCCGCAAAAGCGCATCAGGCACAGCGTCAGTAATCAGGCCGACAATCGCCTTATACAGCTGATCGTGCTGTGCCTTATCCAGCGCAACGCCTGTTTTTTCAATAACGGTACAAATCTCCTCCTGCACCGCATCCCACATGTCACTGTTAAGATCGGTGGCGCGGCGCCCTGTGGTCGGGTCACCGTTGATAAAACCGTTCTTCCCCTGCCCGAACTTATCTTTCATGGCTGTGGGCGTGTCAATTCGGTGCATCTTCATCTCCTTCCGGGTAAGCAAAAAGCACCACCGTATGCGACGGCGCCAGCTTCTCAATCACACACTCTGCAACCACATCCCCCCATGTTCTGATGGCGGAGTCGCAGGTACTGCAGCAGGTCTGCCAGTTGATACCGGCATCAGCGGGAATATTCACCCGCCAGTAATAACGCCAGTCCTCTCCCCATTCCGGGTCCGGCGAACTGTCGAGGTGCTGGAACTGTTCAATCGTGGCCGTGGTATAGCCCAGCGCATTCAGCTGGTTCCGGTAAAACTGCTCGTTAATCCCCCCGGCCACGTTGGCTTTCGCATCCAGACGCTGCTGGCGCTGGCGCAGTGTCTGAACACCATCAGGTGCGCAGGCGTCCGGCAGACCATACAACGGTTCATATCTGTCAATCAGTTCGGTCGTCTGCGCCGGGTCAATCTCCCGCATCAGGTCACCGCTGCGCTGGTGCACCCGCGTAAGAGACGGGGCCAGCCCTTCAATCAGCGGATTATCCCCTTCCCACGCAGGCCCGTGCGGCAGCAGGTTGTACAGCAACTGCGTATATTCATCATTCAGCGCCATCACTACACGCCCTCCTGATAGGTAACCCAGGTAATGTCACCCAGCACGGGCAGTTCCGTCTGCCCCAGGGGAATATCCTTTGCCGGTACACGGAGCTGGTGCGCCACTTCACCGGATGCCAGGCTAATCGCCTCCTCAATACGTGATTTGCGCAGTTTTCCGGATGGTTCACCGTCACGCAGCATCATCGCATTCAGCTCCCGGACCACTTCCGCCCTGATTTCCACCGTATCCTTCAGCAGGGCAATGGTCATCGGAATGATTTTCTCCGTCGCCGGAAACACAAACAGCCCGCTGCCGGCGATCGGCGCCCGCGGCAAAATATGGTCCCGGACGGTTTGTACCAGATCATCAGCCGGAGCCGGGTTCACCGGGTCACCGGTCGCCACCATCACGCCCACAGAACCCTTCCCCTTCCAGTGACGAAATGGCCAGGCGCGGGTTATGCCGGGAATTTCCTTTGCCCAGATAACATAGTCAGAGTCAGCACCGCCCTGCGGGGTCCAGTAGTAACGCTCCATCACGCGCGCCCGCCAGGTTTCCAGTGCCTCCACATCCGTACCACCTGTCAGGGTGTCCGCATACCCCGTGGAAGGAATGCCACTCACAGGTGTTCCCAGCCTCAGGGCGGTACCGTCATCCGTATTGCCTGCCGCACCGGCCACATCCGCCGTAACAGGCGCCCGCAGGACACCACCGGACGCCCTGACCGCCTGCGTGGTGGTAAACGACACCTGGTCGTCACGATAAACCGGCGTACCGGCGGGAAGCTCCGGTGTGCCGCTGATACCGTCCCAGCGAAT
>NZ_JAFAGS010000138.1 GCF_019237635.1 Pluralibacter sp.
TTCAACGACGCAGGCCTCGCAGATGCTGGCGCTGTCGCAGTCGGCGGTCAGCGCCGCGCTGACCGATCTTGAAGGTCAGCTCGGCGTTCAGCTTTTCGACCGCGTCGGCAAACGTCTGGTGGTCAACGAGCATGGGCGGCTGTTGTATCCGCGCGCGCTGGCGATGCTGGAGCAGGGCAATGAAATCGAGCAGTTGTTTCGCGAAGACAACGGCGCGCTGCGGGTCTATGCCAGCAGTACCATCGGCAACTATATCCTGCCGGAGGTTATCGCCCGTTACCGCCGCGACTTCCCGACGTTGCCGCTTGAGCTGAGCGTTGGCAATAGCCAGGACGTTATCAATGCAGTGGCGGATTTCCGGGTTGATATCGGTCTGATCGAAGGACCGTGTCATGCGGCGGAAATTGTGGCGGAGCCCTGGCTTGAGGATGAGCTGGTGGTGTTTGCCGCGCCAGGCTCGTCGTTGCTGGAAGGGGAGGTGACGCTGGCAACGCTGGCGGCGGCACCCTGGATCCTGCGCGAGCGCGGTTCCGGCACGCGGGAAATCGTTGATTACCTGTTGCTTTCCCACCTTCCGGAGTTTCATTTGGGCATGGAGCTGGGTAATTCAGAGGCCATCAAGCATGCGGTGCGTCATGGCCTCGGGATCAGTTGCTTGTCGCGGCGAGTGATTGCTGAACAGCTCGACAGCGGGGCGCTGGTCGAGATACAGGTCCCGCTGCCTGGCCTGACGCGTATGATGTGGTGTATCCGCCATCGACAAAAGCATGTGTCGAATTCCATGCAGCGTTTTTTACGTTACTGCAACATTTAAGCGACAAAGCTAACCTTACCTGTAAGGTGTTTACTTATAATTTGCGCTTAATCATGAAGCTCTCTTATAACAGCGTATTTCTGCCGGAAGGACGGGTTATCGTCTGCTACAATCGCGCCTCATTTTTTGGATGGACAGTATTTTCCCATGGTTTCCGAAATTAAAACCACAGAAGCGCCCACGCTACGTCGTGAACTTAAGGCGCGTCACCTGACGATGATCGCCATTGGCGGTTCTATCGGTACAGGATTATTTGTTGCCTCAGGGGCAACGATTTCACAGGCGGGTCCGGGCGGCGCGCTGTTTTCTTATATTCTGATCGGTCTGATGGTGTACTTCCTGATGACCAGCCTTGGCGAACTGGCGGCATTTATGCCGGTATCCGGTTCTTTTGCGACCTATGGCCAGAATTACGTTGAAGAAGGTTTCGGTTTCGCACTGGGCTGGAATTACTGGTACAACTGGGCGGTGACTATCGCCGTTGACCTCGTCGCCGCGCAGCTGGTGATGAGCTGGTGGTTCCCTGATGCTCCGGGCTGGATCTGGAGTGCGCTGTTCCTTGGCCTTATCTTCCTGCTGAACTACATCTCCGTTAAAGGGTTTGGCGAAGCGGAATACTGGTTCTCGCTGATTAAAGTCGCCACGGTCATTATTTTCATCATCGTCGGCGTAATGATGATTCTCGGCATCTTTAAGGGGTCGCAGCCGGTGGGCTGGAGTAACTGGACGACAGGCGATGCGCCGTTTGCCGGGGGCTTTGCGGCAATGATAGGCGTGGCGATGATCGTCGGTTTCTCCTTCCAGGGCACCGAGCTGATTGGTATCGCCGCCGGCGAATCCGAAGATCCGGAAAAGAACATTCCGCGCGCGGTGCGCCAGGTGTTCTGGCGAATCCTGCTGTTCTATGTGTTCGCAATTCTGATTATCAGCCTGATCATTCCGTATACCGATCCGAGCCTGCTGCGTAACGATGTCAAAGATATCTCCGTCAGCCCGTTCACGCTGGTGTTCGAGAATGCCGGTCTGCTCTCTGCGGCGGCGGTGATGAACGCGGTTATCCTGACGGCGGTGCTGTCGGCGGGTAACTCCGGGATGTACGCCTCTACCCGTATGCTCTACACCCTGGCCTGCGACGGCAAAGCGCCGCGCATTTTCGCTAAACTGTCCCGCGGCGGCGTACCGCGTAACGCGCTGTATGCCACGACGGTGATTGCGATGCTGTGCTTCCTGACCTCGATGTTTGGCAACCAGACCGTTTACCTGTGGCTGTTGAACACCTCCGGGATGACGGGCTTTATCGCCTGGCTGGGCATCGCGATTAGCCATTACCGTTTCCGTCGCGGCTACGTGATGCAGGGACACGACCTGAACAATCTGCCGTATCGTTCCGGGTTCTTCCCGCTGGGGCCGATTTTCGCCTTCGTGCTGTGCCTGATTATCACCCTCGGCCAGAACTACGAAGCGTTCCTCAAGGACACCATCGACTGGGGCGGCGTCGCGGCGACTTATATTGGTATCCCGCTGTTCCTGGTTATCTGGTTTGGCTACAAGCTGGTGAAAGGGACCCGTTTCGTTCGCTATAGCGAGATGCATTTCCCGGAACGCTTTAAGCAGTAATCCAGACCGACTTTCCCGCAAAACCCTCCATCGAGAGGGTTTTTTTGTTATGTCTGAAATGTAAATCAGACATATTTTATAATAATTAAATTGATAATTGTTATCATTATCTTTATCATTTTTGCCAATTTCAGGATGAAGCCACTCTCCGCATCTTGTTCGAGGAATGCAACGAGCAAGGATGACCGACCAGCCACATCTGCACAAACCTAAAACAGCCACGTCTGCCGCAAAAGGCGGGCGGATAAGCATGTGAGTTTTTTCTTTCTTTGTTTGTTTTTACCTCATGGAGATATGGAATGTTCAGGTTAAACCCTTTGGTTCGGGGCGGATTGTGCGTATCCGTAATATCGCTGGCGCTACCGGTTGTTGCGGCAGCTGACAGCGATACGATGGTGGTCACCGCCGCCGCGACGGAACAGAGTGTGAAGGATGCGCCTGCGAGCATTAGCGTCATTACGCAACAGGATTTACAGCGTCGTCCGGTGCAGAATTTGAAAGATGTGCTGCGGGATGTTCCCGGCGTACAGCTCACTAATGAAGGCGATAACCGTAAAGGCGTCAGCCTGCGCGGCCTCGACAGCAGCTATACCCTGATTCTGGTGGACGGCAAGCGCGTGAACTCCCGCAATGCGGTGTTCCGTCATAACGATTTCGATCTGAACTGGATCCCGGTTGACGCCATTGAACGCATCGAAGTGGTGCGTGGGCCGATGTCCTCGCTGTACGGTTCCGACGCCCTGGGCGGGGTGGTCAATATCATCACCAAAAAGATGGGTCAGCAGTGGCACAGTTCGATGACGGCGGATGCCACCGTGCAGGAGCACCGCGATCGCGGCGACACCTGGAACGGCCAGTTCTTCACCAGCGGCCCGCTGATTGACGGCCTGCTCGGCGTGAAGGCCTACGGCAACCTCTCGAAACGTGACAAAGACGATCAGCAAAAGTCCAGCACCACCGCCTCCGGCGAAACGCCGCGCATTGAAGGCTTCACCAGCCGGGACGCCAACGTCGAATTCGCCTGGATGCCGAATGAAAACCACGATATTACCGCAGGTTATGGTTTTGACCGTCAGGACAGGGATTCCGATTCACTGGATCAAAATCGCCTTGAGCGGCAGAACTACTCTGTGTCGCACAATGGCCGCTGGGATGTCGGCAACAGCGAGCTTAAGTTTTACGGCGAAAAAGTGGATAACAAAAACCCGTCGCAGGCCGGTACGATCACCTCCGAAAGCAACTCCGTCGACGGTAAATATGTTCTGCCGCTGGGGATGATTAACCAGTTGCTGACGTTCGGCGGCGAATGGCGTCACGACACGCTTAAAGATCCGGTAAATCTTCAGGGCAGCGGTAAGACTTCCGCCAGCCAGTATGCGCTGTTCGTTGAGGATGAATGGCGTATTTTCGAACTGCTGGCGCTGACCACCGGCGTGCGTATGGATGACCACGAAACCTACGGCGACCACTGGAGCCCGCGGGCTTACCTCGTCTATAACGCCACCGACACGCTGACGGTGAAAGGCGGCTGGGCGAATGCGTTTAAAGCGCCATCGCTGCTGGAATTAAGCCCGGACTGGACCACCGGCTCTTGCCGAGGCGCCTGTGAAATCGTTGGTAATCCGAACCTGAAACCGGAAACCAGCGAGAACTATGAGCTGGGGTTGTACTACGCCGGGGAAGAGGGCTGGTTAGATGGCGTGCAGGGTAGCATCACGACCTTCCAGAACAACGTGGATGACCGTATCAGCATCAGCCGTACGGCGAAGGTGAAGGATGCGAAGAACTACCCGAACTACGTGGGGCTCAACGCCGACGGCGAGCCGATTTTCCGCTACTACAACGTGAATAAAGCGCGTATTCGCGGCGTGGAAACCGAGCTGAAAGTTCCGGTTGCCGAAGACTGGAAGGTCACGCTGAACTACACCTATAACGATGGCCGGGACCTGAGCAACGGTGGCAACAAACCGCTGTCCGAGCTGCCGTTCCACACGGCAAACGGCACTGTGGACTGGCAGGCGGCCGAGGACTGGTCATTCTACGTACAGGCCAACTATACCGGCGAGCAGCGGGCGAAAGTGGACGGCGGCCCGACGCCGGGCGGCTATGTTATCTGGAACAGCGGCGCTGCGTGGCAGGTGACTAAAAACGTGAAGGTGAGGGGGGGCGTATTGAACTTTACCGATAAAGATCTCAACCGTGACGACTACAGCTACACCGAAGACGGGCGCCGTTACTTTATGGCGCTGGACTATCGCTTCTGAGGGTATCCCCTCTCGCGCAACGAGAGGGGGAGCGACCTACGCCCGCAAATGCTCCGCATGGAAGCGGAGATGATCCTCAATAAAGCTCGCGATGAACCAGTAACTGTGGTCGAAGTCTGGCTGGATGCGCAGCGTCAACGGCCACTGGACCTGGCGCGCCGCTTCGGCGAGTACCGCGGGTTGTAGCTGTTCGGCCAGAAACCTGTCGTTATCCCCTTGGTCGATAAGCATCGCGATGGCGTGCTCAGGCAGGCTTGCGCGCATCAATGCGCAGCTATCCCATTCCAGCCAGCGGGCCGGGTCATCACCGAGATACGCGCGAAACGCTTTCTGTCCCCACGGAACCTGCGCCGGATTTACTATCGGCGCAAAGGCGGAAACGCTGGCATAGCGACCCGGATTTTTCAGGGCCAGCAACAGCGCGCCGTGGCCGCCCATTGAATGTCCCGAAATGGCGCAGCGCGCCGCGACGGTAAAATTGTTGTTCACCACCTGCGGCAGTTCGTCGCGAAGATAGTCATACATCCGGTAATGCGCGGCCCAGGGGGCTTCGGTCGCGTTGAGGTAAAAACCTGCGCCTTTGCCGAGATCGTAAGCCGGATCGTCGGCCACCGCATCGCCGCGTGGGCTGGTATCCGGCATCACCAGGACAATGCCCAGCTCTGCGGCGACGCGCTGCGCGCCCGCCTTGGTGGCAAAATTTTCGTCAGTACAGGTCAGCCCGGACAGCCAGTACAGCACCGGCGGTGGGTTATCATCGCGCGGCGGCGGTAAAAAAATGCTGAACGTCATGGCGCAGTTCAGGGTGGTGGAGTCGTGCTGCCAGCGTTGCTGCCAGCCTCCAAAACAGCGGTGCTCTTCGAGCAGTTCCATGCAAGGCCCCCGGTTCGATGAATGAAAATGCGTTGGTTCATCATACAGATAATTCATGAGCGGTGAGTAACTTTCACTTCCGCATTCTGTTTACATGTTGCATCATAAATATAACTTTATGTTAACGATCAGGGGTTGTCATGGCGCTGCGCATTGCGCTCTGCGGGTTCACTATGCTGGTGGTGGTCATGGGGATTGGCCGGTTTGCATTCACCCCCCAGGTGCCGCTGATGATCGCCGAGGGCCAGGTGACGCTGACTACCGCAGGTCTGGTCGCCGCGATGAACTATCTTGGCTATCTGCTCGGCGCCTGGGATGCGATGCGCGCCCATCGTAGGGTGGAAGGGCGGCTGTATGTCGGGCTCTTCGGCGCTGTGGCGCTGACTCTGCTTTCCGCCGTGGTGGATAATGCCTGGCTGCACGGCTTGCTGCGCCTGGCTCTCGGCTGCATGAGCGGATGGGGGATGGTGCTGACGGCGGCCTGGACCAATGAACAACTTGCCCATGCCGGAAAGCCTGGCTTAAGCGCCGCCGTTTTCGCGGGTCCCGGCGCGGGTATCGCCGTGAGCGGTCTTCTGGCGGTGTATATCCATTCCCATGCCCTGAGCGCCTCCTCCGGATGGCTGCTTTATGGCCTGCTGGCGCTGTTGCTGATTGCGTTTATCTCCCGCTGGCTGCCGCGCCCGGGAGACTTGCACCGCCCCGACGTTAAGCCGGAGCCGCTGCATCTGACCAGCAACCTGAAACGGCTGGTCTGGAGTTACAGCCTGGCGGGCTATGGTTATATTCTGCCCGCGACATTTTTATCACAAATGGCGACGGCGCGTTTTCCCGGCAGCGCGTTTGCCCAGTTCGCCTGGCCGATATTCGGTGCGGCGGCGGTTGTCGGGATTGCGCTCAGTATCGCGCTGCGCCATGTCGGACACAGCTACCAACGACTGGCTATTGTGCTGTGGCTACAGGCGGCTGGCGTGCTGGCGGCCTGGCTGATGCCGGGAATGAGCGGGCTGGTGACGGGCGCGCTGTTGGTCGGCGGCGGTTTTCTCTGTGCGGTACAGCTCTCTTTACTTTATGGTCGCGAGCTGGCGCCGCGACATACCCGCTATATGGCGGGGCTGTTGACCACCGGTTATGCCATCGGGCAACTGGTGGGGCCAATGACCTCGGCGCTGTCGACAGGGTTGACCCAGCGTCTGGAGCCTGCACTGGGGATCGCGGCGCTGGCCCTGCTGGCAGGCGGTGCGCTGGTCTGGCGACCTGCCGTTGAAAGGCAGCAGCAATTACAATAATTATCGATGCGAATACTGGATTCTGTGCGCCGCCTCACGCACAATGAGTAGACACTTTGCTCCCTGAAGAGCAGAGGTCGCCACACCTGCAGGAGAAAATAATATGTCATCACTGAGTAAAGAAGCCGCTCTCGTTCATGAGGCCCTGGTTGCTCGTGGCCTGGAAACGCCGCTGCGCCCTTCCGCCATTGAGTCGGATAACGAAACGCGCAAACGGCTGATTGCGGGTCATATGACCGAAATCATGCAACTGCTGAATCTTGATCTCAGCGACGACAGCCTGATGGAGACGCCTCATCGCATCGCAAAAATGTACGTTGATGAGATTTTCTCTGGTCTCGACTACGCCAATTTCCCCAAAATTACCGTCATCGAAAACAAGATGAAGGTGGATGAAATGGTCACGGTGCGTGATATCACCCTCACCAGCACCTGCGAGCACCATTTTGTGACTATCGATGGTCAAGCGACGGTGGCCTATATTCCGAAAGAGTCCGTTATCGGTCTGTCGAAAATCAACCGTATCGTCCAGTTCTTCGCCCAGCGTCCGCAGGTGCAGGAGCGCCTCACCCAGCAGGTTCTGGTGGCATTGCAGACGCTGCTTGGCACCAACAACGTGGCGGTCTCCATCGATGCGGTGCATTACTGCGTGAAAGCGCGCGGTATTCGCGATGCGACCAGCGCAACCACCACCACTTCGCTGGGCGGTCTGTTTAAATCGAGTCAGAACACCCGCCAGGAGTTCCTGCGCGCTGTACGTCATCACAACTAATTTCGTGCAGAGCAGGGGAAACATGGAGAGAAACGTCACGCTCGATTTCGTTCGCGGCGTGGCTATCCTTGGGATCCTGCTGCTCAATATCACCGCCTTCGGTTTGCCGAAGGCGGCCTACCTCAACCCGGCCTGGTACGGCGAAATCACCCGCCGCGATGCCTGGACCTGGGCCATTCTCGACCTGTTTGCGCAGGTGAAATTCCTCACGTTGTTCGCGCTGCTGTTTGGCGCCGGGCTGCAGATGCTGCTGGCGCGCGGTAAGCGCTGGATCCAGTCGCGTATTTCGCTGCTGGCAATTCTCGGTTTTTGCCATGCGCTGTTCCTCTGGGATGGCGACATCCTGCTGGCCTACGCGCTGGTGGGGCTGGTGTGCTGGCGGATGGTGCGCGATGCGCAAAACGTCAAATCCTTGTTCAACACCGGCGCGCTGCTGTACCTGATGGGGGTTGGCGTATTGCTGCTGTTAGGCATGATTTCCGGGACGGCGACGAACCGATCGTGGGTGCCGGATGCCGCGAACCTGCAGTATGAACAGTTCTGGAAATTTACCGGCGGCGCGGAGGCCATCAGCAACCGCGCGGATATGCTCTCCGATAACCTGCTGGCGCTCGGCGCCCAGTACGGCTGGCAATTGGCCGGGATGATGCTGATGGGGGCGGCGCTGATGCGCAGCGGCTGGTTGAAAGGGCAGTTCAGCCTGCGCCATTACCGGCAAACGGGAGCGCTGCTGGTGGTGGTCGGCATGTTGATAAACCTGCCGGCGGTTATCGCCCAATGGCGGCTCGGCTGGGATTATCGCTGGTGCGCGTTTCTGCTACAGGCGCCGCGTGAGCTTTCCGCACCGTTTCAGACTATCGGCTATGCCGCGCTGGCGTACGGTTTCTGGCCGCAAATCTGCGGCTTGCGTCTTGTCGGGGCTATCGCCTGCGTGGGGCGGATGGCGTTGTCGAACTATTTGCTGCAAACGTTAATTTGCACAACGCTGTTCTATCGGTTTGATTTATTCATGAAATTCGACCGTTTCTCGTTGTTAGCTTTCGTTCCGGCCGTGTGGCTGGTCAACGTGCTCTTTTCGGTTATCTGGCTGCGCTACTGGCGACAGGGCCCCGTGGAGTGGGTATGGCGGCAATTAACCGCACATGCTTCGGGGAAATCACTTTCCAGAACATCCAGATAACGATCTGGATCACAATCATTAACAAAACGGATGTAACCGTTTCCATCCTTGTGAGCTTCTTCACGTAGTGCATACCGACTCGCTGCCAGAATAGCTTCCTTGCTAAACACAGGGGGTGACTGTGAGTTACTGCAATTATCAACAGGTTGGTGGCTATGATCACCATTCGTGACGTGGCTCGCCAGGCGGGCGTTTCCGTCGCAACCGTCTCCAGGGTGCTGAACGACAGCCCGCTGGTAAGCCCTGAAACCCGCGATACGGTAATGAAAGCTGTATCCGCGTTGGGTTACCGACCAAACGCCAATGCGCAGGCGCTGGCGACGCAGGTTAGCGATACCATCGGCGTGGTGGTGATGGACGTCTCCGATGCCTTTTTCGGCGCGCTGGTGAAGGCGGTGGATACCGTTGCCCAGCAGTTTCAGAAAAATGTGCTTATCGGCAACAGCTACCACGAGGCGGAGAAAGAGCGTAATGCCATCGAAGTACTGATACGGCAACGCTGCAATGCCTTGATTGTTCACTCAAAAGCGCTGAGCGACGCCGAACTTTCCGCCTTTATGGCACATATTCCCGGCATGGTGCTGATTAACCGTATTATTCCGGGATACGCCCATCGCTGCGTTGGGCTTGATAACGTCAGCGGCGCGATGATGGCAACCCGAATGCTGCTCAACCAGGGGCATCAACGCATCGGCTACCTCTCGTCCAGCCACCGCATTGAAGATGACGTTATGCGCCGTGAAGGGTGGAAACGGGCCCTGAGCGAGCAGGGTATTATCGCGCCTGACAGCTGGGTTGGCACCGGCACGCCGGATTTACAGGGCGGCGAAGCGGCGATGGTGGAGTTGCTCGGGCGCAACCTGGGGTTAACGGCAGTCTTTGCCTACAATGACAATATGGCGGCCGGGGCGCTGACAACGCTGAAGGATAACGGGATTGCGGTGCCGCAGCATTTGTCGCTGATTGGTTTTGACGATATTCCGATTGCCCGTTACACCGATCCGCAGCTGACGACCGTGCGCTATCCCATCGTTTCCATGGCGAAGCTGGCGACGGAGCTGGCGCTGATGGGCGCGGCGGGTAAGCTGGATGCCAGCGCCAGTCACTGCTTTATGCCGACGCTGGTGCGCCGCCATTCGGTCGCCCAGCGGCAATCTGTGGGGCCGATCACTAACTAACGATGCAGCGGAATGTAACCGCTTTCAATCTGTGAGTAAATTCACAGTATCTTAACATTGCGCTGGCTATGATGGCAGCGTTTGTAAGGCTGAAACGCTATGTAACGGTGAATAATCACTTTTTGTATAGCCACAGCGCGCTGAGCAATCATTTAAACGCACTTCGGGAGCGTTACCGAACACGGAAGAACGTATTTTTATAAATTTACTTCGGCGGTCAGTAACAACCCTTTAACGTTTCGCCCGCCGATAAACTACCCTGCATAATAAAACCGGAGATACCATGAATAAGAAGGTGTTAACCCTGTCTGCTCTGATGGCCAGCATGTTTTTCGGTGCCACTGCACATGCTGCTGACACGCGTATCGGTGTGACAATCTACAAATATGACGACAACTTTATGTCTGTCGTGCGTAAGGCAATTGAGAAAGACGCAAAAACGTCGCCGGACGTACAGCTGCTGATGAACGACTCCCAGAACGACCAGTCCAAGCAAAACGATCAGATTGACGTGCTGCTGGCGAAGGGCGTGAAAGCACTGGCTATCAACCTGGTTGACCCGGCTGCTGCGGGCACTGTGATTGAAAAAGCCCGCGCGCAGAACGTGCCGGTGGTGTTCTTCAACAAAGAGCCTTCCCGTAAAGCGCTGGACAGCTATGACAAAGCGTTCTACGTGGGCACCGACTCCAAAGAATCCGGTATTATCCAGGGCGACCTGATCGCCAAGCACTGGGAAGCGAACAAGAGCTGGGATCTGAACAAAGACGGCGAAATCCAGTACGTTCTGCTGAAAGGCGAACCCGGCCATCCAGATGCGGAAGCGCGTACTACCTACGTTATCAAAGAGCTGAACAACAAAGGCATCAAGACTCAGCAGCTGCAAATGGATACCGCAATGTGGGATACCGCGCAGGCTAAAGACAAAATGGATGCCTGGCTCTCCGGCCCGAACGCGAACAAAATCGAAGTGGTTATCGCCAACAACGACGCAATGGCAATGGGTGCTGTAGAAGCGCTGAAAGCGCACAACAAGTCCAGCATTCCTGTGTTCGGCGTTGACGCCCTGCCGGAAGCGCTGGCGCTGGTGAAATCTGGCGCGATGGCCGGTACCGTGCTGAACGATGCGAACAACCAGGCGAAAGCGACCTTCGATCTGGCGAAAAACCTGGCGGCGGGTAAAGAGCCAGCCGCAGGAACTGAATGGAAAATTGACAACAAAGTTGTCCGTATTCCTTACGTTGGCGTTGATAAAGACAACCTGGCGCAGTTCATCGGTAAATAATATTCAGGGCGCCTTTTGGCGCCCGCTGTACTGCAATAATGACTTAATCCCGTGCTGGATGTTCAGCACGGGCAACACTCGCGCAGCCAGGGTTAACTATGGTCAGCAATAAAACAGAATCGTCCGGTGAATTCTTGTTGGAAATGAGTAACATCAACAAATCATTTCCCGGCGTAAAAGCGCTCGATAATGTTAATTTAAAGGTGCGTCCTCACTCCATTCACGCCTTAATGGGGGAGAACGGCGCCGGTAAATCAACGTTATTAAAATGCCTGTTTGGAATCTATCAAAAAGATTCCGGTAGTATTATTTTTCAGGGAAAAGAGATCGATTTTCATTCTGCGAAAGAAGCATTAGAAAATGGGATTTCCATGGTGCACCAGGAACTTAACCTGGTATTACAGCGGTCGGTGATGGACAACATGTGGCTGGGACGTTATCCCACCAAAGGGATGTTTGTCGATCAGGAAAGGATGTACCGCGACACCAAAGCGATTTTTGACGAGTTGGATATCGATATCGACCCGCGCGCGCGCGTTGGTACGCTTTCCGTCTCGCAAATGCAGATGATTGAAATAGCTAAAGCGTTCTCCTATAACGCCAAAATCGTTATTATGGATGAACCGACCTCGTCTTTAACGGAAAAAGAGGTCAACCATCTGTTTAAAATTATCCGTAAGCTGAAAGATCGCGGCTGCGGCATCGTCTATATCTCCCACAAAATGGAAGAGATCTTCCAGTTGTGCGATGAAATTACCATCCTGCGCGACGGCCAGTGGATTGCCACCCAGCCGCTGGAAGGCCTGGATATGGATAAAATCATCGCCATGATGGTAGGACGTTCGCTTAACCAGCGCTTCCCGGATAAGCAAAATACGCCCGGGGAAGTGATTCTCGAAGTGCGCAACCTGACGTCGCTGCGCCAGCCTTCCATTCGCGATATCTCCTTTGACCTGCATAAAGGCGAAATTCTGGGGATTGCCGGTCTGGTGGGGGCGAAGCGTACCGATATCGTCGAAACCCTGTTTGGCATCCGTGAAAAATCGGATGGCACCATTACGCTGCACGGTAAAAAAATTAATAACCATAACGCCAACGAAGCGATTAACCACGGCTTTGCGCTGGTGACCGAAGAGCGTCGTTCGACTGGTATTTACGCTTACCTTGATATCAGTTTCAACTCGTTGATTTCTAATATCCGCAACTACAAGGGCAAAACCGGGTTACTCGATAACTCCCGCATGAAGAGCGATACCCAGTGGGTGATTGACTCCATGCGGGTAAAAACGCCTGGCCACCGCACGCAAATTGGTTCGCTTTCCGGCGGTAACCAACAAAAAGTGATCATTGGCCGCTGGCTGCTGACCCAACCGGAAATTCTGATGCTCGATGAACCGACGCGCGGTATTGACGTTGGCGCTAAGTTTGAAATTTACCAGCTCATCGCCGAACTGGCGAAGAAAGGAAAAGGGATCATTATTATTTCCTCCGAGATGCCGGAGCTGCTTGGGATCACTGACCGTATTCTGGTAATGAGCAATGGCCTTGTCGCTGGAATTGTTGAAACGAAAACCACAACGCAGAACGAAATTTTACGTCTTGCGTCTTTGCACCTTTAAGATCAGGGGCTCCAAATGAGTGCGTTAAATAAAAAAAGTTTTCTCACTTATCTGAAAGAAGGCGGTATCTACGTTGTTCTTTTAGTGTTGCTGGCCATTATTATTTTCCAGGACCCCACGTTCTTAAGTCTGCTGAACTTGAGTAACATCCTGACCCAATCGTCAGTACGTATCATCATCGCTTTAGGCGTTGCCGGGCTTATCGTCACCCAGGGGACGGACCTGTCCGCCGGTCGTCAGGTCGGCCTGGCGGCGGTTATCGCCGCTACGTTGCTGCAATCTGTGGAGAACGCCAACAAGGTATTCCCGGAGATGGCGACCATGCCGATTCCGCTGGTTATCCTGATTGTTTGCGCTATCGGCGCCATCATCGGTCTGGTTAACGGGATTATCATCGCCTACCTTAACGTGACGCCGTTTATCACGACGCTGGGTACGATGATTATCGTGTACGGTATTAACTCCCTGTACTACGACTTCGTGGGGGCATCGCCGATTTCCGGGTTCGACTCGCACTTCTCGACCTTCGCGCAAGGGTTTATTGCGCTCGGCGGGTTCCGCTTGTCCTACATCACCTTCTATGCGCTTATCGCCATCGTGTTCGTGTGGATCCTGTGGAACAAAACCCGCTTTGGTAAAAACATCTTCGCTATCGGCGGCAACCCGGAAGCGGCGAAAGTCTCCGGCGTTAACGTGGCGCTGAACCTGCTGATGATTTATGCCCTGTCCGGTGTGTTCTACGCCTTCGGCGGGATGCTGGAAGCCGGTCGTATCGGCTCAGCGACCAACAACCTCGGCTTTATGTACGAACTGGATGCGATTGCCGCCTGCGTGGTGGGTGGGGTGTCCTTTAGCGGCGGTGTTGGTACGGTTATCGGCGTGGTGACCGGTGTTATCATCTTTACCGTTATCAACTACGGTCTGACTTATATCGGCGTGAACCCGTACTGGCAGTATATTATTAAAGGGGCCATCATTATCTTCGCGGTAGCGCTGGATTCCCTGAAGTACGCTCGTAAGAAGTAATCCTCCCTGTAGCGACCAAACCCGCTGTGAGAACAGCGGGTTTTTTAATTGTTCTTTTTCTGGATATCCAGCAGTTGCTCCGGCGTAACGGCCGGGTACCCCTGCGCATCGTCAGGCACTTCGTGCTGGGCCGGGATTGGCACCAGCGGCCCGAGGAAGCGGGGTTCGCGCTTGAACAGGTAGAGATCCGCCAGCGCGCCGAAACGGGCGCCGAACTCGCGAATACGCACGCTCAGCATATCTTTCGGCGAAGGCACCGCGTAGCACTGCGCCTGAATGCCCATGTGCAGGGCGATAAACAGCGCGCGCTCGCAGTGAAAGCGCTGGGTAATAATAATGAAATCGTTGGTATCGAAGACCTTGCGCGTGCGAACGATAGAGTCCAGCGTGCGAAAGCCCGCGTAGTCGAGCACGATATCGGCGGGATCGACGCCAGCGGCGATCAGATCCTTACGCATGGTCATCGGCTCGTTGTAGCTCTGTAGCGCGTTGTCGCCGCTCAGCAGCAGATAGTTCACCTTGCCGCTGTTGTAGGCGTTCAGCGCCCCCTGAATGCGGTAGCGGTAATACTGGTTAATCACGCCGGTGCGGTAGTACTTGGCGGTACCCAGCACCACGCCAACCTGGCGGTAGGGCAGGTCCTGCAGTTCGTCATAAATATAGGGCGCGGTTTTCCAGCTCATCCAGCGGTCCAGGCCAAGAACGGTCAACAGCAGCAGGCCGATAAGGACTAACAGGCTGTACAACACGCGCTTTAACATGAACTTGACTCGGTGATGGGAAAGGATTTATTCAGGCTACTTTACCCGCCGGGTAAGAGCAAGAAACAGCGGACCAATTGCGGGGTTTTTCATCAGGCGGGCCGTGCGGCCCACCGGAGAAATCAGGCAAGCAGCGTGCGGTCGATGTTATGGCAACCCAGCGCTTTCAGCGTGGCCGCGGTGGCGTCCCACTGGATAAGCGGCGCATCGGCGCGTTCCGCCAGAATAGCGCGCTGAATGTCCGGATAGTCGTAACCGTTGAGGCTTAGCAGGTTCAGCGCGCCTTGCAGCGGCGGCAACGTCGGGTTGAATGCCGCGTTTTCAGCGTAGCTGCCGGTAAAGATAGTCCCGTCGCGGCACTCCAGCGCCACGCCTGACGGCGACTGGCTGTACGGCATGTGGCACTTGTTTGCCGCGCCGATCGCCGCCTGGGTGAGGGCGTCACCTTCCAGCGCATAGCCGTGATCCTGCGGGTCCATCAGCAGCGTTTTGATCTCAAGATCTTTCGGGCCGAAGGCGTCCGGCAAATAGTCCTGCAGTGTATGCGGCGCGCGACCCGGCAGGTTAATGCGCAGCGCCAGCCCGCTGTTCAGTTCATTCATAAACTGACGACAGTGGCCGCAGGGGGTGTAGTTGACGGTAATCGCTTTCAGCGACGCTTCGCCGCGCAGCCAGGCATGGCTGATGGCGCTCTGCTCTGCGTGGACGGTCTGCTGCATGGTGGCGCCGATAAATTCCATATTACCGCCGAAATACCAGGTGCCGCTGACGCCGCGGGCGATGGCGCCGACGTTAAAATGCGACAGGTCGGCACGGGCGCAGGCCGCCGCCAGGGGGAGCAGTGCGAAGGCCAGCGCGTCTTCGTCCAGTCCCGTCGCCGTTTGCAGTTGCGAGACCAGGCCTACGCTTAACATGGCGGGGAAATGACGATCGGCCAGCACGGGGGCGAGGGCTGATTGCAGTTCCGCACTGAGTTGCGTGAAAGCAGCGTGAAAACGTGGATGCATGGCATTGCCTCATAGCAGTGTAAGGAACCGTAGTTTACGGACCGATCTCACATCATTGTGTGATCTAAATCTCACTGATAATGCAACTTATGAAAATTATATGAAAAATGTGTGATGTGTCGCGTTATCCCACCACCGCCAGAATGATCGGAAACAGAAACGGCGCTACCAGCGAGGTAATGATCCCGCAGATGACCAGCGCCAGCGAGCTGAACGCCCCTTCCTGATAGTCCAGCTCCGCACAGCGGGCGGTGCCCAGCGCATGCGACGCGGTTCCCATCGCCAGACCGCGCGCGGCTTTCGTCCGGATGCGCATCAGGTTCAGCAGGGTGTGGCCAAACACAGCGCCGAGGATACCGACGAAAATCACGCAGACGGCGCTGATGGCCGGGATCCCGCCGAGGCTGCCGCCGACGGCCATGGCAATCGGCGTGGTCACCGATTTCGGCAAAATGGACGCCGCTATCTGCGGCGACGCGCCCATCAGCAGCGCCACGGTGGTGCCCGTTACCATTGCGACCACGCTGCCAAAGAAGCAGATAGTAATAATAGACTTCCAGCGGGCGCGGATCTGGTGCAACTGCTCATATAAAGGATAGGCCAGCGCCACCACGGCGGGCTGCAGCAGATCGTTGAGGATTTTGCTGCCCTGGAAATAGTGGTCGTACGGAATGCCGGTCAGCAGCAGGAAAGGAATAATGATCACCATCGCCACCAGCAGCGGGTTGAGCAGCGGCATTTTAAAGCGCGCGGCCAGCCTGCGGGCGGCGAAAAATACCAGCAGCGTTAACGGTAAGGACCACCAGATGTACTGCATCATTGTTTTGTCCCTTTTTGACCAACGACTTTACGTTCTCCGTGCACCAGATGGGAGCTCCAGCTAACGACCAGAAAGACGATCAGCGTGCTGACGGCGCAGGAGACGATGACCGGGCCGAACTGCGCGCGCAGCAGATCGAAATACTGCATCACGCCGACGCCGATGGGCACAAACAGCAGGGCCATATAGCGAATCAGCACGTAGCAGCCGGGGTTCACCCATTTAGCGGGCAGGATTTGCAGCGCCAGTAGCACAAACAGGATCAGCATCCCGATGATACTGCCGGGAATGGCGATCGGCAGCAGGGAGGCGAGAAAGATACCGGCATACAGGCATGCGTAAATCAGCACGAACGCGCGTAGATACTGCCAGAGAATATTCAGTGATTTGATCATGGTGATAATCCTTGATGGAACAAATTCATCATACAATTAAAGCCGGAAATGTGCCACCGATCACATCATGAATTCTGGGCATACTCACCATTCCTTCCAGCAACATGCAGTATGAAAGGTATCGTCCAGAAAGGCTTCATTCCTGAGCGCAACAACGCTACCATAGCGCCTCTTTTTTCTCCGGGGTTTGACATGCGTGTTTTACTGGCGCCGATGGAAGGCGTGCTCGATGCACTGGTGCGTGAGCTGCTGACTGAGGTGAATGATTACGACCTGTGCATCACCGAATTCTTGCGGGTGGTGGATAAACTGCTGCCAGCGAAATCGTTCTACCGGCTCTGTCCGGAGCTTCAGCGCCAGAGTCGCACCTCATCCGGAACCCTGGTTCGCGTACAGCTGCTGGGGCAGTACCCGCAGTGGCTGGCGGAAAATGCCGCCCGTGCCGTCGAGCTTGGCTCCTGGGGCGTTGATTTAAACTGCGGTTGTCCGTCGAAAGTGGTGAACGGCAGCGGCGGCGGGGCGACGCTGCTGAAAGATCCGGAGCTGATCTACCGCGGCGCGAAGGCGATGCGTGAAGCCGTGCCTGCGCACCTGCCGGTGACGGTGAAAATCCGTCTTGGCTGGGACAGCGCAGAGCGCCAGTTTGAGATTGCCGACGCCGTCCAGCAGGCGGGGGCGACGGAGCTGGTGGTGCATGGCCGCACCAAGGAAGATGGCTATAAGGCCGAGCGCATCAACTGGCAGGCCATTGGCGACATCCGCCAGCGCCTGTCGATTCCGGTCGTGGCAAACGGTGAAATCTGGGACTGGCAGAGCGCGCAGGACTGCATGGCGGCGACCGGTTGCGATGCGGTGATGATCGGCCGCGGCGCGCTCAATATTCCGAACCTCAGCCGGGTGGTGAAGTACAACGCACCGCGCATGCCGTGGCCTGACGTCATGACGCTGTTGCAGAAATACAGCCGTCTGGAAAAGCAGGGGGATACCGGCCTGTACCATGTGGCCCGCATCAAGCAGTGGCTGGGGTATTTGCGTAAAGAGTATGCGCAGGCGTCCACGCTGTTTACCACCATCCGCACGCTGGGAGATTCGGCGTCGATAGCCCAGGCTATCGAGCAGTACGCCAGCATCGTACAGGCGCAGCGCTAAGGCGGTAGGGAACTGGCTTAGTGCCACGCTTTACTAAACACCCAATCGCGTTTTCACTATATGATACCTGTTCATCCCGTTAACAGATTTGCGAAATGAAACATAACGTTATTCTTTCTGCCGCGATCGGTTTGTCGCTGACCACCTTGCTTTCTGCGTGCGCGCCGTCCCATGAGACGGGGGCACCTTTATCAAAACAACTTCCCGCCTCGCATGTGGATAACCGCTTGCCGACGGCGTTGCAAAACGGCTGGCCGCAAAGTCACTGGTGGCAGGATTATCATGACGCGCAATTAAACGGATTAATTGAGCAGGCCCTCAGCAACGCGCCGGATATGCAGGTGGCGATGCAGCGAATTAAGCTCGCCGAAGCGCAGGCGCGAATGACCGAGGCGCAAGGCGGCCCGGAAGTGGATTTCGGCGCGGATATCGAGCGGCAAAAAATGTCGGCGGAAGGGTTGATGGGGCCGTTTGCTACCACCGATCCGGCGCAGGGCACCACGGGCCCGTGGTACACCAACGGCACCTTTGGCCTGACGGCAGGGTGGGATCTCGACCTGTGGGGGAAACACCGTGCGGAGGTGCAGTCGCGCATCGGCGTGCAGAAAGCCCGCTCGGCGGAGCTGGCGCAAACCCGTCAGTTGCTTGCCAGCAGCGTGGCGCGACTTTACTGGGAATGGCAGACCGAAGCGGCGGTAAAACAGGTATTGCTCCAGGTGAAGCGCGAGCAGAACAATATTATCTCCGTGGATAAAGAGCTCTATTCCCACGGCATTACCTCGTCGGTTGAAGGCGCAAAAAATGATATCAACGTCAGCAAAACCGAGCAGCAGCTGACTCAGGTCTCCGGCAATATGAAGGAGATAGAGGCCCGCCTGATGGCGCTGGTGAATAAGCAGGGAGCCTCGCTCAATCTGCGCCAGACGCCGCTGCCGGTCGTGAAGACGCAGATGCCGGCAAGCCTCGGCTATGAGCTGCTTGCCCGTCGCCCTGACCTGCAGGCGGGACACTGGTATATTCAGTCGTCGATGAGTGAAGTCGACGCGGCGAAAGCGGCGTTCTACCCGGATATCAACCTGATGGCATTCCTGCAGCAGGATGCGCTGCACTTAAGCGACCTGTTCCGTAATTCGGCGCAGCAAATGGGCGTAACCGCAGGTTTAACGCTGCCGATTTTTGACAGCGGCCGCCTGAACGCTAACCTCGATATCGCCGACGCCCAGCGCGATCTGTCGGTCGCGAACTACAACAAGGCAGTGGTCGACGCGGTTAACCAGGTTGCCAGGAGCGCAAGCCAGGTGGAGACGCTGATGGATAAGAACCAGCAGCAGCAACTGGTGCTCAAAGATGCCGGTAGAGTGGTATCACAGGCGCAGGCGCGAATGCAGGCCGGTATTCTCTCCGGTTCGGAGGTCAGCCTCGTGAAACTGCCGTCGTTGCAGGAGCAAATCAACGCGCTGCAGCTGCAAGGGCAGTGGGTAGATGCCAGCATCCAACTGACCTCGGCGTTAGGCGGCGGCTACCACCACCCGCAGTCGTGACCCTGACCATCGCGGCCTCCCGTTCGGGGGGCCCGCTTAAGGCGTTTCATCGTCATCGGCTTTGCGTTTGTCGCGGCGTTTAAGCCATATCCGCACTGCCAGCACCGCCGCCGCCACGATAATCAGCCATGCCCAGCGTTTAATATGCTGATCGAGATGGTGTAGCCACGGTCCAATCACTTCACCCCCCAGATAGCCCAGGGTGGTAAACAGCAGCGCCCAGATGAAAGCGCCGAAAATATTGAGCGGGAAAAAGATCCGCGGCGGCAGTTTGCTGGCGCCGATCAGTACCGGGCCGACGACGCGAAAACCGTACATAAAACGGGTGCCAATCACAAACAGGTAGGGGTGACGCTGAATAAGCCGCTGCGCCGAGCGGATTTTGCGCTTATAGCGGGAAAAACGCCTCAGCACCCGTCCGCCGAAATGACGCCCCAGCAGGAATAGCACCTGATCGCCAATCATGCCGCCCAACGCCACGGAGGCCACCACCAGCCAGAATCGTAGCAGCCCCTGATGCGCCGCCAGGCCGCCCAGAAGCGTCATGGTTTCACCTTCTGCTACCGCACCTACCAGCAGCGCCGCATAGCCATACTGGCTTATGAGACTATTGATATCCATACGAAATATGTATCTCCCTGCATCAGAACAACGTTAAGCATACACGCAGGACGGGCAATACGCAGTTCCCCTGTGCGTCAGCAGGCCACTCTTTTTCGGCGTGTATAAAAAATAATCTTCAGCCTGCATTATACTAAGTATGTGTTCTACGAAGCCGTAACGAGGGGGCTCTATGAACCATGTCTGGGGACTTTTCTCCCATCCCGATCGGGAAATGCACGTCATTCAGGGCGAGAATGAAACCGTGTCGCACCATTATACCCACCATGTTCTGGTGATGGCGGCGGTGCCGGTCATTTGCGCGTTCATCGGGACGACGCAGATTGGCTGGAGCTTTGGTGACGGTGTGGTTATCAAATTGTCCATGTTCACCGGGTTGGCGCTGGCGGTAATGTTTTATGCGCTGATGCTGGCCGGGGTGGCCGTCATGGGGCGCGTTATCTGGTGGATGGCGCGAAATTATCCACAACGTCCGTCGCTTAAACGCTGCATGGTGTTTGCCGGCTATATTGCGACGCCCATGTTCATGAGCGGCATCGTTGCGCTGTACCCGCTGGTCTGGCTTTGCGCCCTGGTGGGGACGATAGCGCTGTGCTACACCGGTTATCTGCTCTACCTTGGCATTCCTACCTTCCTGAGCATTAGCCGCGAAGAGGGGCTGAGTTTTGCCAGTTCAACGCTCGCCATTGGCGTGCTGGTCCTTGAAGTGCTTTTGGCGATGACCGTGGTTTTGTGGGGCTATGGTTACCGCTTGTTCTAAGTTTACACATTGCTGGCGCTGATATTTCAGGCGCCAGCAATGCAGCATTTACTCACGATTATCTGGTGGCGAAAACGAGGCCCGGCGGGGTATGATGCCGGGAGCCGCGTTATTCCTTTCGGAACTCAACGTCCGGTACGACATAATTCGCACAATAATGACCAGACTGCTCACCACCATGCTGAAATTTCGAGTTTCCCTGCTTAGCCTTGCGCTGATGCTGGCTGTCCCTTTTGCGCCCCAGGCGATCGCCAAACCCGCTGCGGCGACGACGGCGTCTAAACCGGATATTGCTTCCGGTAGTGCAATGATTGTTGATTTGAACACCAACCAGGTGATTTACGCCAGCGACCCGGATCTGGTGCGGCCGATGGCGTCCATTACCAAACTGATGACCGCGATGGTCGTGCTGGATGCGCACCTGCCGCTGGACGAAATGCTGACGGTGGATATCAGCCAGACGCCGGAGATGAAGGGCGTTTACTCCCGCGTGCGTCTTAAGAGTGAAATCAGCCGTAAAAATATGCTGCTGCTGGCGCTGATGTCCTCAGAAAACCGCGCGGCGGCAAGCCTTGCGCACCACTATCCGGGCGGTTATGACGCGTTTATCCGCGCGATGAACGCCAAAGCGAAAGCGCTCGGTATGAATCATACACGCTACGTCGAGCCGACCGGGCTGTCGATTCATAACGTGTCTACCGCCCGCGACCTGACCAAACTGCTGATCGCCACCAGGCAGTACCCGCTGATTGGTCAACTGAGCACCACGAAGGAAGATACCGCGACCTTCAGCAATCCGGCGTACACGTTGCCGTTTCGTAACACCAACCACCTGGTCTATCGCGACAACTGGAATATCCAACTGACCAAAACCGGCTTTACCAATGCGGCGGGACATTGTCTGGTGATGCGTACGGTGATGAATAACCGTCCGGTGGCGATGGTGGTGATGGATGCCTTCGGTAAATATACCCACTTCGCCGACGCCAGCCGCCTGCGCACGTGGGTTGAAACCGGGAAGGTGATGCCGGTACCGCCCGCAGCGCTGAGCTATAAAAAGCAGAAAGAAGCGCAGATGGCGAACGCTATTCTCAACGCGCAGCCGGCCACCCAGGCTGACTAACGCTACTCCGGCAGCGTCCAGTCACCGTCGTTGAGTGGACGCTGCATGATCACCGTATCCCGCCAGTCGCCGAGCTTATAACCCACGCTGCGCAACTGTCCGACCACATCAAAACCGTGCTTTTTATGTAGCCGCAGCGAGCCAGTGTTGTTATTGCCATCGCCAATCACCGCGACCATTTGCCGCCACTGGCCCTGCTCGCACATGTCGATAAGACGCGTGAGGAGCGCGCTGCCCACGCCGCGACCAGCCATGCTGGCATCCACATAAATGGACTCTTCCAGGGTGTAGCGGTAGGCCGGGCGAGGGCGGTAGGGGCCAGCATAGCAGTAGCCGACGAGAATGCCGCGATACAGCGCCACCAGCCAGGGTAGCCCGGAGCCGGTGAGTTTTTTCATTCGGGTACGCATTTCATCGACGGAAGGGGGGACTTCTTCAAAGGAGGCTCGACCGTTCAACACATGCCAGGCATACAGCGCCGCAATGGCATGCGCGTCATCAGGTACCGCATCCCGGATCTCTATCTCTGCACCTAATTCGGCATCACCCGCAGACATGAGGTTAACTCCTTAGTTTGACAGGCCAGAGAAATGTTTCTCTGGCCCTTGGCCTTACTGTATAGCGGAGTTTAACGCGATTACACGATTTCCCCAGGTTCCGGGCGGGAATTTCTCGATATTTTGGCTCACTCTTGTTCTGCGCAATGCCCTTCGCCCCAATATTTCTGCTTGCTGGTTTTTCCTATTCCGGGGTTCATGCTATTGGTGGGGTCATTCTCACGATAAAACCGTTTTAACGTATCAGCGGCTTCGTAGAGGTGCCCGACGTTATGTTCCGCCGGATACTGCGCGCCGCGTTCGCGAAGCAGGGCCAGCATTTGCTCCTTCAGCGCATGGGCGTCCACCCCTTTTTTGACAATATAGTCCTGGTGGAAAACGTGACACATAAAGTGACCGTAGTAGAGCTTGTGCACCAGTTGGTTGTCGATGTCTGCCGGCAGATGTTCAAACCACTCGGTATCGTTGCGGCGCAGGGCGATATCCAGCGCCAGGATGTCTTCCACCTCATCGGCATGTACCGCCTGATAGCGAATGGCCGCGCCCGCCGCCGCAAAACGATGGAGAAACGCTTTGCTGCCTTCTTCAGCGGTACAAACGAAGAAATCCCCTTGCGCATCGGCAAAATAATGTTTGAGCCAGCTTTCGGCTTCATCAATGCCGTCGCCCGCCATTTTCAGCAGCAGGTGGTGTTCGTACTTATCGCGCCAGATTTTCATGCGCTCCGGCAGATGAGCCGCAAAGACATGGCCTATCTTCTGCATAAAGCGGTCGGTGAAGTGCGGCTTAAACAGCGACACTTTTTCCAGCATCGCATCCGTACGTCCCTTCAGGGTGAAAAAGAACGGCATTTTGTCGGTGCCGAGCTTGTCGATCATCAGGAAGGTGTCTTTACCGTATTTTTCGGCGATGTCGTAGATATCGCGGTGCATATACTCGCCCGCGACCGGCAGATGCTCGAACTCGGCCAGAATATGGCGACGTATCTCCGTGAGCACCTGCGGCTGGTTAGTGCCGATATAAAACACCTGCTGGCGTTTCTCTGCCGGGAAGGTATCCAGGCGAACGGCGAACACCGCAAGTTTACCGGCGCAGCCGGAGGACTCGAACAGGCGGTCCGGGTCCGCGTTATAGCGGGCCGGGGTGTCGGCGTCTACATCGCGTACGCGGCTGACGTAGTCGTGATCGTGGGCGTGACGGCCGTCGTGCTGCACGTCGGCATCGGTGACGCGCTCATCGTCCAGTTTGCTCAGGATCTGCTCCGGCGTGGCGCCGAGGTCGATCCCCAGGTGGTTGACGAGCTGTATCTTGCCGTCGTCGTTGATGCGGGCAAACAGGGACATTTCGGTATAGGCCGGGCCGCGCTGGACCAGCGAGCCGCCGGAGTTATTGCAGATACCGCCGACGACCGACGCCCCGATACAGGATGAGCCGATCACCGAGTGCGGTTCGCGACCCAGCGGTTTCAGCGCTTTTTCCAGCGAATAGAGCGTGGTGCCCGGGAAGGCCAGCACCTGTTCACCCTTATCCAGCAGGTGCAGTTTGTCCAGCCGCAGGGTGCTGATAATAACAATGTCGCGGTCGTAATCGTTGCCGCTTGGCGTTGAGCCTTCGGTCAGGCCGGTATTCGCCGCCTGCATCAGGATAATTTTGTCGGCGTTAACGCAGGCGTTCAGCACGCGCCACAGTTCAAGTAGCGAGCCGGGGAACACCACCGCCAGCGCGTCGCCCTGGCCCGAACGGAAGCCCTTGCGATAGCGGGCGGTTTTTGCCGGGTCGGTCAGCAGGTGAGAAGGGCCGACCAGGCGAGACAGTTCAGCGAGCAGCGTCGCATTGTCATTTATCGTTATAGTGGACATTTTTCCACTCCTTGTGGTGAGGCAAATTTGTCGTCACTAAGAATAGCGCTTTGTATGACAATATGGCGAAAGAATGTCGCGCAATATCGGAGAATATCCTGAGTATTCCTTTCGGGGTTATGGCAAACTGCGGTTTTTCTTAGGCTTTAGATGCCTCTGGTCTGGTTAAAGAGAGTACACATAACGATGAAATGGCTTTGCTCTGTAGGTGTTGCCGTCAGTCTTGCGCTACAGCCAGCGTTAGCTGACGATCTGTTCGGCAACCATCCGCTGACGCCACAGGCGCGGGATGCGTTTGTCACTGACTTGCTCAAGAAAATGACCGTCGATGAGAAAATTGGTCAGCTGCGCCTGATAAGCGTTGGGCCGGATAACCCGAAAGAAGCCATTCGCGAGATGATTAAAGACGGGCAGGTGGGGGCTATCTTCAACACCGTCACTCGCCAGGATATCCGCACCATGCAGGATCAGGTGATGCAGCTTAGCCGCCTGAAAATCCCGCTGTTTTTTGCCTACGACGTGGTGCATGGCCAGCGTACGGTATTCCCGATAAGCCTGGGTCTGGCATCGTCATTTAACCTTGACGCCGTGCGTACGGTGGGCCGTGTTTCCGCGTATGAAGCCGCCGACGACGGCCTGAACATGACCTGGGCGCCGATGGTCGACGTCTCGCGCGATCCGCGCTGGGGCCGCGTGTCTGAAGGTTTCGGTGAAGATACGTATCTGACCGCCACCATGGGTAAAACCATGGTCGAAGCCATGCAGGGCAAAAGCCCGGCGGATCGTTACTCGGTGATGACCAGCGTGAAGCACTTCGCCGCCTACGGCGCAGTGGAGGGCGGTAAGGAGTACAACACCGTCGATATGAGCACCCAGCGCCTGTTCAACGACTATATGCCGCCGTACAAAGCCGCCCTGGATGCGGGCAGCGGCGGGGTGATGGTCGCGCTGAACTCGCTGAACGGCACCCCGGCGTCGTCGGACGCCTGGCTGCTAAAAGATTTGCTGCGCGACGAGTGGGGCTTTAAGGGCATCACGATTTCTGACCACGGCGCGATTAAAGAGCTTATCAGGCACGGTACGGCGTCCGACCCGGAGGATGCGGTGCGTGTCGCGCTTACGTCCGGCATCAACATGAGCATGAGCGATGAGTACTACAGCAAATACCTGCCGGGTCTGGTCAAAAGCGGTAAGGTGACGATGGCGGAGCTGGATGACGCCACCCGCCACGTACTGAATGTGAAGTATGACATGGGGCTGTTTAACGATCCGTACAGCCACCTTGGCGCAAAAACCTCCGACCCGGAAGACACCAACGCCGAAAGCCGTCTGCATCGTAAAGAGGCGCGCGACGTGGCCCGTGAAAGTCTGGTGCTGCTGAAAAACCGTCTTGAAACCCTGCCGTTGAAAAAATCTGGCGCCATTGCCGTTGTGGGGCCGCTGGCCGACAGCAAGCGTGACGTGATGGGCAGTTGGTCTGCCGCGGGCGTTGCCGGTCAGTCCGTCACCGTACTGACCGGGATTAAAAATGCCGTCGGTGATAACGCAAAAGTGATTTACGCCAAAGGCGCGAACGTCTCGAATGAAAAAGACATCATCGACTTCCTCAATCTGTATGAAGAGGCGGTGAAGGTTGACCCGCGCTCGCCGCAGGCGATGATTGACGAAGCCGTTGCCGCCGCGAAGCAGTCCGACGTGGTGGTTGCCGTGGTCGGTGAGGCACAGGGGATGGCGCATGAGGCCTCCAGCCGGACTGAGCTGAATATTCCGCAAAGCCAGCGCGACCTGATTAGCGCCCTGAAGGCCACGGGTAAACCGCTGGTGCTGGTGCTAATGAACGGTCGTCCGCTGACGCTGGTGAAAGAGGATCAGCAGGCTGACGCCATTCTGGAAACCTGGTTTGCCGGTACCGAAGGCGGTAACGCCATCGCCGATGTGCTGTTTGGCGACTATAACCCGTCCGGCAAACTGCCGATGTCGTTCCCGCGCTCGGTAGGGCAGATCCCGACCTATTACAGCCACCTCAACACCGGCCGTCCGTATAACCCGGAGAAGCCAAACAAATATACCTCGCATTACTTTGACGAGGCCAACGGCCCGCTGTATCCGTTCGGTTATGGTCTGAGCTATACCACTTTTAACGTCTCCGACGTGAAGATGTCCGCGCCGACCATGAAAGCGAACGGCAGCGTCACCGCCAGCGTCGATGTCACCAATACCGGCAAACGCGAAGGCGCGACGGTTATCCAGCTCTATCTGCAGGACGTCACCGCTTCGATGAGCCGTCCGGTGAAGCAGTTGCGCGGCTTTAAGAAGGTGAACCTCAAGCCGGGCGAGACGCAAACCGTCAGCTTCCCGATAGATGTCGACGCGCTGAAATTCTGGAACCAGCGGATGAAATATGCCGCAGAGCCGGGCAAATTCAACGTCTTTATCGGCGTTGACTCCGCCCGTGTGAAGCAGGGCGAGTTTGAGCTGCAGTGATTTACGCGATGCGCACAAAGGCCGGGTAACCGGCCTTTTTCTTTTCGCCAGACGCCGCTTCACTTTCTGGCAACATTCCAATTCCATTATCGGAATGTCGGAATCGTCATT
>NZ_JAFAGS010000101.1 GCF_019237635.1 Pluralibacter sp.
CCGTCAGCCCGAGAATGAGGAGTTTATTAAAGTCCGGCTGATAAATGCCGCAGAGAAAGTTATGCACTAACTCAACGCAATGGAGAGGAAGATGAATGGCATTATTGTCAGACACAGTGAAAGTCATGATATTTCTGCACTGCAACAGTTATTTTCCCATGCCAGTCTGTCCGCAGACGCATCGCTGCCCTTATTCCCGTCACGCGATGAGGTACGAAGGCGTATTTCCGAACTCAACCTGAATGGATGTAGCCTGGTGGCCTGTCTGGATGATGATGTTGTGGGACATCTGCTGCTTGAGCCGGAGCAGGATATGCAACGCCGGCACGCTGCCTCTTTTAGTCTCAGTGTTGCCCCTGAATGGCAGGGAAAAGGGATTGGCAGTGTCCTGATGCAGGCGATGCTGGTTATTTGTGACCGCTACTGGGCACTGGAGCGCCTTGAACTCATCGTATTTTCCGATAATCACCGGGCCATCAATTTATATAAAAAATTCGGATTTGAAACGGAAGGTGTATGCCGTAAATATGCCCTGCGCAACGGTATTCTGAGTGATGTTTACCGGATGGTTCGTTTTGGAACCAGACCAGAATAGTCATTATCTGACATCATCATAGTAAGGTTTCTGAATATGGAACAATCGATTATTCCCTTAAATATTCACCATCATAGGGTTAATGACGGGAACAGCGCATTTCTTTTTCGTGAGCTGGAGCGGATTGATTTATGTCTGCAACGCTATGCTCTGCGCGAGCGGGATCGGCTGGAGTCGCATGTACTGGAAGGGTTTCTGCTCAGTGACGATGAGATTGAACTGCGTACTGAGATGCCAGAAGGGGTACCACACTGGTTGTCCGGGCGGGAAATACTGCCTGACTATGTGATGTTTCAGGAGGAAAATGCCGATGGTTTGTTGGCACAACTGGTAAACCGGTTTGAGCTGACCGCCCTGGAAACCGATATTCTGCTGCTGGGCCTGCTGCCTTATTTCGACAGCCGTTATTTTCATCTGTTTGCCGCCCTGCAGCGCAGTGGAGGGAAGAACCTGCCTTCGTTTGAGCTGGTACAGGCGCTGTTTGGGGGAGAACATGTTCTGCTGTCAGAGCAGCATATCAGCCTGTTACCGCAGTCTCCGTTACTGCAATCTCAGCTTATTACGGTCAGAAAATCGGGTGAGAAACAAGGGGAGGACTGGGCGCAGTCGCTCTTCCTGACCTCAACCGGCATTTTCCACTACCTCACCGGTAATGATTATCTTTCTTCACCACTGTCAGCCTGTGCCAGGTGGTATCAACCTGACCCGGAAGAAGGACTGCACAGTACTGTGGAGGTCCTGTCGGCTTTGCAGGCCCAGGATGAGACGTGCGAGGGAGGCATGCATCCGGTACTGATACTGGAGGGCGCGGCAGAAAGCGGACAATTGGCAGCGCTACGCGCTGCGGCCTCACAAAGAAGACAGGCGATACTGTCTCTGGACATGTCACAGTTGCCGGAGAACCCCCCGGAGGCACGGTGGATTCTGGGAGAAGCCACTCGTGAGGTCCGGATGCGTGATGCCATTCTGGTACTCAGTCTGCGGGACACAACAGAAGAAGAAACGGAAGATAAGAGCTGGATGCAGCAACTGCATCAACCTGGATTACGGGCGGTAATATTGTGCGACAGGTCGACGGGACATCTGCGGCTTGCGGGGGTGTCACAGTTGGTACTCGACATGCCGGGGCTTTCCTGCCGGGAGAGGGCAGTATTGCTTGAGCGTGCGCTCTCCCCTGATTTTGCTCCGGATATGGATATTGCCGGATTCTGTCGGCGGTTCTCCTTTACCCGCGACACTCTGCCACACATCCTGCAGGAGGCCAGAGGCTACCGTAATCTGCGGGGCGGGACGGGCGCTGTCAGCGCCGCCGATCTGAACCGGGCACTGCGGATGCATGCGCGCAAGAATTTCGGCAACCTGGCGCAACGCCGGGAGCCGCAACGCACGTTTGATGACCTGGTGGTCTCTGTTGAGCTTCGGGAACAACTGACAGAAATCCTGGTAGCGGCCCGCTACCGTGATACGGTGCTGGAGCAGGGATTTGGGGCAAAAATTGGCTACGGCACCGGGATCAGCGCACTGTTTTGTGGTGATTCCGGTACCGGTAAGACCATGGCGGCGGAGGTCATTGCCGGGCAACTGGACGTTGATCTGATAAAAGTGGATTTATCCACGGTGGTGAATAAATACATCGGCGAAACGGAAAAAAATCTGTCGAGGATATTCGATCTGGCGGAGGCCGATGCGGGCGTGCTGTTCTTCGATGAAGCGGATGCACTGTTCGGCAAACGTACATCAGTGAAGGACTCCAAGGACCGGAATGCCAATATTGAAGTGGCGTACCTGCTGCAGCGTCTGGAAAATCATCCTGGCCTGGTCATTCTCTCCACCAACAACCGTAATCACCTGGATGATGCTTTCAGTCGCCGTTTCACGTTTATCACCCGGTTCGATTTCCCCGGCACCCCGCTACGGGAAGAGATGTGGCGACGGATATGGCCACAAGGTATGACGCTTGCCCCAGATGTCAATTTTGCCGCCCTGGCCAGTACGGCGCCGCTGACCGGCGCGAATATCCGCAATATCGCCCTGCTGTCCGCCTGGCTGGCGGCGGAAGAGGCTACCGGGGCGATTTGCGATCGCCACATCCGCCTTGCCATGAAACGCGAACTGGCAAAAATCGGACGTATCTCTTACTGATTTCCTACCTGTGAAAGGAGTTTCTCTATGGCTGTTCAGACAGCATCAGATGATGCCATTATTAGCGTCAACCAGGCGATATTAACCGCCTTGCAGGAGTATGTGGATGACAGCGTTGATATCCGTTTTGACTTACCGGAGCCGGACGTCCCGCCATCCCTGCCCACCGTCAGCGTGTTTTTATATGATATCTACGAGGATTTGCAGCTCAGAACGGCAGAATCACGATCCTACAATGGCAGTGTATTGCTGCCGGGACGGGTCAATGTCTGCTGTAATTATCTCATTATGTACTGGGATCAACCGGCGACTGACGGGGGACCGAACGGAGGGCCTGATAACCAGGCCACGATCATTATGAACCAGGTGCTGAATGCCCTGATCAATAACCGGCAGTTGACAGGGATTCCGGGGGCCTTTACCCGGGTCATTCCTCCGAAGGAAGAGCTGAACAGCCTCGGTAACTTCTGGCAGTCATTGGGCAACCGTCCGCGGCTGGTGCTGAATTATGCGGTGACTGTGCCGGTTTCACAGACGGACCGTAACGTTGTGGTGCCGGAGGTGGCAGAGACAGAGGCAAGGGTGGAGCAGATGCCAAAGGTGATGCATCATCGTGGCTGACAAGAGGCGTTGACCCGCTCTGGAACTTTATGAAACGAATTAATGAGACTATTGTTATCTGTGCTTCAGGGCCCTCGCTTACGCATGCTGATTGTGTGAAAGCTAACTCCTCGGGAGCGAAAGTAATTACAGTGAATTCGTCATGGGAAATCTTACCTGACTGCGATTATATTTTTGCGGCTGACTACCGGTGGTGGGAGACAAATATCGATACACTCCCGGAACCCCCTCAACGCTGGAGTAACAATCTCAAAGCAAGCAGAATGTATCATCTGGAGTATTGTCCTGTCCGGGCCGGAGGGACATTTAACTCCGGACAACTGGCTATTCATTTTGCTACCTGGCTGGGTGCCAAGAATATCCTACTGCTGGGATTTGACTGCTCAGTACGCGATGGTATTCACTGGCATGGTAAGCATGCTTCTTTAGCTAATCCGGGACATGTTCAGACTGAACGATGGAAAAAAGAGTTCAGGAACACGGCAGGTCAGTTTCGTGGTAGCCATCATATTATTAACTGTTCTGCCAGAACGGAACTGGACTGTTTCACGGTTATGAATCTTGATGATGCGTTGGCCCTGTATACATAATTTATTTTATTACCCGGCAAGTTCATATCACAATGAGCACTTATTTCCACGCATTAAAATAAAAACCAGCTTCTTGATTTCTTTCGCAATATAACAACGTATTACGATAATGACATCATGGATGCGCGTGTCTTTTTTGCAGGAGAGAATGTACGAATACTGGTGGAACCACTATGCAACAAGATCACGCCGGAAAGGAGAAACACATGAGTTTTAATGCTCACCCGGAAGAACGTCTGTCAGTCCCTCCCTGTCAGGAGACACCCGTGGGCCGAATAGGAATTGGTGTGACCACACACAATCGTCCGGACATGCTGAAAAAGACCATGGAGGCGATCACCAGATTTTCGCCTCAGGGGGCGAAAATTGTCGTCGTGGATGATGCCAGTGATATTCCGGTAGAGGGGGCGACATATCGCTTTGAGGAAAATGTGGGGATAGCCCGGGCTAAAAATAAATGCTTCGCGTTGCTGGAAGAGTGTGAACACATATTTCTTTTTGATGACGATATATACCCTCTGCAGGGAAACTGGTGGAAACCGTATGTCGCATCCAGTGAACCTCATTTGTTTTATATGTTTGAGAATTTTGCCACGGGGAAAAAAATTAATGATGCCATTCTTCTGTATTCGGACAGTCAAATAAATGCCTGGTCCCACGCGCGAGGATGCATGCTTTATTTTGCACGTCGTTGCCTTGACGTTGTGGGGGGAATGGATCCGATATTCGGTAAATGGGGAGAAGAACATATTGAGTTGTCGGGGCGCATTTACAATGCAGGATTAACATCCTTTCGGTTTATGGATGTCACATGCAGTAAGGGATTATTCTGGTCTGCCGATGAGCACAAGGCTATCGCTTCATCTGTGCTAATATCAGAACGTCGTCAACAATTAATTCGGAATAAACCTCTTCTGGCGGCGCGAGAAAAAAGTTCAGACTTTATTCCTTACCACGAAGTCGCTATGCCAAAGATAGAAAATAATGTCGTTATTACCTGTTTTTTTAACAGGCAGGTCGACCTTGAACGTGGTTATCACTGGAAAGCCGATTATGCTGCCCTGCAACCGTTGATCAAATCATTGGGCTCTCAGCCTCTGGTTATTTTACATGACTGTCTGGATGTTCCAGATACGCCAACGATAACGCATATCAACGTCGAAACGAGTATAGGACCTTACTGGCAACGCTGGATTAGTATTTATCAATATCTATTGCAACATCCTGAAATTGACAGAGCTTTCTGTGTGGATGCAACCGACGTTGAAATGCTGCGTAATCCATTCCCTGAAATGGGTAATTATCTCTATTGCGGAGATGAACCTTGTCAGATTGACATCCGATGGATGCGTTTAAAACATCCCGCCTCCACAATACAGGCGTTTATCCATCAGTTTGCCTCTCATCAGTTGCTGAATTGCGGTTTACTGGGCGGGAGTCGGGAAATGCTGATTCGCTTTATCAGGGCGATGCTGGATGCGTGGGCCAGGAATGTGGCAGACGTTGCATCTCGGCGCGAAAAGACCGTTGGCCACACCGAAATGGGGCTGTTTAATTACATCCTCTTGACACAATTTACTGGGCTTATATCACACGGTAGCCATGTCAATACCACGTTCAAAAAAAACGAACGAAATGACATCAGTTGGTGGAAACATAAATAACGCGACTCCTGACGCTTACAATTTGACAATATAGTGAGGAATTATCCGGTGGGGGGAGAGTTTGGTTGCATCCGTTTTTTATCAAACAGGGACTACCGATCTGATTCAATGGAGGAGTTGCGTAATGGTTGAGACCGTATTTGTGTCATTTTTTACCGATAACTGGCAGTATCCTCAATTGGCTCTGCGGTTGCGGAAACAGCTTGAAACCATGGGGTTGAAACATGATATCCGCCAGATGGCGTCGGGCGCTGACTGGCTGGAAAATACACGCATCAAGGCTCGTTACATTCGAATGATGCTGAATCTTTACCCTTCAATCGTCTGGATGGATGCAGATAGTGATATCCATCAGCTGCCATGCATACTGATGGATTATAGCGATGATTTGTTCCTGCGCCCGCATTCAACGGTTCGCGGGCGGGCCTGGCATGTATCGGTAATGGGATGGAAATCTAACGATAAAACGAAGGCACTCTGTGATGCCTGGATAAAACAGGCTGATGCGGTTGGTGGTACTGATGAAGCGGCATTTGATGTTGTGATTGCTTCTTTTGCGGGGAAGGTCAGTATTGGGCGCATGCCTCTGGAGTATCACCGGCTTCCTCATGAACGGCATAATAACAAGGTTATCACCATCGGTATTTCTAAGGATCCTGACAAAATGCGTATCAAGTATACGGAGGGATTCCGATGACCGTGATTATGACAGTACTGAGAACGGGAGGTGAATACCGGCCTGAACACGTTCAGCGTCTACACCGCCAGTTTGGTACTTATCATGCTGTTTGCCTGACAGATGTTGCTGTGGAAGGGATAGAGACACTTCAGCTTGCTCATGACTGGCCGGGCTGGTTCGCTAAAATGGCGTTGTTTGATCCAGAACTGATACAGGATGACATCCTGTACTTCGATTTAGACACCTTGCTGATACACAGCCCGCAGCCATACCTCACGGATGGGTGTTTCCGCATGCTTTCTGATTTCTATTACCCGACCAAACCCGCAAGTGGGATGATGTTCATTCCCCATCATGAGAAAATGCGCATCTGGTCAGCATGGATAGCCGATCCGCAAAAGTGGATGCGTAAATACAGGGGGGATCAGGATGTGATTGAGGCGATATGTGGCAGAAATATCGCCCGCTTTGGTAACCCGGTGAAATCCTACAAAGTGCATGTGGCAGTCCCTGGCATGCCTGGCTGGCATGCCAGGTTCTCACAGGGAAATGGGGAAATACCGGTTGACACCGATGTTCTTTGTTTCCATGGTTTCCCCCGACCATGGGATAAGTCGATGGACGGGATTCTCCCTGCGCTGTTGCAAAGATCGATAACCTAACAGGATTCGACGATAACGCTGAACCCAGCGGGTAAATAGGATCACGTGCAGCTGTCTATTCCCACCATTTAAGAAAAAGTACCAACGAACTCTTAAATCTCTACGCAGTATAATATCTTAAAATTCAGGGAGGATGTTTTAGACAACTCCATCAATTAAAAGAACATCTTTCTACAACAGTTGGCTTTACATGTCTAACTATCCACTACAGTAATGGTTGGTGCAATATGTGTGCTTATAAAAATGCTTCATCTAAGAACAAAGGTCGTAAAGTGTTGGCGGACCAATCTTTTGACACCTTTGATTTATATAGGAGTCCGGGTAATCAACTGGAACGTGTTATAATTACATCTCATGGTAGTCAAGCATTGACAAATAGATTATTTTAATCTGGCTGGGGGGCAAAAGATTATTTATTTTACGAGTAATGGTCAGGCATTGGAAGACCCAGGGACGGAGAATATTGCCATGAATCTATTCCTGCCTCGAGAAACACTAAATGGTCCTGGTAAGGTACAAAATTACAATTTATCCAGTTATAAGCTGGATACCCCAGAAGATATACGTCAGATTGCTGATGACTCAGACGCTGATGTGATATCAGTAACGGAACGTACGGATTTGAAACACATTTTAAAGAGATTAAACCAGGTAGGTTTGAAGTACAAAACTATAGAAGGTCTTTTCTGCCGGAGTAGATTTAAAGATGCTGTTCTCTCAAAATTGCATTTAAGAGATGCCCCCACTCAAAATGCTTATGCAGATCCATTTGCATATTACAAGAAGAAAAATCCATAAACCTTCTGCGTTTTTCATTACGAGTATCTGACCAAAACTCGAAGCTATTTCACTATTTTGATAGTTTTATTGGTGTGTATGGTTCCATATCCTGTTAACTGAATTTGAGTCTACAAGTTGATGAGGGACAGGATATACATGAAACTTCACCCAGCGCCATGTAAATAGCAATCTTACCAGCTTTCTGGAACATAACTGTAAAACGTACTACGGAGAGTTCACCTATGTTAGCGTTTAAGAATAAAAAGCAAACCAAAGACGAATCAAATAACTCCAGACCAAAGAATGATGAGCGTGAACCACTGCAATTAATGCCCCAACTCCCTGCGGGAGCGGCTGGTGATATGTCTCAATCGACTCAAGATTCGAAGCTTTTAGACGCGTTGAGATCCATTCGTGAGGCGTTAACTAGCGCTGGTATAGAGTATGTTATTATTGGTAGTGCTGCGGCGGCTTTCCGTGGGGCAGATATAGAACCAGCAGATGTTGATGTTGCTGTTAAATCCGTGGATGGTTATCGGGAAGTATGTAGAATGTTCGGCGAGAGGGCAATTAACTTAGGAGCATCACGAGAGAGTGCGCTGGAAGTACCTATGGCTGGGATGACGGTTGAATTTTTAAATCCAGAAATTGGGAGAGTCAAAAATACTCACGCCCGCGGTAAAGACTACTATGTGATTGACAAGATGGATATACTTTCAAGAGCCTGCTCCAGGGAAAAAGGGGTTAGACTAAAGGAAATAAAAATAATTTCTGCCATGCTGGGGGGAATTGATTTTTCTGAATTTTCATTTCAAGAAAAACACAAGGTAATGGAAAGCGTTCATGCTGCAGCTATACGCCATCTGGATGAGACAGGCGCCAGGACGGAAGAAAGGTTAGATCTACCTGAATCTCCAGTGAAAGCCATTGCTATGTTAAAAAATATAGAGGAACTGGCGGCCTCACAGGCCGGAAAATTAACGGATGTCGACCATCAGGCTATTGCAGAACTTGGTTCATTAGAAGAAAAATATGCAGACGGTGATATTGAGGATGATGATCTTGAGAAGCGCATTAAAGAATTATATAGCTTCTGTTCAGAGGCTGGAAGTCAGGAAGTTTATAAATTGGCGTGTAGCATACTAGGGGATACAGCCCCTCAACCAGAGTCAGCCCAATGAACAGATGTTCAGTAAATCGGATCTTACGCATAACGGTGTCTTCACCCGCAAGGTTGACGCTCTGGTCCAGTCGATAGACCGGTATCTCCCGCAGACAGGTTCTGCCGTGGCATCGATGAGAGCGTGCAGGCCTACCTTCAGCGACCGCTGGAAGGGGAATGATTCGCCTGTGGCGGGATGCGACCTGCGTAAAGTTGCGCAAAAACGGTCGGGTGGTCAGCGTGGCGGTAATAATCGCCTGCGCGGTCAGCCCGGACGGACGCCGGGAGATAATCGGGATGGGTGAAGAAAAATTTACGAGGTGGTTAAATGAAGTTGTTCACTGAAAAAATGCATCGCGGGTTCATATGGCTACCTGAAATTGGTATGGGACATTTTCCCGTTATGTCTGATAACCGCCCGTATGATGCGGCGTATTTTGCAAAGTATCAGGCAATGGCTGATACGGATTTGGGACGAGAACTGACGGCCGCTCGCATCCAGTTAGTGGCACGGCACTATACCGGTCCCGTGCTTGATGTAGGGATCGGGGCCGGTCAATTCGTCGATAGCAGGCAGAATACCTGCGGTTATGATGTGAACCCGGCAGGTATTGAATGGCTGGAGCGCCGCGGGTTATGGGCTGACCTGTACGCTGGACGCCATACGGCATTATCCTTCTGGGAGAGTCTGGCGCACATTGCCCGCCCTGATATTGCCGTTGCACGCGCTGGACGTTGGGTTTTTGTTTCTGTCCCTGCTTTTGCCAGTGGGGACCATGTTCTGCGGTCAAAGCATTTCAAAAAAACAGAACATATCTGGTACTGGACACACGATGGACTTGTCAGCTGGTTTGCTGAACAGGGTTTTGCGCTGGCGGAACATAACACCTGTGAAAGCTTGTTAGGTCGTGAGGATATAGGATCTTATGCCTTCAGGAGGGTATAAGAAATATAATCTCCCGCAGAGAACACATTATTGACATGAGATTCACAATGCGGTTCTTTCGTATTAAGGTGTTGTCAGGTAACATGCTATTTTTTGCGATTTTGGGCCAGGGCCATGTTGCCTATGCCATCAATTCAGACCCCGGTGAGATAATGGGGAAATTAGCGCTATCCCACTGATATTTAAAAGTGGAACAAGAACTCAGTAATATAAAGCGTCGGGTACGACAGATGCTGGGATTTAAACCGTTTCATCGGCACATTCGCTTCTGGCAGGCATCGAACTGATCCACATGATATGCAAAGGGCAATACCAACACCCACAAAGTGATGGATTGCCAGTCGCAGAACACTTCTATTTGCTGACTGCTTAAACTGCTCCCTCAGCAAAAGGTGGCGATAAGTTTATCACCACAGACTATTTGCAACAGTGCCGGTTAAACTACATCAAGGTGGATTTTATGTATGATACTAAGAAGAAATAATTTGATTTCAATTACATCGTACGTCTTCAGGACGCGGATGCACCTAACGACCAAGATACACAATTGCTAGCTGATCGATTGTTTAGTAAATTTTCCGGTGATAGCAAAGCAATTCAACTAGATTGGGACCCAAGGGGAACGGCAGATAATGTTAAATATATTAAAGGGAAGAAGGATGATATTCATCCCTTGGGCGAAAACACCAGACTGTATTTTGTAACTCATGGGCACATTGGAGAAACCAGTCCAACTTTTAGTCAGTGGCCAAAAAATCTCAGATGATCCTACCCACGTAATGTGGACACGCTCCTAAGCGAGGTTCTGGTTTTCAAACTGTTCCGGACTGAGACCACCACAGGTACTGTGACGGCCAGTCTGTTGGTTACCCGTTTGGGGGATGGTAAAAATTACGCCAGTAGCCGTGATTTTGCTGCATCTACGGGGCTTGTCCCCAGACAATACAGTACGGGTGGGAAACCTACACTAATGGGTATCAGCAAGCGAGGGAACAAGATATTAAGAAGTTTGCTTGTTCAGTGCGCCCGGGCTTTTATGCGACGGCTGGAACATAATCCGGGACGTCTGGCTGAGTGGGTTAAAAAGCAGCTTACCAGCCATCATTCGAACGTTGTGGCATGCGCTCTGGCAAACAAACTGGCACGTATAGCCTGGGCAGTTACGGCACATCAGACGGAGTTCAGCAAATGAAAACCTAACGAAAATGGACATTAAATCAATTAATTAACAAGTTACTATCTGGTTTTGCGAAGACTGATTATTGATGACATGAACGGCCTATCGGCCTGTCGATGAACCTGGAACATCAAATGGCTCTCTGAAGCCGACCTGTTTTTAAGGTTCAGCAGGCGCGGAACTCATCGTGGCGCGAGTAATTACTGTTCACCAGACGCCGAATAGATTTAAGCAAGCCTGTCATAAGTCAAAATCAGTGTTGCAAAAAAGGGGGTGACAATAGATTGGTGTTGTACGCGTACCAGAGCCAGTGCTGCCGGGCTTTACTGCCAACGAAACTCCATTGCTCGTCGAGTTCACAGATAAGCGCCACATCAGCGAAACCTGTCATGGCCTTTAGGGTTCTGACCATGGCGGTAAACCTGAGCGGACTGACAACGGGGGCAATGAACATAAACGCTGGCCATGGGAAAACCTCAAAAGCCCGCATTATACACCAGATTCAACCAATTAGAGGCACCACCCAAAATATAACTTAACCCCAAAGGAAATAATCTGATGCCTACAGAAAATCCACAACTACAGCAAGCGATCGAAGAGTTTAATAAAGCCATTATACGTGCGGCAGAGTATGAAGGTAATATTGAGAATATCATTCGGGATAAGGTTGACAGTCTTTTCCCCACAGCAGAGAAATCTCTAAAAGAGAGCGTGGTTGCCCAGGCGGTGGAAAAAATAGCTGAGGCAAACCAAGCATTTGAGTTTAATCATCTGGGTAACGACCTGCTTGAACTCCCTGCGGTGGAATATATCGCACGCTCTTTTTTGCGCCGAACGCTGGAAAAGACGGCGATTGCTCAGGCTTACGATCCTGCTTTTTCCGTAGTAAAAAACAATCCGGATTCCGGGATCGGTTTCCTGGAAGGGTGGAGCAACGATAATGCGGAATGGGCAAAGCAAATGAACGCGTTGCTGAATGAAAGCAAGGTTAATGCCCGCGTGTTGACCAGCCTGGCATACAGCTATATCCGCCCTTTTCGCAACCCGCAGACACTGCGCAAGCTCGGGGGGGAAGCTAATGAGTCGTTGCTGGACAGCAAAGAAGCCAACTCGCGTCTGGATATTTTTACCGGCTCAACGGCGGGGGCGCCGCCGGCCATGTCGAAGCCGATCACCACTCAGCCTCACGGCTGGCCGTGGCTAAAATACGTCGACTGGAACGCCGCGGAAGCATTGGGCAACAAAACGTCACCGGATTTAATTGGCGACCGGCCAAGCAGCGATCCGCATAAAGGGACGGGCTTCAAGTTTAAGGGCATGCTGCAGGCGATAAAGCCGCCGCCGTATCGACGCCATTCATTCTCCCTCAGGGAACGCGACCAACATGAATCGGGGTACGGCGGTTTTGTTATCAACGATAAGTCGATGACCTCAATAGGGGCAGAAAAACCTTTGGTGGTGAACTGGCGTCAGCAGAACATGGATAAAAAACTGCCGATGTTTGCCGGTCCGTCCAGTACCACGTCCTATATGTATGAAATTGCCCGTTTGTTTAATCTGCCTGTTGCTGAAGCCCAGGCATTCAGGCTGCTGTTGTTGGGCTGGATGATCCAGGCACGCGATCACAGCTTTACCGAAATTATGGGGGCACTGGATGCCTATGCCATGGAGTTTGATGAGCAGGGGCTTACGGCCGTACCCAGTGACGCAAAAATGGTCTGGGGAGCAAGGCAGAATGGTGACTGGCTGCGCGCCTATGAAGATTTGATGACTGAGGATATTGACCTGCCTGCGTTGGAAGCCAAAACCCTTATTCTCGAGGGGCAAGAGATCCATTTGCCGGCGCAGGACGCCGTTCGCATCAGTCGGGATGAGTTTGACCAGTTCATTACCGCAGGCAGGGGATATCCGGCGCAATATGCTTCAGATGACTACTTGCTGAAAATAGGTGAGGCAGTTGCCGGCGGTGGGGAAGTAGAAGATATCTCCGGGCTGGCGTCAGAACGGATCCTGTATGCACCGCAAAATAGAGAAGATCTCACACTCTATAATGCGCGGGAGCGAGAGCTACCGCCGCGTCCTGCCCGTAGCGCCCCCGGCACGCCTTTTCTGGATGGGGAAAAAGACGCGGCGGTTACGGCTTGGCTTGACGCTCTGCCTGAGGCTAAACGCGCGTCTATGCTCAATGCTGCGGCCTCGCTCCTGGCTGAGTCCACGCAAAAAGACTCCCTGGGTCATGTGTTCAATCACGACAACCATAACGATATCTGGGATCTGTTTCTGACACAGCCGGGGACGAATATGCTGGCTGGCCAACTTAAGCTGGATCCGTTTTATCACGGAGAAGATCCGTTTGTGAATTTGCTGGATCGCGTGGCAATTGAAAAGACGCCACAGGCGCGCTCCAGTTACCTGCTTGATGCCATTGGCGACAGCAAACAGAATCAGGATATTTTACTTAAAGGGATGCTGCTGGCCGTCACCCGCTTCTACACCGGCAACGGGGCCGTTGTGATCAACCCGGGTTACGGTGGGTTCGCGCCGCCGAAAAATGCGGGGGAGATGGAGAGTCACCTACAGGCTCTGCTGAAGAGAAATCAATACCTCACTCCCGGCCAGCGCTCGCAAGCGAAAAGTGAGTATCGCCAGACGGTTGAACTGCTCCATAGGGCGCTTGAATCGCCGATGTTTGAACGGTATTCCGGCACGCTCTGGCACGGCAGTCATGTTGCCGTGGCCGAGGCATTACTTGAACAGGGCAACGATGCCCGGTTCCCGGGGTTTATGAGTACCTCTTACGATCCGGCGGTCGCCAAGAGTTATATGGTGAAAGGGGCGCTGATTATGGTGAAACCGGGGGAGGTCAGCGGATCGCTGATTGAAGGGATCAGTAATGCTCCGAGCGAGAAAGAAGTGCTGTTTCCTGAAGGGACGCCGTTTAACGTTGAACAAAGCTATGTGCTGCATCTTGAAAAAGGCTATCCGCCTGAAGCCAATTCAATGATGAAGAAAAAGAAATTCGATTTTGAAGTAGCGAAAGGATCGAAACAGCCTTACGTGAAGATCCGGGTGACCCGGCCCGGACAGACCGACGGGAGCGACCCCGAGGGAGAACGTGAGCTGGCATCGTTGATTGAACAGCTCAAAACCGGTAGCGTCGATGGACTGGAGCCGGAGACGAAAGTGGTGGTACTCAGGCCGAGGGCGTCAAAAGAGGAGGAGGTGTCGGCAGAGGAAGTGGATGCCATCAGGTCGAGCCCTGGAGCGAAAAAACCACAGGCGCAAATGATCGCGCGGTGGTGACGGGGACGGGACATGCCCACGCTCTCCTTTTGGTCCCCGAACTGATGAAACCTGCCGGGAGCTACTGGTACTGCTCATGCCATTCAACATCGGCATGATCACCAACGACGACTGGGGCAGCTATGGCCGGGAGGTGCCGAAGGATAAGCATCTGACCGGAAAAATTTTCACCCAACGTATTGAGCGTAATAACCTGACGCTCCGCACCCGCATTAAACGGCTGGCTCGTAAAACGATCTGCTTCTCGCGCTCAGTTGAGATCCACGAAAAAGTCATCGGCGCGTTTATCGAAAAATACATGTTCTACTAATTGGATGCATCACCATCTCCGGCTTGTATTTCTATTCCACATAAATGCCGATATGAGCTGGCTAACTATGCGGCAGCTGCAGAGCGTTACAGCAACAGCGGCGTCGCGCAGCTTAATCTCTTCGACGATAACGCGCCCCGTCCCGGCAGTGAAAAACTGATGAGCGTGCTGGATTCACTCAATGCACGGGTGGGGCGGGGAACGCTCTATTTTGCCGGGCAGGGGATTGAGCAGCAGTGGCAGATGAAACGCGACATGCTGTCACCGCGTTATACTCGTCATACTTCAAGTTGCATGTGCGTTGGCTGCGTTCGCTCACCCCAGTCACATAGTTATCTATGCTCCTGGGGCGCTTTAAGAGCCTGGTGTGGCGTACCCGCCAATGACAAACCAGGCCAGAAACGCAACGGCGACAATAAACACCAGAACAGGGAATGCGATGCCAATTCTCATACTTTCTCACTTCCATTATGGATTTTTAGTCTGCACAGGATACGGTTTCTGTGGGAAAGCGAAAAGCCTGGCAACCTCTGCTGCGATTGTAATCACCAGCGGCATTAAATAACAAGGGTGTTTAATTTTTGCTGTGTTAATGTTACAAATAGCGCTTTAGCACCATTTATTTTAGGGAGATTGGGATGATCCGGGAAAGGCTAAAAACGAAAAACGGCAAGCGTTTTATCATGGTCGTAATCTTCATTTTCGCTATTGCGGTGATGATCGTGGGGCGGGCAACTTTTGGCGGCGTCGTGCAGGAGTACGATCTGCCTTATTCGGCATGGACCACATCCATGTTCGTGCTGCAGGGGGCAATGGTGCTGGTTTACAGCATTGTCTTTACGCTGCTGTGCTCGATTCCGTTCGGCTTTATTTTGCTTGGCGGGAGCGAGCAAAAATAAACAAAGCAGGCGTCGTTTTACATGGCGGCGCCGGTGCAGTTTCGCTACATTGTAACTGAAAGAAAAGCCTATTTTCCTCAGTGGTGTGGTAGTGAAAAACGTTCAGGATGCATTGCGCAAGCGCCAGGCGCTTCTGATCTCAGCGGTAATTACATTGCTTTGCGTGGCCCTGTACGTGATGTTTGCTCATCAGAAGCGACTGACGGAAGTTAGCGAGGGAGTCAACGCTCTGGTGACGCAGTTGACGACCGTCTTCAACGACAACGAGCTTATCGCCGACGCGACGGGGGTTCGTTTCCAGCAAATCAAAAGCAGCCACCTGTGCGGTAGTCTGACGGATTTTACGCCGCAGGGCAGTGGGACCTGGGCCATCAATGGCGGTCGTCAGGCTATTTCCTTCCAGCAGGGAACGATAATCTCCCGCGAGCGTAGTGAAAATGTGCGTTGCATATACGCGGCTGCCGAATTCATCCGCCACAGAATCAACGCGCTGAACTCAGGCTATTCGGCCTCTCACCGCTATATCGTCGCCTCCGACGCAAACTGGTTTTACTGGTTTTCGCCCGCCGATTCGCGGTTATTTGATTTTTCGACGTCGCAAATGGCCAGCAACCCTGAGGCCTACTTTAAGCCGCCACAGCCGTTTTATGACCGGCTGCTGCAAAAGAATCTCAGCATCAAATCCAGAAGCTCGACCGACTTTTACATCGACCAGATAACGGGTGAAAAAGCGTTCAGCATCGTCAGCTATATTTATGATCTTTCCGGCGTGCAGGTCTCCGACAATATTGTCGGTTATCTGGTTTATGACCATTCGCGGCCTGAGCTTTTAGCGGCGCTACGGGCCGGGTTTCCTGGAAGCCTGCCTGCGGCGTTGATGGTCGAACTGGGGAACAAACGAACGGGCGAAACGCTGTGTCTGACCGGTGAATGCTACTGGCGGCAGGGAGAGAAGGTGCGTCAGCTATCGGAAAAATATTATCTGCGCTACGCGCTGCCTGTCTATCTGTTCGCCATCAACGACCCGCTAGCCTGGCGGGTAATTCTGCTGGCGCCGGTTGTCTTTCTGCTTCTGAGCGGGGGGATTCGTCGTCGGCTGAACTACGGTGATACCCGGATGTATACCGATCCGCTTACCGGCTGCTTTACGCGCAAAATCCTCGATCCCGTGCGTAAATATATGGACGATCGCGCGTCGGTGATTCTGGTGGACTGCAACAAATTCAAGGCGATCAACGATACCTGGGGACATGAGGTGGGGGACCGGGCGCTACAGACGATCACCCGACTGATGATGGCTGTGGCGCGCCCGCAAACAGACTGGGTCATCCGAACCGGGGGGGATGAGTTCATCATTCTGCTTGAGCACACGCCACTGGATGAGGCCAGGGCGATGGCGCAACGCGTGGCGCAGCGCATCGCCGGAGAGGCATTTATGGTGGACGGCAAGGCGCTACCGCTGTCGGTTTCCTGGGGCGTGGCGTCGTTTGCTCAGGATCTTGATACGACGATACAGCAGGCGGATGCCGATATGTATTGTATGAAGGTGAGCCGTCAGGGTGCCATGACCTCACGCTGACGGATCTTTTTGTCGACATACATCGCGACATCCGCGGCCTGAATCGCCCTCTCGGCGTCCATCTCCTGCGGGTTTGCAATGATGGCGCCGATGCTGGCGCCCGGGTAGGAAATGTCGTGCTCTCCCAGCAGGTAACGCCCGCAAATCTGACGGCGCAGCAGGTCGATAAAGGCGCCCTGCTGCCCGGAGGCGGTCATTTCACACGCGACCAGGAACTCATCGCCGCCGAGACGCCCCACAATGTCATTACTGCCCATCAGCGAGGTTAAGCGCTGACCAACGTCAATCAGGAAATCGTCTCCGGCCCGGTGCCCGTAGCGGTCGTTAATCGCCTTGAAATCATCGAGATCGATAAAGGCGACCAGCACGCGGGACTGATGATGGCGGGACTGGCTGAAGAGCGTCTCTAACTGCTCATAGACCGCGCGGCGGTTGGCAAGGCCGGTGAGAACGTCGGTATAGGAGTGAGCGACCAGCGCGGCGTTGGCTTCCCGTAACCGCGTAACCAATGATTCGCGCTCGATGCAGCTGGCTATCAGGCTGGCGAAAAGCTGCAGCACATGCTCGCTGTTGACGCTGAAGTTGTGCTTATCGCGGCTGGTGGCGCACAGCGTGCCGTAAAAGGTACCGTCGGCCAGATGCACCGGGGTGGTGAAGTAGGTGGTGATGCCCAGCGCCTGTGCGGCGTGGCACTCCCGCCAGCGCACGCTGACATCGTTGGCGAAAAAGCATTTTTCATCCATAGCGCGTTTACACAGGGTGTCGTCCCAGGGGACGGAAAAACCTTCCGGGATCTGCATTTCGCTACTGTTTCGCGCATACAGGACGTGCTGCACGCGCGCGCTTAAATCGACTTTGGTGAGGTACGTCGACTCCATCCGGGTGACGAGCTCAAGCATCTCCAGCAACTGACGCACGAGGCTTTCAAGCGAGTGTTCGGTATTGAGGGCTTGTGAAACGCGGGCAAGAATAATGTCTGACATAACCTATACGACCCCCGTGGCATGATCGTTCGTCATGGCACGTTATGCTGGAATTTTCGACTACCAGAGCAATGAACGCAGTATAGTACAACATCAATACGTCAAATTTAATATATCGCGACAGGAAGTGAGAGTCGGTGCGAAAAAGCGTAAAAAAAGACCCCGCCGGGGTTGGCGGGGAAAATACTCATTGATTATGGAATGATGTGTTCTCCGGTCAGTGCGAGAACGGGGCTACTCTACGGGACAAAAGTGCAGGTAAAATGAAGAAATCGTGGAGATTAAAACGCAAACTGGAAGGATAAAAGGAACGTGCATATGCGCTATATCGTTGTCGTCTTACCGCTGTTACTTGCCGGGTGTACAACATCGCCGGACGCGCCGCCACCGCCTGACGTGGGGATGGCGAACCCGGCCTCTGTCTATTGCCTGCAACAAGGCGGTACGCTCAATCCGGTGCAAACGCCGCGGGGCGTGCGAACGGAGTGTAAACTGCCCCGCGGCGAAGTCATCGACGAGTGGACGCTGTACCGCCGCGATCACGCGCCGCGCTAACGGTTCAGGGCGTCAGGCGGCTTAGCCAGTCGGCCAGCACGATTGCGTGGTTTTGCTGCGTATTTTTTGCCGCATACAGCAGCGTCACGGGCTGCTGTTGCGCCAGGCGGGCAACGCGTTCGCCTTCTGCCAGGTTCTGGCGCAGCTCATCGCGGTAGTGCTGGCTGAAGGTCGCAAAATCAATCACCTCGCCGTGAAAGGCCTTACGCAGTTCGGACGACGGCGCCAGCGCTTTTGCCCATTCATCGTGGATAAATTCATCCTTTTTAACGCCTCGCGGCCACAAGCGGTCAACCAGAATCCGGTAACCATCTTCTGCGCTTAGCGGATCATAAACACGTTTACAGCGGATCATAACGCTTGCTCCTGTGAGATTCCCGGATACCAGGTTAAACCAATATGTCGCAGCAGGGAACGGCCCCGACCTGCTATTTTAGGGGGATTGCCGTCACAGGCTTTTCCCGGTAGTCTGAGGCTCCTTGTGTTGCCCGTAAACTACACGACATAAGGACCCTTCATGGAACACGCTGCGACAAAAAATACCCTGCGAATTGCGCTGGTGGGCGATTTTAACCCAGACGTCATTGCGCATCAGGCCATCCCGCTGGCGATTGACGATGCCGCCGCCGTGCTGGAACTGACCGCCGACTACGACTGGCTGGCGACCGAAGAGGTCCAGAGCGCGGAAGACCTGGTCGGCTACGACGCTATCTGGGTGGTGCCCGCCAGTCCCTACAAAAATGCCCAAGGCGCATTGACCGCTATCCGCTACGCGCGCGAAAACGGCCTGCCGTTTCTCGGCACCTGCGGCGGCTTTCAGCACGCGATAGTCGAATATGCCCGCAACGTGCTGGGCTGGGAAGATGCCGGGCATGCGGAAACCGACAGCGATGGCAGAATGGTGATTGCGTCCTTGACCTGCTCGCTGGTGGAAAAGAGCGATACCATTGAATTACGGCCAAATACCCTTATCGCTCGCGCTTATGGCCGCCATGCCATTGAAGAGGGGTATCACTGCAACTACGGGATTTCGCCGCTGTTTGCCGCCGAGCTGGAAGAAGGAGCGCTGCGCGTCACCGGTTGGGACGATGAGGGCGAGATTCGCGCCGTCGAGTTGGTCACGCACCCGTTCTTTGTCGGTACGTTGTTCCAGCATGAACGCAACGCGCTGGCAGGGCGTCCATCGCCGCTGGTTCAGGCGTTTCTGCGCGCGGCGGCAAACTGAAAGCGCCCGGATGCTACCTCAACGCGCTGACTACGCCTTCCCGATAAACAGGGACACCAGACCGGCGGCAATAAGCGGCCCCACCGGCACGCCGCGAAACAGCGCCACGCCAAGGATGGTGCCGACCAGTAGACCTGCCACCAGATGCGGCTGTGAACCCATCAGCGTCACGCCGCGCGCGCCAAGCCAGGAGACAAACACACCCACGGCGATCGCCACCAGCGATTTCCAGTTCATGAACGAATGGATAAGGGTGGAGGGCGGCAGGGTGCCGCTGGCGATAGGGGCCATGACGCCGATGGTCAGGACAATTATCCCGATGCTCAGCCCCTGTCTTTCAATCCACGGGAAGAAGGTATTCAGCGGCGTAACGCGCACGATAATCAGCACCAGAATCGACACGGCGACAGTGGTGTTATGGCTGATAAAGCCCAGTGCCGCCAGCCCCAGTAAAATCAGCAGGGTGGTATCAAACATTGCAGGAATCCTTGCCAGAAATAAAAAAAATAAACCTGCTTACTGTACGCGCAACGGCGTGAATGAGCAGGCTTTTTTTCCGGTAACGGCGTCGTTTTGTGCACAAAAAATGTGACGAGCGTGGGCTGTCATCAGCGTGTCACCAGAGAGGAGAACAATAGGTTCTGCCCCTTCTTTACGGTGGAGACACGCAGATGAACGATTCAATGTTGATTGAAACCATGGTTATCGCCAGCGTTTTTATTGGCGTGGCGTCGATTCTGGTTGCTTCGGTGTTATGGCTTGAGCGGATGAGTTAATCCGCCCGGCGAAACGTTACCAACTGCGGTTTTGCGATACGCAGGTAGTCCTGCGTATCCATCACTATCGATTTTTCCAGCGCGCCCGCGTTAAACGCAATTTCGTCAAAGCGCTCAAACAGCAGCGGGTCGGCGACCAGTTTCAGTGCAGGATGAAAGCTGAACGGCGGGATCGCGCCAAACACGCAGGCCGTCAGCGCATCCACTTCCGCCGGACTTGCCAGCGATGCCTTCAGGCCGCCGAGGTGCTCCGCCAGCAGGGAGAGATCGGCCTGCTGATCGGCGGCGAGGATCGCCAGCACGTGCTGCTTCACGCCGTTACCTTTCACCTTACAGACCAGCGCCTTTGCACCCTGACCCAGTGCGGTGCCGCGTACCTCAGAGACGGCTTCACATTTGCCAATGGCCTCATGTTCCATGACGCGAAAACGCGCCTGTTCAGCACTGAGAACGTCCAGCAGATGCTGGTGGATATCGCGGGAGGCAATTTCACTCATGTTAACTCCACAGAAGAGAAGACGGGCCATCAGCTTAGTCCTGAGGGGGGGGGCTGGGCAACCCCGCGCAGGCGCAACAAATGCGCTATTTCTCAAGCGGTAAACACTGTAAATGACCGTGACGCACCCCGCGCTGGGAAATAACGTTATCGGCAAAATGCCGGACGTCGCCCATATCGCCTTTGAGCACGGAAATTTCCAGGCAATCGGCGTGATTGATGTGCACATGCAGCGTGGAGACGGACAGGTCGTGGTGATGGTGTTGAGTGGAGACGATGCGGCTGGCCAGGTCGCGCTTCTCATGCTCATAAACATAGGAGAGCACGGCAAACCCCTGGGTGCCGTGCTCCTGAGCGGCTTCCTGGGCCAGCGACGCGCGCAGAATGTCGCGAATCGCTTCAGAGCGGTTATGGTAGCCGCGGCGCTGGCTCAGGCTGTCGAGGGTGTCCAGTAAATCGTCATCCAGAGTAATGGTGATACGTTGCATCTGACTTAAACCTCATGGTGCGGCGCGTCGGCGCACAGGGAATGCGGGAAGTATCGCATTTTGTAGCACACGCCCGGCCTCAGAGGAAAACGTTAATGTGTCACCGGGGGTTTGCGTCTCAACAATTTTTCCGGCTTCCATCACCAGAACGCGGTGGCAAAAACGCTCCACCAGGCGGAGATCATGGGTGATAAACAGGCAGGCGGTGCCGAACTGCTGCTGCAGTTTTTTGAGCAGGCGAATGACGCCCGCCTGCAGGACCAGGTCGAGGTTAGAGACCGCTTCGTCAAGGATCAGTAGCTTCGGCTCCACTGCCAGCGCCCGCGCCAGGCAGACGCGCTGGAGCTGCCCGCCGCTAAGCTGCGGCGGTCGCTTATCAAGAATGCTGTCATCCAGCTCCACCGCGCGCAGCATTTCGCTGGCGCGCGCCAGCTGCTCCGTCCGGGAGAGCGACAGGAGATGGCGCATCGGTTCACGCAGGATCTCCCGCACAGTTTTGCGCGGGTTCACCGCGCTGATGGAATCCTGAAATACCATCTGGATCTCGCGGCGGAAAGCGTGTTGTCGGGCGCGGCTGAGACTCGCCAGCGGTTCGCCGCGCCAGAGGATGCTGCCGCGAGTCGGGGATTCCAGCCCGACGATAAGCCGCGCCAGCGTGCTTTTGCCGCAGCCGCTTCGGCCCAGCAGGGCGACGGTTTCGCCGCTGTTCAGGCTGAGCGACACCTCTTTCAGCACCCGCAGAGGCGGATGTTTGCCGCCGAAGGCGGAAGGGACATAGTCGTGCGAGACGGCGGATACTGTAACTAAGGTCATGAGGCAAGCTCCATACCGTACAGCGCGAGATGCGCCGAGATCAGGCGGCGCGTAACGGCATGTTTCGGCGCGTGGAACAGGGTATCGACATCAGCCTGCTCCACGATACGACCGTTATCCATCACCGCGACGTCGTCAGCCAGACGCGCGACGACACCCATATCGTGGGTCACCAGCAGCATACCCGGCGCCCGGCGTTGCATAATGTTTTCCAGCAGGTCGAGGATGCGCGCCTGCGCGACCACGTCCAGGTCGGTCGTTGGCTCGTCGGCGACGAGAAACGGCGCGTCGGACAGCAGCGCCATGGCGATCATCATCCGCTGCAGCATGCCGCCGCTCATCTCAAAAGGGTAGCGTTCCAGCACGCGGGTCGGCTCCTCAAGCCCCACAGCTTCAAGGGCTGCGATGAGGGTGGCGTTGTCGGCAGGTTTCCCCAGAGCCATACAGGTTTCCCGCGCGTGGGTCGCCATGGTGTGCAGCGGGTTAAAGGCGCTGCGCGGGTTTTGCATAATGGTGGCGACGCGCGCCCCGCGCAGCGTCGCAGGCGAAACCGGCGCGCCGTCCGCGAGGATGACGCCCGACGTCTGACGTACGCCGGCGGGCAGTACGCCGAGCGCCGCCGCGCAGGTCAGCGATTTTCCGCTGCCGCTGCCGCCGACCAGCGCCAGCACGCGGCCGCGCGTGAGCGACAGCGATACACCATGCACCAGCGGGTGTCCGGCCTGTAAGACGATATTTTGCAGATCGATTTGTTGCGGCATCAGTGGGCATGCTCCGTGACCAGATGAGGATCGAGATGATCGCGCAGGGCGTCACCCACCATGTTGAACGCCATTACGCTGATGAACAGCGCCAGCCCGGGCCAGAACATCTGCAGCGGCTGCGTCCAGATATACTGGCGCGCGTCGTTGATCATTACGCCCCATTCGGGAGTTGGCGCGGTCACGCCGAGGCCGAGGAACGACATCCCGGCGACGTGCAGCATCATATGGCCGATATCCAGCGTCGCCAGCACCAGCAGAGACGGAATGGCCGCGCCCGCCAGATGATCGATAAAGATGCGGATATGCCCCGCGCCGGAAAGCCGTGAGGCGAGCACGAACTCGCGCTGGCGCAGGGAGATAACCAGGCTGCGCACCATCCGGGCGTACCAGGCCCAGTGTGAGAGGGCGATAGCGATAATGACGTTGGTCAGCCCGGTGCCTAGCACGCCCACCATAAAGAAGGAGAGGATGGAGGTCGGGAAGGTCATAAACATATCCGCGACGCGCATGGCGGCCTGATCGACACGGCCGCCAATCAGCCCGGCGCTGCCGCCGATGATAAGCCCCAGGGCGAGCACCAGCAGCAGGCAGACCATTACCGAACCGAGTGAAACGCGCGTCGCCGCCAGCAGACGCGAGAAGATATCGCGCCCCAGATGGTCGGTACCCAGCCAGTGCTGACCGTCCGGCGACTGCAAACGGGACGGTAAATCAATGGACTGCGGATCGTACGGCAGCCACCACTGGCTGGTGAGCGCAACAACCACCAGCAGCACGATGATGAGCATCGCCAGGCGTACCGGCCAGCGCGCGGAGAGAAAAAAGGTCATGCATGCGCTCCTTCATGACGGCGAATGCGTGGATCCAGCGCGGCGTTCAACAGGTCGACAGTCAGGTTGCAGACGGCAAAGACCACCACCATGACAAGCGTAAAGCACTGGATAACCGGGTAGTCGCGATTGAAAATCGCTGATACCGCATAGCGGCCGATGCCTGGCCAGGCGAAGATATTTTCAATGATCATCGTCCCGCCGATAAGCTCGCCGATATGCATGCCGACGGCGGTGATCATCGGCAGCGACGCGTTGCGCAGAATATGGCGGCGCTCGGTTTGCTTATCGCTAAGCCCGCGCAGGCGCGCCCAGGTCACATGCCGCTGCCCGGCGACCTCGAGCATGCTGGCGCGCAGCAGGCGGGCGTTGATCGCCAGCGACATAAAGGCAATCGACAGCGCTGGCAGGACGATGTGCTGCCAGCCGCCGTAGCCCATGGCTGGCAGCCACTGCAAATGTACCGAGAAGAGCATCACCAGCAGGAAGGCAAGCCAGAAGTTGGGCATCGACACGCCGAGAAAGGCGATGAAGCGCACGGCAAAATCGGGCAGGCGATCGCGGTGCCGCGCCGCCCAGATGCCCATCGGCACCGAGGTCAGCAGGATCAATACCAGCGCCGCGCCAGCCAGCTGTAGCGTGGCGGGCAGGAAATTCAGCACATCATCGAGCACCGGACGTTGGGTGGCGAAAGAGACGCCGAAATCCAGATGCAGCGCGTTCCACAACCAGTGGCCGTACTGGGTGATAAGCGGCTGGTCCAGCCCGAGCATGACCCGGGTCGAGGCCACCATCTCCGGCGTCGGCGGCAGGTTGGACAACCGCAGATAGTCAAGCGCCGGGTCGCCGGTGCCTAAACGCAGCAGCAGGAAGATGATCACCGACGCGGCGAAAACCATCGGGATAAGCAGCGCAATGCGCCGCAACGCGTAACGCATCATCAGGGTTTCACCGGGGTAATCTGTTCGAACGGAATTTCAGACACAATGGGCGCAAAAGGGATTGTGCCCAGCTCCGGTTTGGCGACCACCATCATGGAGATGTAGCTGATGGGCAGGTAAACCGCATCATTGTGCAGACGCGTCAGAATGTCGCGATACAACGCCTGACGCTGCGTTTCGTCGGTGGTTTCCAGTACTTCGCTAATCTCTTTATCAATAACCGGCTTGTCGGCTAAACCCTGTTGTGCCTGATAGTCGGCGTGGGACGGCACGCGCATCGAACTCATAAAGGCGTGTGGGTCATACGGTGCGCCCCAGGTGCGGTTGAAAATCATACCGAAGCGACCGTCGCGCTGACGGGCGTAAATACTGCTCTCTTCTTCACCGACCAGCGCCACCTCCACGCCCACCTGGCGCAGATCGGCCTGAATGATTTCGGCCATCGATTTGCTCAGCGCATCGGTGCCGATAAACGACAGCTCAATGCGCAGCGGCTGGCCGTTTTTCTCGCGAATCGTTTTACCGGCTGGCACCTGCCAGCCCGCATTTTCCAGTAACGTCTTCGCCTGTTGTGGATCGTACTGACGCGGTTTCAGGCCGATATTGGCGTACGGAACGCCCGGCGAAAACAGCGTGTCGGCCACCTGCTGGGTGCCGTACAGGGCATTGTCGATCAGCGACTTTTTATTGACCGCATGGTTCAGCGCTTCACGTACCGCCAGCTCGTCAGTGGGCGCTTTGGCCGAATTCAGCGCCAGCATCACTGTCTCTATCGGCTGCGAAAGCTGGGTCCGGTATGCCGGGTTGTGGCTGAATCGCGCGAAGGTGTCGAGCGGCAGCAGCCCTTCGTTACCGTACAGCAGGTCAATATCGCCGGTCTCAAACGCCACCGCGCGGGTGGTCGGGTCCGGGATCACCTTCACGGTCACCTGGCGAATCTGCGGTTTTTCGCCCCAGTAACGGTCGTTACGCACCAGCACATCGTACTGATTCAGTTTTGATTCCTTCAGCACCCACGGCCCGGTGCCGATGGGCGCGTTAATCCCGTTCATCGTCTCATTATTTTTAAACTGCGACGGGGCGATAAAGCGGAAAGGACGGGGCAGGGAGAGTTCTTGCAGGAAGGGGTAGTAAGCACTTTTAAGGGTGATTTTCAGGTCGGTCTTGCTGAGCGCTTTGACATCGACTATCTGATTCGCCAGCTCAAGCCAGGCGTGGCGTTTGCGGTTATTCAGCACGACGCGAAAGTTCTGTGCAGCGGCCTGGGCATCAAACGCTTCGCCGTTTGAAAAGGTGACGTCATCGCGAAGGGTGAATACCCAGGTTTTACCGTCTGCCGAGTGCGTCCAACTTTTGGCAAGCCAGGGTTTCACTGCGCCGTCCGCCTGATACTTCACCAGCGGTTCATACACCATGCTCTGGGCGAACATCTGGTTGGGGGTGTACAGATGCGGATTGAGCGGCCCGACGTTAACCGGCCATGCGGTTGTGATTTCATCGTTAGCGGCGTAAGTCGCGGAGGCGGCGCAGAACAGCAGCGCCAGTAGCGAGCGGCAGAGGTTGTTCACAGTGATTCCTTCAGTGAATAAAAAGCGCGACAAAAAGTGTGATGATTTTAGTAATTCGTCATACCAAAGCATTGTGTTGGATCAACTGAGAGACGGTCTGCGGCGGGGATTTTCAGAAAAATGTGTAGTCATTCTCGTAAGATAAATTGTATTAGCTCAGACTCGATCTGACACTTTTCATATCCAGAGCCAGATCTGATATAGCAGGAGGTTCTCAATCGTCACGGGATAGACCTGGGATTACACTCGTAGCCCATCCACAGTTACCGATGGCAAGTACATCACTGTTTTAATGCATGTTTCGATGCATTTAATGATGGATTCGCGTGGCCCGTCGCGCCAGTCTGCGCTCGCGTAGAAGGAATCAAGAACTGTATTCATATTCTCAGTGCTTTCAAAGGCTCGAATGAGATAGTAACAGTCGATATTGTGCAGAGAATTACCAAACGACACGACATCGATTCCGTGGCGTTGATGAAGAGGAACGCTAATTTCTTGCATGATGGTGTGAAAAACAGCCCCGGTGTCTTTGTGTAACGTGTATTGCAGTATCTCGACTGTTTTTTTCATAAGCATTTTTCCTATGTTGGCTACTAGCAAAAAGACGATTGTCCGATTTTATCCTGTTACATCAAAGAGAAGTGTCAGATCAAGTCGCGACTAATACACATGATTCGCTAAAACCCGGCTGGACCCGCTATTTCCCGAAATTCTTTGTATCCTGTGTGTGATTTCTGGCCTGCTGGCTGGTGGGCTGTCTCACCTGTTCCCGGTTAATCTCGCCTGTTCCCGCATAGTAACAGGAATGCCTCACAGTCTGCGTTTTCACCACCTCGCCATTAATGACCCGTATATCGTCCTCAGTATGCTGGTAGCCAGTGGCTTTCTGGAATAGCGCATCAGCGACTTTTGCATCCGCCACCAGTTTGCCCCTTTTTATGGACAGACAAAACTCAGGAAAGCGCTTTTTCCAGCGGTTGATCGTACGTTCATCCACGCCAAACATCAGCCCCAACTCAGCATCAGTTAACCCCAGATGGCAAAGTCTGAGTGCCATCTCTGCAAATTCATCACGATATTTTGTTGGTCTGCTCATCGTTTCCCCCGATACCGGCGCTCAAGTACCACCAGCAGGCCGCGCATATACTGGTTTTCGTTCAGCAACATTTGCCAGCGCTTTTCTTTGAAGGTGCACCAGTGCATCCCCTTTGGTTTTGGGTAGGAGTTCAGCATACGGAACAGGTTATTGATCTCCGGCTCATCCTCACCCCAGACCGCCTGACGGGCTTTACGG
>NZ_JAFAGS010000109.1 GCF_019237635.1 Pluralibacter sp.
CCGGCTTTTGTCGCGCTTTCCAGTTCGGGAAAACGTTTGTTGACCACCAGCCAGCGGAGAAAGGTCAGGGCTTCAAGTTCAAAGAGAAAAGAATCAAAGCGCATCACTTCACATTCCTGAGCAGGGTCATACAGCGCGATCCCGCAAATCGCATCTTCCTCTCCTTCAATATCCAGCGTCCTGATCTCCAGTTCCAGCATATCGGCAGCGTCCAGAATACGTTCCTGTAGCGCCTCGTAGTCTGCTGCTGGTGGATAAGCATCATCGAGGGTTAGCACCATCGCTGCGGCCTTTTCTGCGTCAGCATAAAAAGGCTGGTGGCGTTCCTGTGAGAAATCATCATGGGGTGAGATCATCGTGGCCTTCGGTGAGATGTTTACCTTTTTGTCGCTGTCTATGTCCCATGACGGCGGCGCGGTAATGCCCCCGATTGTTTTCTGGCTGCTGGCGTTCACGTCAATTTTACGGCCCACCAGCACAAGCTCACCTCTGGCTATCCAGTCGTAAACAGTCTGGTGGCTTACGCCTTTATGCCGGGCGTAGGCGGCTTTGGTCATTAGCATCGTTTGCTCCAGAACCTGACAGAGGATGAAGATCCTCTGTCTGATACAGGGCAAGTATAAAAGAGCATTTCCGCGAAGGTTGTAATGCCCTGATATTTACTTATCGCCTTTGCCCTTTGAGCCATCATCGATCATTGTGACATGACCATTTTCATATCTGAAACGAGAGCCATCATCAAAGGTAATCACAGAGTTTTTCTGCCCCCACGACACCCATTTAAGAGGAGCATCATAATCCGCTGGCGGGTAAAACTCATTTGAAATCACAACCTCTTTACCCGAAAAATCGAATAAACGATATGCTACATCCCGATACAAGTCTCCATATTTTGGATCGGTTTTTATATATTGCTGAGTATTGAGAAAATAATAAACAATTAGTTTGCTTACATTGTTACTTTTATCCAAAACGAAACCATCACCGTTAACATCCTCGCCAATTTGGTTGCTGTCGTTTTTAAAAATCTCCTTACCATTTAATAAAACACGAGACTGTTTGTCACTTTGACTATTCCCCCAAATATATTCTAATTTGCCTAAGGGGGTATCACTACACTGTGTTGAGGCTGGAGGACAGTGCTCAAATGCATAGGATGTTGTGGATAGTAACATAATCCCTACAACCATGTAACGTAGAACCATTATTATACCTCTCCCTTTATTTTGTTAATGACAGACTCTAACCCTTTCGATTCCTGTTTTGTCGTATGCTCTACTTTTGGGCAATAAAATTTTTCCAATTCAATATTCCTATCAATGTGATTTGATAACCATTCTCGATGCCCTTTTATATAGCTATTGCTGTTTCTGAATGCACGTTCAGCCGCGCTTTTCGCTCCAACCTGAGCCACCAGCAGTTTATGCGCACTTTCTTCAGTAATAGTTTTCCTGATAAAGCGTTTTGCATCACTTAGTCCCAGATGGTGCGTCAGGTAAAATATTTTGGCCTTCTCTGCATCGTTCAGCGTGTCTACACTGTAACCCGCCGCCTGTAGTTGAGCGAGATTATGTAAACCATAATCCACCGCTGCCATGATAATAAATTCCGGCTCGAAACGCAGATTAAGCCACGACTGAAGCGCCTTTGTCGCATGAGGAGGGTAAGGGGTAACGCCCCGCAGTAAGTGATTATTGATTATCTGTTCTTTCGTCCACCAGGTATCCGGCTTAATCTCAAACATCGGCAGGATAATTTGCTGGTGGGTTTTCGGGTGATATTCAATCTGGTTCAGCGCATCCCGTTTCGGCTTATCTGCCATCACTCCGCGCTTTCGGGCCTGTTCATTCAGATAAGTGCCTTCTCTGAACGTTTCACCCAGCCAGGTGGCGTTTAAAAACTGCGTCATACCTGCGGCAGAACTGGCATAAATCACCACGCCTTCTGCTGATTCACCCTGTTGTTCTTTTAATGCTTTCGCCGCGTTCGTTTTCTCCCGACTTATCGCAACAGAATCTTTATTCCAGACACCGTTTATCTTAGCGGATTCAGCATTAATGACGGCGGCAATACTTTGCGGAATAATGCCGCTGCGTTCTGATGCTGCAATAATCTGATCCCAGTAATCCAGGTTACGGTCTAATCTGAGATCGTATTCGTTCGGGCAGGTATGATTTATCTGAATGACCGGGTTGCCTTTGCTGTCACGCCCGCTCACAACGGTATTGACCGGATGAATGTCTAAATCCAGTCGCCCTGCACGGTCTTTGATGGGTTCAGTGACCCCCTTCACCCGGACTTTTGCACTGGTCAGCGTGACGCTGCTGTTTCCTTCTGACGGCGTAAATTGAGCCACAAGCTTTTCACCGTGCCAGCGTGACACAAAAACGGTGATTTCTTCCGCCTTCGCCATGACGTAATCCTGTATTTTCCCCAGTTCATCCGTCACCGCTTCATGAATATCGCCCGCCGCCGATACAATTCTGACTTTCAGTTTTTCAATCGGCTTTTCAATCACATCCTCAAACGCAAAAGAAAGCGTGCAGGTGGTATCCGCCTGCGCCGCCAGGCTGGCAACGTCTGCCGGAGACTGGCTGTACTGGTGCACAGGAAGTTTCAGCACCTGCCCCGGAAAAATCAGCGAGGTATTGCGCAGATGATTCAGTTCCGCCAGCTCCTTTACGGTGCAGCCATGCTCCTGCGCAATTTCACTCAGCGAATCGCCAAACTCTACCGTCACCTCTGTGGCGGACGGATTAAGGGATACGGTACTGTCGAGCGTGATTGGCTTCTCTTCCGGGTCCACCATACAGCGCCAGTCCGCAGACCAGCCCAGCAGACCGTCAAATTTTCGGGGCATCACATCCGCTTCCGGAAATATTGGTGTGTAATTATCTTCCCTTGCCATTATTCCTTCTCCTCCGGTACAGATTTAAACACGGTCGCGTTATCTTTCACGTTATCCTTTCCAGTGGTGACGGAATTAAATTGCTTAGGGGCATTTCCCATCGCCGGTAAATCAAGCGGCATACTCGCCGGGGCACAAAGGCTGGAACGTTTAACATGGCGGGTATAGGTTCCCGTTGTGCCGTATTCGATTTTTCCGGCCTTAATTTTCAGGTAGCTGCCGCCGCCAATCAACGTGATGCGCTTCTTACCCTGAAACAGGATTTCGCTCAGGCTGGTAATACTCAGCCTCTGCTCTGCGCTCAGGTGCATACTGCCGTTCTGTGCCTGAAACTGTACCGGTCCCTCTGCGGAAACCACACTGAGCTTTCCGGTGTGCGCAAACAGACCCACCTGTTCACCCGCCATCATATTGACGTTACCCATCGCCCCCGCGCTGATATCACCGCCCGCATTCACGGCGATATTCTCCGCCGCTGCCAGTTGCATATGCTCACCGCTGGTAAAGGCCACCCCCTCAGTACCGTAAAAATGGATCATCCTGTCCAGATCGCGAATACGCTCGGTAAACATGGCTTTCTGGCTGGCAATATCGGCTTCCAGTGCACGCGCCTGCACGGCAGCAGCGGCAAGCGCTTTCATTTGTTGCTGGCAGATTTCAATTTCACGCAGGGCAGTATCCATCTCCAGTATGTCACCCTCGTCTTTCTGCTGCCCGTCAGAGGTGATAAACAGCCCCTTTGATACGCGGATCACCCCGTGTTCATCCGTACGCAGTTCAAAGCCCGTGCCGCGCGGTTCTCCCTGTGAATTCGTGATATGCCCCTGATTTAACGCTGTTGCGCCAAATGGTGTGGACAGGGCAATGTGTTCTTCTTCGCGCTTATCCTCCATCCGCAGTTCATTATCTCCCGCCGTGCGCAGAATGTTCTGGCTTCGGTTGTCGCGGGTCACCACGTCGGCGTGTTCAGAATCATGGAAGGCGTGCGCAATATAGGGTTTATCCGGGTCGCCCTGGTTAAAGGCAATACTGACTTCCGTCCCGTCCACCAGTGGCATGTGCCAGCCGTAGGTGTCTCCGGCATAGGGTTTCGCCTGACGTATCCACAGATAATTAAAACCGGGTTCAGCATCCTCACGGCTGAAATCCAGTTTCACCCGGTAGCGGCCCATTTCATCGAGGTGCGCATACGGGTCATGAGGATCACGGCTTTCCACCCGTGCAGGCAGTGTGCCGTTAATCTCAGGGCGGGAAATTTCTGCCGGGCGGTGGCAATATCGCTCCGTGTAAGGAATGCCCCACACGGACGTATGCAGCCGCGAATCACGCGAGGCGATGAAGGTAGTCAGGGTGATAACCATGCCATCGCGCAAATCGTCAAGTCCGCAGCCGGATGGCTCCAGCACCTGACCGGGAGTCAGATGAGAGGCATTGCTGAACAGATGAAAAATGGCGGCACGGTTCAGCGCACGCTCATGGTTAATCCGGGCATAAAATGCGCCGCTTTCCGTTTCCGGCACAGAGACCGGGTGATCGTCCCCGGCAACGAGAAAGTTGTCGCCGTAGCGGTAATGCTCCCCGACGGTGGCGGCGTCATTGCGGACCGCCACGGTGGAGTCCATCGGCATGGCTGCATCGCGGTAGTTGTGGTTTCGGGTCTGTACCAGCCCGGTGACAGCGTTGTGCCATGTCCGCAAGCCCCAGACGGTTTCCTCTGCACCATCGTACAATCCGGCAGGCTCTTTAAAGGGCAGCGTCACATTGAAGATGTAGTAAAGCTGGCTGTCGGCAAAAATGACGGTATCAAGCCCGGTGGCCTCATTCACACCACAGCGGAACCAGATACCGATTTCTGACAGCAGGCGCTGGATAAACTGGAGATCGGTTTCCCGCCACTGTGTAATAAGTTCGCGCGTCGGATATGTCCGCTCAAGCCGAAACTCAAAATCACTGCCTTCAAGCCCGTGCTGTCGCAGCAGGGTTTCCACCAGTTCCGGCACGGACACATTCTGCCAGACGGCACAACGGCGGGTAAGATCCAGCAGGGCAAGCCGTGAACTGAGGGTGACGCTGTAATGTGACTGGTCAGCACTGCTCCCCAATACTTCAAAGCCAGTAATAACGCCTTCAACCGTTTTACCGCTGCGCATACGAAGGGTGGCGTATTTGAGCAATACGTCAGAGCCGCTGATATCGTGCTGGGGAGTGGTGAACTCAATACGCCAGGCGAAAGGGTCATTCAGCGCCTCGCGTCCACGAAAGCGCAGAACATCAGGCATCACCCGGCTGTTGTTAATGCGCAGGCTGTAGCGGGATTGCCCGTTGTCAGCAATGGCATCTGCAAAATCCATATTCTGTATTCCCTTCAGAAAGATAGGTTCAGACTGCCACTTTAAGCCTGCAGAAAGAATATACAACGGCTTTACTGTAATGAAAATTAATATCAATTACAGTCAGTTATATCAGTCTCGCTATCCATCCATTTCGTGAATGTTTTTTTTAATTTCGCGGGTGTAAAAATCTGACGATATCTGGCTGTAAATGTATTACCCCGAACCACACAGGACGAAAAAAAGCCGCAATCCCTTAGAGACTGCGGCCTAGATTACATTTTCTGAACTGGTCTGAACCACTCCATATTGTAATTTGGTCGGCACGAGAGGATTTGAACCTCCGGCCCCCGACACCCCATGATGGGGTATAAACGATTATTAACGAAAAATCATTCCCCAAAATGAAAGATAACCTATTGAAATAAATGATATAAATATGGCACTCAAACAGAGAAAAAATCAGCCAGAAATCATAGATAACTGGCTGATTTATATTAATTAACTCTTAGCTGTACTACCTTGTTTATGGAACAGTTCGCGGAATACCGGGTAGATATCGTCCTGGTCGCGGATATGCTGCATGGCGAAGTTATCGAACATTGTCTGCAGGTGCTCATACTCACGCCACAGGGTCTGATGCGCCCGGCGGGTGATTTCAATGTAGCTGTAGTAACGCACCACCGGCAGGAGTTTCTTCGAGAGAATCTCATGACACAGCGGTGAGTCATCGGCCCAGTTGTCGCCGTCCGAAGCCTGTGCCGCATAAATGTTCCATTGCGCCGGATCGTAGCGCGCTCTCACCACCTCATCCATCAGCTTCAGCGCGCTGGAGACAATGGTGCCCCCGGTTTCCTGAGAGTAGAAAAACTCGTGTTCATCCACCTCTTTTGCCTGGGTGTGGTGGCGAATGTAGACCACCTCCACGTTTTTGTAGGTCCGGCTGAGGAACAGATACAGCAGAATGTAAAAACGCTTCGCCATGTCTTTGGTCGCCTGGTCCATGGAGCCAGAGACGTCCATCAGGCAGAACATCACCGCCTGGCTCGACGGCTCCGGGCGTTTTTCGTAGTTTTTGTAGCGTAAATCGAAAGTGTCGATAAACGGCACTCGCTCGATTTTCGCGCGCAGTTCGGCTATTTCTCTGCGCAGACGTTCCTCTTCCAGCAGTTGCACCGGCTCGCTTTTACTGACGGTATCAAGGCTTGCCTCCAGCTCGCGCAGCTCGCGGCGCTTACCGGCCGTCATCGCCGTCCGGCGCGCCAGCGAGTTTTGCAGCGAGCGCACAACGCTGATATTGGCTGGCACCCCGTTAGCGGTAAAACCCGCGCGGTGCGTTTTAAACTCGGTCAGTTGACGATGCTGGTTCTTTTTCAGGTTCGGCAGCGCCAGATCCTCAAACAGCAGGTCGAGATACTCGTCTTTGGAAATCTGAAAGACGAACTCATCCTGGCCTTCGCCGTCCTGGCTCGCCTGGCCCTGACCGCTCCCCGAACCGCCGCCGCCCCCCTGCGGGCGCTCGATACGGTCGTTTTGCACAAAATGGTCGTTACCCGGGTGAACGCGGTGCCGCAGGCCGCCGCGCCCCTGATGAAACATCGGTTCGCTAATGTCATCAACGGGAATCGAAACGGACTCCCCGCTGTCTATATCGGTCACCGAACGCTTGTTGATGGCCTCGGAGATCGACTGCTTGATTTGCGCCTTATAGCGCCGCAAGAAGCGCTGGCGATTCACCGCACTCTTGTTCTTACCGTTCAGGCGCCGGTCTATGAACCAGGTCATAATCCCTCCATACTGCCAACTAAGCAGAGGGGCCGCGGTCGCCCGCGGCCTGTATTGTTATGACGATTTACGTACGCGCAGATACCATTCGCACAGCAGCCGAACCTGCTTACGGGTATAGCCTTTCTCCATCATACGGTCGACAAAATCATCATGTTTCTTCTGCTCGTCTGTTGAGGTTTTGGCGTTAAACGAAATCACCGGCAACAGTTCTTCGGTATTGGAGAACATTTTCTTCTCGATAACCGTGCGCAGTTTTTCGTAGCTGGTCCAGTTCGGGTTACGTCCGCTGTTGTTCGCTCTGGCGCGCAGCACGAAGTTGACGATTTCGTTACGGAAGTCTTTCGGGTTGCTGATCCCGGCAGGCTTCTCAATTTTCTCCAGCTCGGCGTTCAGGGATTCACGGTCAAACAGCTGGCCGGTATCCGGGTCGCGGTATTCCTGATCCTGAATCCAGAAATCCGCATAAGTGACATAGCGATCGAAAATGTTTTGTCCATATTCCGAGTAGGATTCCAGATAGGCGGTCTGGATTTCTTTGCCGATAAACTCGGCGTATTTCGGGATCAGGTAGCCTTTCAGGAATTCCAGGTAATGCTCCGCCTGCTCCTGCGGGAACTGCTCGCGCTCAATCTGCTGCTCCAGGACATAGAACAGGTGCACCGGGTTAGCCGCCACTTCCACGTGGTCGAAGTTGAACACGCGTGACAGGATTTTGAACGCAAAGCGGGTCGACAGACCGTTCATCCCTTCATCGACGCCAGCGTAATCACGATACTCCTGGTACGATTTCGCTTTCGGGTCGGTGTCTTTCAGACTTTCGCCGTCGTAGACGCGCATTTTCGAGTAAATGCTTGAGTTTTCCGGCTCTTTCAGTCGTGACAGGATCGAGAAGCGGGCCAGTGTTTCCAGCGTGCCCGGGGCGCAAGGCGCATGGGTCAGTTCACTGTGGTTAAGCAGCTTCTCGTAAATTTTGATCTCTTCTGAAATACGCAGGCAATAAGGCACTTTGACGATGTACACTCGGTCAAGGAACGCCTCGTTGTTTTTGTTATTCCGGAAGGTGACCCACTCTGATTCGTTCGAGTGCGCCAGAATGATGCCGTTAAAGGGCAGGGCGGAGATGCCTTCTGTCCCGTTGTAGTTCCCTTCCTGCGTTGCGGTCAGCAGCGGATGCAGCACCTTAATCGGCGCTTTAAACATCTCGACGAACTCCATAATCCCCTGGTTAGACCGGCACAGCGCGCCGGAATAGCCATAAGCATCCGGATCGTTTTGCGCATAGTGTTCCAGTTTACGGATATCGACTTTACCGACCAGCGCGGAAATGTCCTGGTTGTTCTCATCGCCCGGTTCCGTCTTGGCGATAGCGATTTGTTCAAGGATAGACGGCCAGACTTTGACGACGCGGAATTTGGTGATGTCGCCGCCAAACTCATTCAGCCGTTTCGCCGCCCACGGCGACATGATGGTGCCGAGGTAGCGATACGGTACGCCGTATTCTTTATCCAGAATCTGCGCGTCTTCCAGCGGATTAAACAGGCACAGCGGGTGATCGTTCACCGGGCTGCGCTCGCCGTTGGCGCTGAGCACATAGATGGGTACGCGCTGCATCAGCGATTTTAACCGCTCGGCCAGCGAGGATTTACCACCGCCCACCGGTCCTAACAAATAGAGGATCTGTTTTTTCTCTTCCAGACCCTGAGCTGCATGCTTTAGGTAGGAGACTATCTGCTCGATAGCTTCTTCCATACCATAAAACTCTTCAAAGGCCGGATAGCGTGCAATAACCCGGTTTGAAAAGAGACGGGACAGCCGTGGCACCTGGGCAGTATCCACCATCACTGGCTCACCAATGGCCATCAATAGCCGTTCTGCCGCGTTAGCATAAGCACTGCGATCTTGCCGACAGATGGTAAGAAACTCCTGCAGTGTGAACTCTTCGTCCTTGGCAGCTTCATAGCGCTGGCGATAGTGATCGAATATATTCATGGCATGCCGTCCTTTCGTTTTTTAGCACAGGATAAGAGCCGTTCATATGAGTAGTGGAGGCTCCCGGAAGAGGTAAGCAAAACACCGCTTATTCGTTATACAGCAACCCTTGTGCCAGATTGCGATAGCGGGGGAAGAAAACGTGTCCTGCAATTACACCTTCTGAATTTAAGCGTAGATGGCATTTGCAAAACTTGCATGCTGACAAAATTCAATTTCAATGACATATCAATAACTCATCAAAAAATATCGCCACTTAATGAGAGTGTTAAACCCGCTTTTCATCTGCCTGTCATCAATTCATCAGTGGGTTGTCATGCGGGGTTGCCATAATGGCAGGTTAAATTATGTCAGCGGAAGTAAAGGAATTTGAGCTCATCAGATCTCAGCGGTACACTCCGTCCGCGATACGCGTCGGTCGACCGGGATAATCTGTTGCTTCTGATGATGCGCCATTGTGGTGCTATGAAGGGATCAAAACAGGGCGCGATGCCCTGTTTTGCTTTATGGGGGTGCAAAGAGGGGATTAACGCTTCACGACGCGGATTGTCTGCGCCAGGCGGGACGGCTTCTCTTCAGAGGCTTTTTGCGGCACGGTCACGCAGGCCGTTTCCACGCACACAAAGGTTTTATAGCCGTCGTCCGGCATGTCGCCCATGCTGATAGACAGCGCCGGACCCGGGTTCCAGCCGACCACGTTGCTGTGATGGCGATGAACAACTTCAATGTTGCGCTTCAGCGCACCGTCATGGATCACGCTGCAGGCTTCCGGGTTCAGATAGACGCGGTCGGTACGATCCGGAAAGGCCTGTACGCCGTCGCTAAGCTGGTCTTCTTTGCCGCCGGCCACTTTATCAATGAAGCGATCGCCAAAGCCACTGACCTTCACCGCGGCGATATCGCCGACGTTAAAGTAGGTGTGCAGCGCGGAGGTGGTTTCAAACTCGCCGTGCGCTTCAAGCTCAATCTCGCAGGTTTTGCCCACTTTAAAACGCGCGTACAGAGTGAACTCATGCGGCCACAGTTGACGGGTGGCGTCATTGCTATGCAGTTCAAAGGTCAGCACCACGCCGTTGTCGTCTTCATTATGGGCTGTTAACGTCCATGGCTGATTACGCGCGAAACCGTGCGCGGGCAGACCTTGCTGGGCCGCCGGACCAAACCACGGCCAACAGACAGGCACGCCGCCGCGCAGCGCGACGCCGGTTTTGAACGGGGTATTGTCGCTCAGCCACAGGGCTTCTTCTTCACCCGCCGGTTTCCAGGAGAGCAGATGGGCGCCCTGCAACGCAAAAGAGGCTTTGACCTGCGGATGGTCAACAACGATAAGCTCGAGCTCATCAAGCTGGCGACGGGAAAGTTCAGGGGTAAGTTGTTCGACTACCGGAAGAGCAAAAATTTTATTAATCATCAACGCAATCCTCTGTCGTAAAGCAATAAAAAAGGCGACCGAAGTCGCCTTTTTGGATCAGATTCTCATCTCAACTTATTTGGAGATGTGAGCGATCAGGTCCAGAACTTTGTTGGAGTAGCCGGTTTCGTTGTCGTACCAGGAGACCAGTTTCACGAAGTTGTCGTTCAGTGCGATACCTGCTTTAGCATCGAACACGGAAGTGCAAATTTCGCCGTTGAAATCGGTAGAAACGACGTCGTCTTCGGTGTAACCCAGAACGCCTTTCATTGCGCCTTCAGAAGCCGCTTTGATGGCTTTCTTGATTTCTTCATAAGAAGCCGCTTTTTCCAGACGAACGGTCAGGTCAACAACGGATACGTTCGGAGTCGGAACGCGGAACGCCATACCGGTCAGTTTACCGTTCAGCTCTGGCAGTACAACGCCTACAGCTTTAGCAGCACCGGTAGAAGATGGGATGATGTTCTGAGCTGCGCCGCGGCCGCCGCGCCAGTCTTTGTGAGACGGGCCGTCAACGGTTTTCTGAGTCGCGGTAGTTGCGTGAACAGTGGTCATCAGGCCTTCAACGATACCGAAGTTGTCGTTGATAACTTTAGCCAGCGGCGCCAGGCAGTTGGTGGTGCAGGATGCGTTGGAAACGATGTCCTGGCCAGCATATTTTTCGAAGTTAGCGCCACGTACGAACATTGGGGTGTTGTCTTTGGACGGGCCAGTCAGAACAACTTTTTTCGCGCCAGCGGTGATGTGTTTACGCGCAGTTTCGTCGGTCAGGAAGATACCGGTAGCTTCAGCAACAACGTCAACACCGATTTCGTTCCATTTCAGGTTAGCTGGGTCTTTCTCAGCAGTAACGCGGATGGTTTTGCCGTTAACAACCAGGTGGCCGTCTTTCACTTCAACGGTGCCGTCGAAACGACCATGAGTTGAGTCGTACTTCAGCATGTACGCCATGTATTCAGCGTCTAACAGATCGTTGATACCAACGATTTCGATGTCAGAACGTTTCTGAGCAGCACGGAAAACAATACGGCCGATACGGCCAAAACCGTTGATACCTACTTTGATAGTCATATATTCCACCAGCTATTTGTTAGTGAATAAAAGGTTGCCTGTAAAATTACAAAAACCTTACGCAGCGTCAAGCGGAATCGTGTCAATCATTGCGACAAATCAATCCTGTGTATAACCTTTGCGCGACTGACTCGCCTCACTCATCCTTTGGGCCGCTTTCCATATGGGGCCTGCGTGCGGCATTTTAAAGGCCATTAGCGTGAAAAGTGTGATGAATATCACAATTGCCAGGCCGCCTTTTCGCAACGACTAAGTTTAGAACAAAAGTTCGCACTTCATTGTTAATGTTTTGTTAGAATCGGCTACGTAGCCCTTTACCGTGAGATGTGAGCACATGGCGAACAAGTTTTCCCCGGAAACGCTGAAAGAAACTCTCAGCGAAATGCAGTTTTACGTGACGCAAAATCACGGCACTGAGCCCCCGTTTACCGGCCGCTTACTGCATAACAAACGCGATGGCGTTTACCACTGCCTGGTGTGCGATGCCGCGCTGTTTAACTCCCAGAGCAAATTCGACTCAGGCTGCGGCTGGCCTAGCTTCTACGAGCCCGTCAGCGATACGGCGATCCGTTATCTTAACGACTACTCGCACGGTATGCAGCGTATCGAAATCCGCTGCGGCAACTGCGATGCGCACCTTGGTCATGTGTTCCCGGACGGCCCTCAACCGACCGGCGAGCGCTACTGCGTCAACTCGGCTTCCCTGAGCTTCACCGACGATGGCAATGGCGACCAGACTAAAGGTTGAAAAAACGATTCAGCAAATTATTCCTGAGGAGTTCAGCAAAACATGGAAATCGAACAGCTTATCGACAGCATGACCCCTGAGGTTTATCAGCGCCTGGTGACCGCCGTCGAATTGGGTAAATGGCCGGATGGCGTCGCGTTGACGCCAGAGCAAAAAGAGAACAGCCTGCAACTGGTGATGCTGTGGCAGGCGCGCTATAACACCGACGCTCAGCACATGACGATCGACACCCAGGGTCAGATGGTGATGAAGAGCAAGCAGCAGTTGAAGGAAGATTTTGGCATCGCGCCAAAACCTATCGCGACGCTAAAAATGCAGTAACGCGGTTCGCCGGGCGGCGCTGACCCGCATGATCAGTTCTGGATTAAACAGGGGATAGGTTATGCGAAACAACACGGCTATTAAGTGGCTTCACCGGCTACTGACCGTGTTTTTGTTGTGTCTGGTCGGTGGATATGTTGCGTATCAGCATTTCTGCAACGGCCCACCTGATGACAGTCTGGTTAGTAAAACGAAGGTGATAGACAGCGTATGGGTGTACGTCACGAAATACAACGGCAGTGGGGCGACGTATCCGACGTATACCCGTTTTACCTTGATGGTGATGACGCCACTGATGTCATGGCGAAACTGGTCAGCAGGACACCGTTTTTGGGCACTGACACGGATAAGGTCGAGGTTACCGGCTACGGCAGCACGGTAAACGTGAGAATGACAGGCCGGGTCTATTCTTCCAGCAATTCGGATTTATTTTATGATGGCGGTATAGCCGTCATGCCAGTCGCCCTCCCTTAGAGCGATTATACTGTTTTGGCGATCGTCTTTTTTGTCGAACAACACGCGATGCCAAATGCGATCAGTAACAGGGTAATGATGTGGTAAACCCTGAATGTGTTGCCGAGAAAAACAATCCCCATAACGCCGCCGGATACTGGGATCAGATGTGTGTAGATCTCACTTCGGGTGGTGCCAATCAGTGACACGCCTTTATTCCAGAAAACATAGGACAACCATGATGGGAATATAATTAAGTAAAGGATCCCTGCGATAATCTGCGGTGAGAAATCGTAAATGATACCGCGGAAGTCCTGCGTCAGTGCTGCATGCAGGCAAAACATCGGAACCAGAATGATGGTGCCGATTAATGAACTGAAGGCGACAAATGATGTGTTTTTCACCTCTTTGTTTTTGATTCGCAAAAATGCACAGTAAAAAGCCCAGCTTAACGCAGAAATAATCGTTAAAACGTCACCCCAACCAAATATCTTCAGATTTGTCGCTTCCTGTGCATTGGAGAATGCAAGGTAAATAACCCCTGTAGTGCTGGCGATGACACCAAGTATATTCCGTGTTGAAATTCTTTCATGAAATATAAAGTGATTGATTAATAATACCAGGCAAGGGGTGCTGGAAATATAGATCGATGCATTTAATGATGATGTATATTGCAACCCAATATACAAGCTCAGAGGAAAACTGACTTGTCCAAGAAAAGCAAAGAGGACGTTAATGCCGAGGTTGTGGCGCAACGCGATGTAGTCCTGACGGAATGTTTTCCAGTATAAGGCAAGCATAAGTAATGTTGTTCCTCCCCAGCGGATTAGACTTAAACCATAAGGATCAACATACTGCACCAAAACATGTCCGGCGACGTAGTTGCCACCCCAAAAAATAGCAGCTAATGATAATAATAAGTAAGCCAAGTCCGACCTCTCTTATATTCAAGTGATGGCCTGAATAGAGTGTCCAAGCCACAGTATTCATCCAATGTTTTTCATTTTATGCAAAAGTTGATCATAATAACGTTCAGCAGTGTGTAATCTTAGAACACTGCCAATATAAAACTCTTTTCGTACTTCTGGGTATTTTTCGGTGATTGTGTCAATTACCTTATAAAGCCAGTCATCTCCGTGCTTGATATCAATTATGATATGCTCCGTATAATATTTTACGTCCCTGTCTATGAGACCGAGGCGTAAGCAACCTTTTACTAGCTTCTCGTACTGAGGGGGATCTAATACTTCAGTCATAGCCATTACACCAAGCAATTTGTAGTAATGACTGCGGTTCACTGAACCAAGCATAAAGGCATTGTGACCAGCTAAAGCCTCAACACCATACATATCAATATAATGGTTCTCAGGTAATATAATATCTTGTCTGGCCAATACATCTTTGTAAAGGTTTACATGAGTAAAAACATTATCTCCATGTCCAACTTCGTCCCACAAATTCTCGCTGATAGTACCACGCGTATCTGGTTCAGAGCCTATAAGTGTATAGGGTACAAGATCAAAAAAAATCAGATTTAATGCACTATCACTTTTAAAGAAGTAATAAAGTTGTTCCGCTGATGCATCTTTCTCAAGAAATTCAAATAATGGATGGTGTGATGCATTGTGAGTGTGCCAAACTTTTTTTAGGAAGTCTCCATAATAATTGGTAGTTTCGACTTCTGACGGAATAAGTAAATCAGAAAATTCGTACTTCAACCAATGACGCTCAATTTTATCTTTTATTTCAAGAAGTACAGTGTCATACTGACGAGATGCGGGTAAAGATAAAGGATGTGCGAGCGCACATTGATATATGATAAATAATGCATGCTGGGCTATTAGTTGGTCGTTGACCGAGTGACATTGGTAGGCACGTTCCAGAATAACATCAACATTTCCTGTTGTCTGAAGATTACTACATTCACCATTAATATAAGAAAGCAATGCTTTAGTAAATCCATATGCATCATCAATGAATGCTGGTTTGATCATCTGAAGATTAAACATAACTTTACTCTCCCAGTTAGTAAGTTAGTGTATTGTAGAAGGGGAGTAAGTATGAATTTTGTGATGTCAGTCATGGGCAGTAATTTGTTTTTTGCCAAAAAAAGCTATTTTTAGATGGTGCTATTATATTAATGCTCATAAATAAACAATCATGAATGTTGTATTAATTTATATAAATAGTAAAAATTAGAGTGAATAGAAGGGATTTGCGATTGTTTAATCGATGTTGGATATATTGTTGTTTATTCGGCTGAATAATGTTAACGAAGAAAAGGGCATCAGTTACTGCTGATGCCCATCAAAGAATTACGCCTGGCTTTCCCGCCAGTCGTCCAGCGTATAGAGCGTTGCGCCTTCGGCGGCCATGTCCATAAACGCCAGGGCGCTGTCCTGCGGCTGGAGGTTCACGCCACGGCAGCCGTCGGTAATGACGTTGACCGCGTAACCCAGCTTCAGCGCATCCAGCACGGTGAACTTCACGCAGTAGTCGGTGGCGAGCCCCAGCACGATAAGCGTGTCAATCTGCCGTGCGCGCAGCCAGTTGTTGAGCCGGGTCTCCTGGCGATGACCGTTGTCAAAAAAGGCGCTGTAGCTGTCGATATTCACCGACTCGCCCTTATGAAACACCTCGACGATTGCCTGCTGGTCGAGCAGCGGATGCAACTGCGCCCCCTCGCTGTGCTGGACGCAGTGATCCGGCCAGAACGTTTGTGCCAGACCGTCAAGCTGCCCTTGCGAATAGGGAACGACCTGATGTTGGCTGGCGAAGCTGCCGTGGTTGGCAGGATGCCAGTCCTGGCTTGCGATAACCGGGATGTGCCGCGCCTGACACCAGCTTATCAGCGTATTGGCGACTTCCACCGTGCTGTCGCCCTCCGGTACGGCGAGAGCGCCGCCGGCGCAGAAATCATTCTGGATATCCACCAACAACAGCGCTTGTCTGCTCACTCGTCTCTCCTCAGTCGTCCGGCGTCAGCTCGCCGCGCAGGTTTTGCTGCATCGCGGTACGCACCGCGTCGGCATCAAGGCCCTGGCTTAACAGATAGTGTAGCTTGGTCAGCGTCGCCTCAACGGTCATGTCAAAACCGCTAATCACCCCTGCATGCGCCAGCGCGTTACCGGTGGCGTAGCCGCCCATGTTCACTTTACCGGACATGCACTGGGTCAGGTTGACCACCACAATACCGCGCAGGCTCGCCTGGGCAAGCTCGTTGAGGAACTCGCCGTTCTGCGGGGCGTTGCCGACGCCGTAGGAGCGCAGGATCAGCGCCTTAACCGGCTGACGCAGGAAGTTACGCACCACCTCGGCAGAAATGCCCGGGTAAATGGTCACCACGCCGATAGGCTGCGGGGTTATCGGATGGACAATCACGTCGCCGCTGCCGTGCGGCGCAGGCGGCGTGCCGAGGCGGCGAATATGGATCCCGGCTTCCAGCAGCGGCGGCAGGTTTGGCGAGGCGAAGGCGTCGAAACCATCGGCATGTGCTTTGGTGGTGCGATTGCCGCGATAGAGACGGTTATTGAAAAACAGCGCGACTTCGTTGATCGGGTAGTTTGCCGCCACGTACAGCGCGTTGAGCAAATTGATTTGTCCGTCCGAGCGTAGCTCCGCCAGCGGTATTTGTGACCCTGTCACAATGACCGGTTTGCCCAAATTCTCTAGCATAAACGACAGCGCGGAGGCGGTAAACGCCATGGTGTCCGTACCGTGGAGAATGACAAAGCCGTCGTACTCGTCGTAATGGGTCTTAATGTCGTCGGCGATATGCTGCCAGTCTTCGGGCGTCATGTCCGACGAGTCCATCAGCGGCTGGTATTCGTGAATGGTGAAGTCGGGCATTTCCGGGCGGTGGAACTCCGGCATCAGGGCCAGCTGGCGCTGGAGGTGGCCGGACACGGGAATATAGCCGTGATCCGATCGCTGCATGCCGATGGTACCGCCGGTGTAGGCAACGTAAATGGATTTTTTTTGCATGGTGTTTGACTGATTCTGAAAGAAAAATCCCCTCCGCAGGGAGGGGATAACTATTAGCGTATATTGGCGCAGGTCAGGCAAAATGCATAGC
>NZ_JAFAGS010000154.1 GCF_019237635.1 Pluralibacter sp.
CCACCTCGTCCGGGGGATTCCTGCTGGAGCCGCAGCATAATGTCACGATGACCGGCGGCGATTTTGCCAATAACCCGGCAGCCGAGCAGTTTATCGACAGCATGGTGAATAAGCATGGTTTTGACCGCCAGCAGCTGCATGAAATTCTCTCCCAGGCGAAGCGTCTGGATTACGTGCTGCGCCTGATGGATCGCCAGGCGCCGACCGTGCAGGTGCCGACCGGGCCGAACGGCGCATGGCTGCGCTACCGCAAACAGTTCATCACGCCGGATAACGTGCAAAATGGCGTGGTGTTCTGGAACGAACATCAGGATGCGCTGAACCGCGCCTGGCAGGTGTACGGCGTACCGCCGGAAATTATCGTCGGCATCATCGGCGTGGAAACCCGCTGGGGTCGCGTGATGGGGAAAACGCGTATTCTTGACGCGCTGGCAACGCTGTCGTTTAACTACCCGCGCCGCGCGGAGTATTTCTCCGGCGAGCTGGAGACATTCCTGCTGATGGCGCGCGATGAGCAGGACGACCCGCTCGATCTGAAAGGTTCCTTCGCCGGGGCGATGGGTTATGGGCAGTTTATGCCGTCGTCCTACAAGCAGTATGCGGTGGACTTCAACGGCGACGGTCACACCAACCTGTGGGATCCGGACGATGCTATCGGCAGCGTGGCGAACTACTTCAAACAGCATGGCTGGGTGAGCGGCGACCAGGTGGCGGTGAAGGCGATGGGCCAGGCGCCGGGGATGGAAAACGGCTTTAAAACCAACTACAGCGTGTCGCAACTGACCGCTGCGGGGCTGACGCCGACCCAACCGCTCGGCAACCATCAGCAGGCAAGCCTGCTGCGTCTGGACGTCGGCACCGGCTATGAATACTGGTACGGTCTGCCGAACTTCTACACCATCACCCGCTATAACCACAGCACCCACTACGCGATGGCGGTCTGGCAGTTGGGCCTGGCCGTCGCACAGGCGCGCGCTCAGTAATCATCCTCACGTATGAGTCCTGTTCTTCGGTATTCGCCGGGGGACAGGACGATTTTTCTGAAGACGCCGCGCAAATTCGTTCCCCGCTCCCCACCTTCTTTTAGAAAGTGCTATCTTGATGCCCATCTTTTTCTGGTCGCGAGGGATAACCATGACAGACAGTGAACTGATGCAGCTCAGCGAGCAGGTCGGCCTGGCGCTGAAGGCCCAGGGCGCGACGGTGACCGCCGCGGAGTCCTGCACCGGCGGTTGGATAGCCAAAACGATTACCGATATCGCCGGCAGCTCCGCGTGGTTTGAGCGTGGGTTCGTCACCTACAGCAATGAAGCGAAATCGCAGATGATCGGCGTGCGGGAAGAGACGCTGCTGAATCACGGCGCGGTAAGCGAACCGGTGGTTGTCGAAATGGCGATTGGCGCGCTGCGGGCGGCGCGGGCGACCTATGCGCTGTCGGTCAGCGGCATCGCTGGCCCGGATGGCGGCAGCGAGGCGAAGCCCGTCGGCACGGTGTGGTTTGGTCTTGCCTGCGCAAATGGGCAGGGCTTTACCCGCTGCGAGCGCTTCACGGGAGACCGCGGAGCGGTGCGCAGACAGGCCACGGCGTATGCACTGCAACTGCTGTGGCAACAATTTCTACAAAATGCTTGATACTGTATGACTATACAGTATAATTGCGTCAACAGAACAGTATTCACGCGGTAACACCCGGACAGGAGTAATAATGGCTATCGACGAAAACAAACAGAAAGCGTTGGCGGCAGCACTGGGCCAGATCGAAAAACAATTCGGTAAAGGCTCCATCATGCGCCTGGGTGAAGACCGCTCCATGGATGTGGAAACTATCTCCACCGGCTCGCTTTCACTGGATATCGCCCTGGGTGCTGGCGGTTTACCGATGGGCCGTATTGTTGAGATTTACGGGCCGGAGTCCTCCGGTAAAACCACGCTGACCCTGCAGGTGATTGCGGCGGCGCAACGTGAAGGCAAAACCTGTGCGTTTATCGACGCCGAACACGCGCTGGACCCGATTTATGCCCGCAAACTGGGTGTCGATATCGACAACCTGCTGTGCTCCCAGCCGGATACCGGCGAGCAGGCGCTGGAAATTTGTGACGCGCTGGCGCGTTCCGGCGCGGTCGACGTTATCGTCGTCGACTCCGTTGCGGCGCTGACGCCGAAAGCGGAAATCGAAGGCGAAATCGGCGACTCTCACATGGGCCTCGCGGCGCGTATGATGAGCCAGGCGATGCGTAAGCTGGCCGGTAACCTGAAGCAGTCCAACACGCTGCTGATCTTCATCAACCAGATTCGTATGAAAATCGGTGTTATGTTCGGTAACCCGGAAACCACCACCGGGGGCAATGCGCTCAAATTCTACGCTTCCGTGCGTCTGGATATTCGCCGTATCGGCGCGGTGAAAGAGGGTGAAAACGTCGTCGGTAGCGAAACCCGCGTGAAGGTCGTGAAAAACAAAATCGCGGCGCCGTTTAAACAGGCTGAATTCCAGATCCTCTACGGTGAAGGGATTAACTTCTTCGGCGAGCTGGTCGATCTCGGCGTGAAAGAGAAGCTGATTGAAAAAGCGGGCGCCTGGTATAGCTATAACGGCGATAAAATCGGTCAGGGTAAAGCGAACGCGATCAGCTGGCTGAAGGAAAACCCGGTTGCAGCAAAAGAGATTGAAAAGAAAGTGCGCGAACTGCTGCTCAACAATCAGGATCCGACGCCTGCGTTCACCGTTGACGATAATGACGTCGCGGAAACCAGCGAAGATTTCTGATAGAGTGTAGAAAGTGACGAAAAGGGCTGCGGATGCGGCCCTTTTGTTTTTGTCCCGTTGTCGATAAAGGCCCGCTATGACCGACAGTTCCTCCCCCCGCCGTTCCGCTTATGCGCGTTTGCTGGACAGGGCTATCCGCATTCTGGCGATGCGTGACCACAGCGAAAAAGAGCTGCGCCGTAAGCTGGTGGCGCCGGTGATGGGGAAAAACGGTCCGGAAGCGGTGGAAGCAACCCCGGAAGATATCGACAAGGTTATCCAGTGGTGCTTTGAAAGCCGCTATCTTGATGACGCGCGCTTCACTCGCCTGTTTATCGCCAGCCGCAGCCGCAAAGGCTATGGTCCGGCGCGTATCCGCCAGGAGCTCAATCAGAAAGGGATCGCGCGGCCGGATATCGAGCAGGCGATGTATGAATGCGAGATTGACTGGCAGGCGCTGGCGCGCGAGCAGGCGGAGCGGAAATTTGGCACGCCGTTGCCGACGGTTTTTGCGCAAAAAGTAAAGGTGCAGCGCTTTTTACTCAATCGCGGCTATCTGATGGAGGATATCCAGGCGCTTTTTACCGCCCGATAAGGATGATGCTTCATACGTCATCCATCACGAAACGCGACTATTTGGCGTATTTTTGCAGATAGAACCATCCTGGATTTTACTTCCCTCTAAAGAAAACTTATCTTATTCCCACTTTTTTCCGCCAGGTGGCCTGACTGTCTAAAAACTGTTCAATCGCGCCTGCAACAATCCGTTAGCTTGATTTCAGGATAATTATGAGCAAGAGCACCGCTGAGATCCGTCAGGCGTTTCTCGACTTTTTCCATAGCAAGGGACATCAGGTAGTTGCCAGCAGCTCCCTGGTGCCGAACAACGACCCGACCCTGCTGTTTACCAACGCCGGGATGAACCAGTTCAAAGACGTGTTCCTGGGTCTCGATAAACGTAATTATTCCCGCGCAACGACCGCGCAGCGCTGCGTGCGCGCGGGCGGTAAGCACAATGACCTGGAAAATGTCGGTTACACCGCGCGTCACCACACGTTCTTCGAAATGCTGGGTAACTTCAGCTTCGGCGACTACTTCAAACAGGATGCGATTAAATATGCCTGGGAATTGCTGACCGGGGAGAACTGGTTTGCACTGCCGAAAGAAAAGTTGTGGGTCACCGTCTATGAGACCGATGACGAAGCTTTCGACATCTGGGAGAACGAGGTCGGTATTCCGCGCGAGCGTATCATCCGCATCGGCGACAACAAAGGTGCGCCGTACGCCTCTGACAACTTCTGGCAGATGGGCGACACCGGTCCTTGCGGCCCGTGCACCGAGATTTTCTTCGATCATGGCGATCACATCTGGGGCGGACCTCCGGGCAGCCCGGAAGAGGACGGCGACCGCTATATCGAAATCTGGAACATCGTCTTCATGCAGTTTAACCGTCAGGTTGACGGCACCATGGAACCGCTGCCGAAGCCGTCCGTGGATACTGGCATGGGGCTTGAGCGTATCGCCGCGGTGTTGCAGCACGTTAACTCTAACTATGACATCGACCTGTTCCACGCGCTGATTCAGGCCGTGGCGAAAGTGACCGGCGCGACCGATCTGAGCAACAAGTCGCTGCGCGTGATTGCCGACCACATTCGCTCCTGCGCATTCCTGATTGCCGACGGCGTTATCCCGTCCAACGAAAACCGTGGCTACGTGCTGCGCCGCATCATTCGCCGCGCAATTCGTCATGGCAACATGCTGGGCGCGAAGGATACCTTCTTCTACAAGCTGGTTGGGCCGCTGGTTGAGGTGATGGGTTCCGCAGGCGACGACCTGAAACGCCAGCAGGCGCAGGTTGAGCAAATTCTGAAAACCGAAGAAGAGCAGTTCGCCCGTACGCTTGAGCGCGGCCTGGCGCTGCTGGACGAAGAACTGGCGAAACTGTCTGGCGATACGCTGGACGGCGAAACCGCCTTCCGTCTGTACGATACCTACGGTTTCCCGGTTGACCTGACGGCGGACGTTTGCCGTGAGCGCAATATCAAAGTTGACGAAGCGGGCTTCGAAGCGGCAATGGAAGAGCAGCGCCGCCGCGCGCGTGAGTCCAGCGGCTTTGGCGCTGACTATAACGCCATGATCCGCGTTGACGGCGCCTCTGAGTTTAAAGGCTACGACCATCTGGAACTGAACGGTAAAGTGACCGCGCTGTTCGTCGACGGTAAAGCGGTTAACAGCATTAACGCCGGTCAGGATGCGGTTGTCATTCTCGATCAGACGCCGTTCTACGCGGAATCTGGCGGTCAGGTTGGCGATAAAGGCGAGCTGAAAGGCGCAGGCTTTAGCTTTGCGGTCAGCGACACGCAGAAATATGGTCAGGCTATCGGGCATCTCGGCAAACTGAACAGCGGCAGCCTGAAAGTAGGCGATGCTGTACAGGCTGATGTTGACGATGTCCGCCGCGCGCGTATCCGTCTGAACCACTCAGCGACGCATCTGATGCACGCCGCGCTTCGCGATGTGCTGGGTACGCATGTGGGGCAGAAAGGGTCTCTGGTAAACGACAAAGCGCTGCGTTTCGACTTCTCCCATTTTGAAGCCATGAAGCCGGAAGAGATCCGTGCAGTGGAAGATCTGGTTAACGCACAGATCCGCCGCAACCTGCCGGTTGAAACCAATATCATGGAGCTGGAAGACGCGAAAGCGAAAGGCGCGATGGCGTTGTTCGGCGAGAAATATGACGAACGCGTACGCGTGCTGAGCATGGGCGACTTCTCCACCGAATTGTGCGGCGGTACGCATGCCTCGCGCACTGGCGATATCGGTCTGTTCCGCATTACCTCCGAATCCGGTACAGCGGCGGGCGTTCGTCGTATTGAAGCGGTAACGGGGGAGGGCGCTATCGCCAGCCTGCACGCTGAAAGCGATTTGCTGAGCGATGTCGCACAGTTGCTCAAAGGCGACAGCCACAACCTTGCGGATAAAGTTCGTACCGTGCTGGAGCGTACGCGCCAGCTGGAAAAAGAGCTGCAGCAGTTGAAAGAGCAGGCGGCAGCGCAGGAGAGCGCGAGCCTTTCCAGCAAAGCGGAAGACATTAACGGCGTTAAGCTGCTGGTGAGTGAACTTGCTGGCGTTGAGCCGAAGATGCTGCGTACCATGGTTGACGATCTCAAGAACCAGTTAGGTTCTACGGTTATCGTACTGGCCACGGTAGCAGAAGATAAGGTTTCTCTGATTGCGGGTGTCTCTAAGGATGTGACGGACCGCGTTAAAGCCGGAGAGCTGATTGGTATGGTCGCCCAGCAGGTGGGTGGTAAAGGGGGCGGACGTCCGGACATGGCGCAAGCCGGTGGTACTGACGCAGCGGCTCTTCCTGCAGCACTGGCCAGCGTAAAAGGTTGGGTTAGCGCAAAACTGTAATAACAATAATGCGACAGACGCCTTACGCTCCGGCGTTTTGGCGTCTCATTGTCGCAATACTGATAACGATAAAGTCAGGTTGAAATTGTGTAAATCGGCTAAACTTACGTTTAACAGAATGTGATGCCGTGACTGCTGACACGTTTACGTGTTTGTCATCGCTTACTTTTTGGCGTTATATGACGGATGATGCCGGGATACAGAGAGACCCGACTCTTTTAATCTTTCAAGGAGCAAAGAATGCTGATTCTGACTCGTCGAGTTGGTGAGACCCTCATGATTGGCGATGAGGTCACCGTGACAGTTTTAGGGGTGAAGGGCAACCAGGTGCGCATCGGCGTAAATGCCCCTAAAGAAGTCTCTGTCCATCGTGAAGAGATCTACCAGCGTATCCAGGCTGAAAAATCCCAGCAGTCCAGTTACTGATTTCTCTGCGTCTCACCCTACGGTGAGACGCAATCTTCCAGTATTCCCTCTGAGTTTCCCCTCTTTTCTTCACACACTCTTTCTTGGTTACGCCACAGATCCGTGTTGATTAATCGCTCTTTTTGCCGCTTTTGCAGGCTAATTGAACGTGAAGTGTGCAAACGATAAAAGTGCTGGAAAAATTGTTTGACTTATAAGTCCCAGAAAGTAATATGTGCGCCACGCAGCGACGATGAGCTTAAACAAGTTCTTCGAAGCACTCGTAAGAGGCGTGTGGTGAGGTGGCCGAGAGGCTGAAGGCGCTCCCCTGCTAAGGGAGTATGCGGTCAAAAGCTGCATCCGGGGTTCGAATCCCCGCCTCACCGCCATTTTGCATCCGTAGCTCAGCTGGATAGAGTACTCGGCTACGAACCGAGCGGTCGGAGGTTCGAATCCTCCCGGATGCACCATCTTACTCAGTGTTGTGGTTATTCAGTACGGCACTGAATCAGCGTAGTAAAGCAAGTTTTCCGATGCATCCGTAGCTCAGCTGGATAGAGTACTCGGCTACGAACCGAGCGGTCGGAGGTTCGAATCCTCCCGGATGCACCATCTTTTGCCTGGTGTGGTTTTAGTAACGACGCCAGATATCAGTAGTAAAGCAGTAATTCCGATGCATCCGTAGCTCAGCTGGATAGAGTACTCGGCTACGAACCGAGCGGTCGGAGGTTCGAATCCTCCCGGATGCACCATATTCTCCAGGATAACAGCGGCAAAAGCTGTATCATGGTCTGCGAGATAATCGCCGCACCAGGGAGGATAACGTTGCGTAAGCAACGGCCCGTAAGGGCGAGGCGCAGCCGAGTAATCCTCCCGGATGCACCATTACTTGTGACTAAAGCATTTCCCGATGCATCCGTAGCTCAGCTGGATAGAGTACTCGGCTACGAACCGAGCGGTCGGAGGTTCGAATCCTCCCGGATGCACCATTTTCTCCAGGATAACAGCGGCCAAAAGCTGTGTCATGGTCTGCGAGATAATCGCCGCACCAGGGAGAATAACGTTGCGTAAGCAACGGCCCGTAAGGGCGAGGCGCAGCCGAGTAATCCTCCCGGATGCACCATTTTCTCCAGAGCACTCTCCTCCGAATTTTACCTGACTTCTTTTGTTTTAAAAATGCGCTTAATCACCTGATTCCCATTGGCAATTTTCTCCTTTCAGGCTAGTTTATAGTAGTTATCATTCTGCATTCAGGTAGCAAGGAGAGAAATCCATGAAATGGTTCAAAGCTGTGTCTGCGTTTTGCGCAGCAACGATTATCGCGGTTTCGCTGGCGGGTTGTGCCGGCTCCTCAACGAAGGAAAGCACCGGCGGCTATATCGACGACACTGTGGTTACCACAAAAGTGAAATCGGCGCTGTTCAGCGATAAAGACATCAAATCCTCTGAGATTAGCGTTGTGACCTTTAAAGGCCGCGTGCAACTGAGCGGTTTTGTTACTTCTCAGGCGGTTGCTAACCGTGCTGTTGAGATTACCCGTGGTGTAACCGGGGTGCGCGTCGTTGAGAACGACATGCAGGTTAAATAGCGCAATACAGATTTTCTTCCCCTAAAGGCACCGGATGGTGCCTTTATTGTTTGTGCCATGGGCGGCGACAACTTCCCCTCTTTTACGCTAAAGTAGCGTTCCTTTACCCGGATTGTGAGGACACGATGTACGAACGTTACGCAGGGCTGATTTTCGACATGGATGGCACTATCCTGGATACCGAACCGACCCATCAGCAGGCCTGGCGCGAGGTGCTTGGCCGCTACGACATGCGTTTCGATGAACAGGCGATGGTTGCGCTGAACGGGGCGCCCACCTGGCGGATCGCGCAGGCGATTATTGAGCAACATCACGCCTCCCTCGACCCGTACGCACTGGCGCGAGAAAAAACCGATGCAGTGAAAGCCATGTTGATGGATACCGTCCGTCCGCTGCCGCTGATTGATGTCGTCAAAGCATGGCACGGTCGACGTCCGATGGCGGTCGGTACCGGCAGCGAAAGCGCCATCGCCGAGGCGTTGTTGACGCATCTGGGGTTACGGCGTTATTTTTCTGCCGTTGTGGCGGCGGATCATGTCAAAAATCATAAACCTGCACCTGATACCTTTTTGCTGTGCGCCTCGCGGATGGGGGTTGAACCCGGTCGGTGCGTGGTGTTTGAAGACGCAGATTTTGGCCTGCAGGCGGCAAAAAGCGCAGGAATGGACGCTGTGGACGTGCGTCTGCTGTGAGTGACGCGTTATCGCTGTTCTCGCTGTTTGCCAGCAGCTTTCTGAGTGCGACGCTGCTGCCCGGCAATTCTGAGGTTGTCCTGATCGGCATGCTGCTGGCGAAGGTCAGCGATCCCTGGCTGCTCGTGTTAATAGCAACAATGGGTAATAGCCTTGGAGGGGCAACTAACGTTATTCTTGGACGTTTGTTTCCGCTGCGTGAGAAATCACGCTGGCAAGATAAAGCGGTGGGGTGGCTCAGGCGCTATGGCGCCGCCACGCTGCTACTGAGCTGGATGCCGGTCATTGGCGATCTGCTCTGCCTGCTGGCGGGATGGATGCGCATTTCCTGGGGACCGGTACTTTTTTTCTTATGCCTTGGCAAGGCGCTGCGTTACGTGGTTATCGCGGCCGCAACGCTTCAGGGTATGACGTGGTGGCACTAATTGGACTGATTGTGACCTTTAATCGTCAACCATTACAATTATGCTTAATAGAATGATTTCGACAGGCGGGAGGTCAATTTGATCCCGGACGTATCACAGGCGCTGGCCTGGCTGGAAAAACATCCTCAGGCGATTAAGGGGATCCAGCGCGGGCTTGAGCGCGAAACGCTGCGTGTCAATGCAGATGGCACACTGGCAACGACAGGACATCCACAGGCGCTCGGTTCGGCGCTGACGCATAAGTGGATCACCACCGATTTTGCGGAAGCGCTGCTGGAGTTTATCACTCCGGTGGAAGGCAATATCGATCATATGCTGACCTTCATGCGCGATGTGCATCGCTACACCGCGCGTAAGTTGGGCGATGAGCGCATGTGGCCGTTGAGTATGCCGTGCTACATTGCCCCGGGTCAGGATATTGAGCTGGCGCAGTACGGGACGTCCAATGCAGGGCGGTTGAAAACGCTGTACCGCGAAGGGCTGAAAAACCGCTATGGCGCGCTGATGCAGACCATCTCCGGCGTGCACTATAACTTCTCGCTGCCGATGGCGTTCTGGCAGGCGAAGTGCGGCATTAATGATGCTGAGAGCGGCAAAGAGGTGATTTCCGCTGGCTATTTCCGCCTTATTCGCAACTATTACCGTTTTGGCTGGGTGATCCCCTACCTGTTTGGCGCTTCTCCGGCCATCTGTTCCTCGTTCCTGCAAGGGAAGCCGACGACGCTGCCGTTTGAGAAAACCGACTGCGGGATGTATTACCTGCCGTACGCGACGTCGTTGCGCCTGAGCGATTTGGGTTATACCAATAAATCGCAAAGTAATCTCGGAATTACGTTTAACGATCTGCACGGCTACGTAGCAGGATTGAAGCGGGCGATTAAAACGCCGTCTGAAGAGTACGCCAGAATTGGCCTGCAGAAAGACGGCAAGCACCTGCAAATCAACAGCAACATTCTGCAGATTGAAAACGAGCTGTACGCGCCAATTCGTCCGAAACGCGTGACCCGCAGCGGCGAAACGCCGTCGGATGCGCTGCTGCGCGGCGGCATTGAGTACATTGAAGTCCGTTCGCTGGACATCAACCCGTTCTCGCCGATTGGCGTTGACGAGCAGCAGGTGCGTTTCCTGGATCTGTTCATGGTCTGGTGCGTGCTGGCGGATGCCCCGGAGATGAGCAGCGACGAACTCCTGTGCACCCGTACGAACTGGAATCGTGTGATCCTTGAAGGTCGTAAGCCAGGGCTGACGTTAGGTATTGGCTGTGAGACCGCGCAGTTCCCGCTGCCGAAGGTAGGCAAAGACCTGTTCCGCGATCTCAAGCGCGTCGCGCAGACGCTGGATAGCATCGATGGCGGTTTGCAGTATCAAAAAGTGTGCGATGAGCTGGTGGCGTGCTTTGATGACCCTGAATTAACGTTCTCGGCGCGCATTTTGCGTTCTATGATTGATAGAGGCATTGGCGGCACCGGTAATGCGTTGGGCGAGGCGTATCGGACGCTGCTGCGGGAAGAACCGCTGGAGATTCTGAGCGAAGCGGATTTTGACGCAGAGCGGGAAGCCTCGGTGACGCGTCAGCGTGAAATCGAAGCGGCGGATACCGAGCCGTTTTCCGCGTTGGTTGCACGCTTTGCGTGACAGAAAAGAAAAAGGCCACATCACTGTGGCCAAACATTTCATCTCTGAAGACAGGGATGATGATAACAAATGCGCGTCTTTCATATACTCAGACTCGCCCCGTACGAAAGAGTTCAATTTTTTTTAAAAAAATCACTATCGGAGGTGACGAATGCCGTTATTAGATAGTTTCACGGTCGACCATACCCGAATGGAAGCACCTGCAGTCCGTGTGGCGAAGACCATGCACACCCCGCACGGCGATGCGATCACCGTATTTGACCTGCGTTTTTGCGTACCTAATAAAGAAGTGATGCCGGAACGCGGTATTCACACCCTTGAGCACCTGTTCGCGGGCTTTATGCGCAACCACCTTAACGGCAACGGTGTAGAGATTATCGATATTTCGCCAATGGGCTGCCGTACCGGTTTTTACATGAGCCTGATTGGCACGCCGGATGAAACCCGTGTGGCCGAGGCCTGGAAAGCGGCGATGGCCGATGTGCTGAAGGTGAAGGACCAGAGTCAGATCCCTGAGCTGAACGTCTACCAGTGTGGGACTTATACCATGCACTCGCTGGAAGAAGCGCAGGAGATTGCTCACCACATTATCGATCGCGGCGTGCGTGTAAACAGCAATGAAGAGCTGGCGCTGCCGAAAGAAAAGCTGCAGGAACTGCACATCTAGTCGCGTCTGTGGATATAAAAAAGCCAGTTCCTGTGAACTGGCTTTTTGCTTTCTAGTGCGCACCACCGCCACCGCCGCCCGCGCCGAACGGGGGTTTGGCGAACCAGACAAGACCCAAAAGAATGATAAAGATCCCCGCCGACATCCAGAAGATCTCGTTAGCGGACATGATCAGCCCCTGGCCGGTAATCTGCTGCGCAATCCAGCCGGAAGCCTGCTGCTGCGTCATCCCCATCGACTGCAACTGATCGTACATCTGCTGCGCGTTGCTATTGAACGGCGTCACCGACTCGGTAAGTTGCGCATGGTGCATCGCTTCGCGGTTGGTCCACATGGTGGTGGTTATCGATGTACCAATAGACCCCGCCAGCGTACGGGTAAAGTTTGACAGGCTCGATGCCGCCGCCAGCCGCTCCGGCGGCAGGCCTGACAGCGTGATGGTGGTGAGCGGCATAAAGAAGCAGGCAACCGCAAAGCCCTGAATAAACTGCGGCCACGCTGACGCGCCGAAGTCCATTCCCGGTTCAAACGTATAGGCGCGCCAGTAGAAGCACACGGCATACATAATAAAGCTGAAGGTGACCAACCGTCGCATATCGAGTTTATGGGCGAAACGACCGATGATGGGCGACAGGATGACCGGAATCACCCCAACCGGCGCTGATGCCAGCCCGGCCCAGGTGGCCGTGTAACCATAAACCTCCTGCAGCAGTTGCGGCAACAGCACAATAGCACCGAAGTAAAGCATGTAGGCCAGGCTGATGCACAGACAGCCGATGGTAAAGTTTCGCGACTTAAACAGAGACAGGTCGACTATCGGATTATCGTCGGTCAGCTCCCAGACGATCAGGAAGCTGATGGCAACCACCGCCACGACCGCCAGCACCACCACTTCCGTGGAGTTAAACCAGTCCAGCTCTTTACCCCGGTCGAGCATGATCTGCAGGCTGCCGATGCCGAGAACCAGCAGCGCCAGGCCGATGGCGTCAATACGCCGGTGCTCGGTGCGGGTTTCGCGCCCGCGCAGGCTTTGCAGCGTCATCAGCACGACCACAGCGCCGATCGGCACGTTAATGAAGAAAATCCAGCCCCAGTGATAGTTGTCGCTGATATACCCGCCGAGGATAGGACCGCAGATAGGCGCTACGATCACCGTCATCGACCACAGGGCCAACGCGACGGAGCGCTTCGCCGGAGGGTAGTTGTTCAACAACAGGCTCTGGGATAGCGGGATCAGCGGTCCGGCGACGATACCCTGGATCACGCGGAAGAAGATAAGCATCGTCAGGCTGTTGGAGACGCCGCACGCCCAGGAGGCGATCACAAACGCGATCGTCGACCAGAGAAAGAGCTTCACTTCGCCGACGCGTTTGGCGAGCCAGCCAGTAATCGGGATCGAAATGGCGTTCGCCACGCCGAACGAGGTAATCACCCAGGTTCCCTGGCTCAGCGAGGAGCCAAGGTTACCGGCGATCGTCGGGATAGCCACGTTAGCGATGGTGGAGTCCAGCACCTGCATAAACGTCGCCAGCGACAGTGCGATGGTCATGATGACCAGTTGCGCGCCTTCCAGTGGTTTCTGCGGTTGTTGCTGTTGCATTACGCTCACCCCGGATTAGTTCGCGTTCGCCTGGACGATGTCATTAATCAGTTTATTCACCGGATCAAGGCTGATTTCGCGGGCATTACTTTCGTAAACCGGACTGCTGCGTACCTGACTTGCCAACATCTGACCGCCGCGGTTGGAGGTATCTACCTCAACCAGGGTGGACAGACCAATACGCAGCGGATGCTCCGCCAGCTGTTTGGCATCCAGTTCAATACGTACCGGCAAACGCTGGACCACTTTGATCCAGTTACCGGTTGCGTTCTGCGCCGGAAGCAGGGAGAACGCGCTGCCTGTACCCATGTCAAGGCCGACGACTTTACCCGTGTACTTCACGCTGTCGCCGTAGATGTCGCTGGTGATGGTGGCTGGCTGGCCGATACGCATATGCGCCAGCTGCGTTTCTTTAAAGTTAGCATCGACCCACAGGTCTGACGCCGGAACCACGGCCATCAGCGGGGTTGTTGGGCTGATTTGTGCACCAGGCTGCACCGCGCGACGGGACACGTAGCCGGTCATCGGGCTGACGATTTTGGTTCGTTCCAGCGCCAGCCAGGCGTTGCGCACTTCGGTGGCGGCCTGTTGCACCGCAGGTTGCTCTTCCAGCTTCGTGGCCAGCACCATCGCCTGGTTGGCGTTGTATTGCTGGATAGCCACGTCCAGTTCCGCCTGTGCGCTGGCAACGGCGTCGCGAGCGTGTTGCAGCTCTTCACGGCCAATCAGGTTGGCGGTGCCGAGCGGGATACGACGGTTCAGGTCGGTCTGCGCCTGCGAGAGCGCGGTTTTCTTGACGTCGATATTCGCCTGCAGCTGTTTGCTGTTGATCATCAACTGGCGCGTCTGACGGACGCTGGAGGCCAGTTGTGTCTTCGCTTTCTCAAACGTCTGTTTGGTGTCGGTGGGATCAAGGCTGACGAGAACATCGCCTTTTTGCACAAAGTCAGTGTTATCAGCCCAGACTTTCGTCACGCTGCCTGACACCTGTGCCATGATTTGCACCTGATTCCCTGCTACGTACGCGTCATCGGTCTCTTCATAATGACGCAGTACCAAAAACCAATAAATCCCATATGCCACGGCAATAAGAATAAAGAGCAAGGACAGCAGCAGAAGGGCGCCTTTGCGTTTACCCTTCTTATTCGCTGGTTGCTGCGGGGGTTGAGTCTCCGCATTCGCGCTCATGTTTTTCTCCACGATCTTATTTTTTCTCATCGGCTGAGCCGACCTGTTCGCCAGAAAGGCCAGCAGTTTTTCGCTGCTGGCCTGCCGGTCTTCGTTATGTAATCAGGATATTGAGCGAGTATGGCGCTTAGCGCAGCGCCTCTAAAACAGCACCATCTTCATCCATCCTGTCAAGACGGGTGAGAAGCTTGCGGGTGATGTGCTCAAGTTGATCTTTTTCTTCCGCAGTCAGCGATGACCAGAGTTGATGCAGACAGTTATGCTGCGGCGGCAGAACCTCGCGCAAAAATTGATGGCCTTTATCGGTTAACTGCAGATGCAGGCAACGGCGATCGTTATCGCTTTCGCGACGCTCTATCCAACCGCGCTTTTCAAGTTCATCAGCGATGCGTGTGGCGTTAGTCCGCGACGACCCCAGCGCACAGCTCAGCTCTGACGGCTGAATGCTATGGTTTTCCTGAGACTCCAGCGTGATTAACGCCATAAATAATGTCTCGTTAATCCCTTGAGCTTTCAGCATTTTATTGCGATTTTCCAGCAGCTTACCCTGCATGTGCATGCACAGGCGGGTCAGAAGAATTTCCTGGTACGGGAAATCCTCATGGCGGCTGGCGCGAAATTTTAGCATTTGTTCAATGGGCGTAAACGAACTATCCATTTGGGCATGACCTCATTAATTTCAGCCGATATAGTAACGACAGTGACAAATAAAGTAAATGAATTAATTAACCTAAACTATGCGTTTGGGTAATTGATCCAGCACGGAATTTGTCTGGCGGAAAAGGGTGGAATCAACGGCTATCAGCGCCTTCATCACGGTGTAGAAATTATTTCCCTGTGAAACAGTCACCCTGATAACCAGTTGATATAACCTTAACAGACTCAAGGTAGTCTTAACACCCTGGTCGCCTAATGAGGCCGCCGTCAGGTGGCAATTCAGGCTGCCGCCTCCTGACGGTGGAAGCCCCGCCACCAAACCAGCAGGTTCAGCGCCGCCATCGTCATGCCCGCCAGGCATACGCCGGACCAACCGGCATGTTGCCAGGCGGATGCCGACAGTAGCGAGCCCGCCGCGCCGCCAATAAAGTAGCTGGTCATGTAGCCCGCCGTCAGGCGGTTACGCGCCTGTGGCTGCATCCGATAAATGACCGTCTGGTTGGTGATATGTACCCCCTGTACCGTCAGGTCCAGCACCAAAATGCCGACGATAAGGGCGATAACCGAGCTCTGCCCGTACCAGATGGCGCCCCAGGAGAGCAGCAACAGCAGCAGACCGCTGGTGGTGGTGAGATGCGATTTGCCCTTATCCGCCAGCCCGCCCGCCGGACGCGCGCCCAACGCCCCCGCCGCGCCTGCCAGACCGAACAGGCCGATAACCCCTTCGGAAAAGTGGAACGGCGCACCGGCCAGCAGAAAAGCCATCGACGTCCAGAGAATACTGAAGTTGGCGAAGGTCAGACAGCCGAGCAGGGCACGGGTGCGTAGCAGGCGGTCATGGATAAACAGGCTGAACACCGAACCTAACAGCTGCGGGTAATTCAGATGGGTTTCCTGTTTCACCGTCGGCAGACCGCGCCACAGCGCCAGTGCCATCAATGCCATCAGCGCCGACGCCAGCCAGTAAACCGTCCGCCAACCGCCAAGGTCGGCGAGTAACCCCGCCGCTGTACGAGCAAGCAGGATCCCCAGCAACAGCCCGCTCATGATGGTGCCGACCACTTTGCCGCGTTTGTCCGGCGTGGCGAGGGTCGCGGCCAGCGGCACCAGGATTTGCGCCACCACGGAGAAGAGCCCCGTCAGCGCGGTACCGAGGATCATCACGCCGAGCGACTGGCTGCTGGCGGTGATCAGCATGCCGCCTGCGGCCAGCAGCGTCATGAAGACAATCAGCGCGCGGCGTTCAAACATGTCGCCGAGCGGTACCAGAAACAGCAGGCCTGCGGCGTAGCCGAGTTGAGCGGCGGTCACGATGAACCCCGCCTGTCCGGCACTCAGGGAAAAGGCGCGTGCGATGGTATCGAGCAGCGGTTGGGCATAGTAATTGCTGGCGACGGCAAGGCCTGTCGCAACGGACATCAGCAGTATCAGCGACGGGCTAAGCCCATGAGAAGTTTTCGTCATTGTCTTCAGGGATCGTTTATCAGGTGATTATGTTTTTGGATATTTATCATAACGAAGGTTTTTGAAGGGGGTTGATTTGTCGCGTGTTGGTTTGTGCGGTTAAGGCGGGGGGAACCCTCTCCCGGACGGGAAAGGGTGTTGTCAGGCCGGTTATTTCTGGGCCGTCAGCGCCTGCTGGATCCAGCCGTCAAACAGCTGTTGATGCGCGCCGATCCAGCCGTCAACATGGCCCTGGATATCCGCTTGCGAGGCGCGACCTTCATGCATCATGGCGTTTTGGGCGTTGATATCGGCAATCGGCAACTTCATCAGTGAAAACAGCTTCGCCGCTGCCGGGTTTTTCTCCGCCCAGGCTTTATTGGCCACAATATGCATCGTGTTGACCGGGAAGCCGTAGTTGGCGCCGTTCGGCAGTTTGGTATCGATATCCTTCTGTTCGCCAGGCATGGAGGAGAACGGCACCTGCAGCCAGACCACATCCTTGCCCGGCTTCAGCACGTCGCTTACCCAGTACGGCGTCCAGGTGTAGTACAGCACCGGCTTACCTTCTTTATAACGGGTGATGGTATCGGCCATCATCGCGGCGTAGTTGCCCTGATTGTGCACCACGGTGTTGCTCAGGCCGTAGGCGTCTATCTGGTGGTTAATGACTGCTTCACAACCCCAGCCGGGCGTACAGCCGGTGAGATCCGCTTTACCATCGCCGTTGGTGTCGAACAGTCTGGCGATTTTCGGATCCTTGAGCTGATCGATTTTGGTGATGTGGTACTGCTCGGCGGTTTTCTTATCGATGAGGTAACCCTGCGCCGCGCCGGTGACGAAATCACCCTCGCGATAAAACTTTTTATCACCGCCCGCAGCGGCATACATGTCGTCATGCAGCGGCTGCCAGTTCACGGCGGTAAAAGTGGCATCGCCAGAGGCAATTGAGGTGTAGCCGACGTTGTAATCCACTTCGCTCGGCGCCTTAACCGTATAGCCCAGCTTTTCAAGCGCGCGGCTGACCAGCAGGGTCTGGAAGGTCTCTTCGGAGATGGTGCTTTGCACCGGCTGGACGGTAATGCCTTTTCCGGGTAGCTCAGCAGCGATGCCGCTTGCAGAGACAAGGGCGGCAAACGCGGTAGCAATAATGAGGTGATGTCGCATCGTTGTTCCTTCTTTTCAGGTGGGACGTTGTAGACCCGGCAGCGGCCGCCACCGGGGAGAACTACATCGTTACTGGGTGAAAGGGCGCGTAAGCAACCCGACAGGGCCGGTGGTGTACCAGCGACGATTTCCTTTGCTGCGGGAATCGCGGCCCACTGCCTGGGTGAGGCGATCGAGAATAATCGCCAGTATGACAATGCCGACGCCGCCGATAGTGGCCAGGCCCATATCGAGACGACCAATGCCGCGCAGCACCATCTGACCCAAACCGCCGACGGCAATCATTGAGGCGATCACGACCATGGAGAGCGCCAGCATCAGCGTCTGGTTTACCCCGGCCATAATGGTCGGCATCGCCAGCGGAAGTTGTACTTTGAACAGCATCTGGCGCGGGCTGGCGCCAAATGAGCGCGAGGCCTCGATAAGGTCCGCTGGCACCTGGTTAATTCCGAGAATGGTCAGGCGTACGATGGGCGGCAGGGCAAAGATAATGGTGACCACCACCCCCGGCACGTTGCCGATACCAAACAGCATCACGATAGGCACCAGATAAACAAACGCTGGCGTGGTCTGCATCGCATCAAGCAGCGGGCGGATAATTTTCGCGGCCCGCGGGCTTCTGGCAAGCCAGATGCCGAGCGGCAAGCCGATGACCACGCAGAACAGCAGGGCGGTCAGCACCAGCGCCAGCGTCACCATCGCCTGCGACCATGCGCCGATGGCGCCGATGAGAATGAGCGACACCAGCGTGGCGACCCCCATTCCGGCGCTGCCGATTTGCCAGGCGATCAGCGCAAACAGCACGATCGCGACGGGCGCAGGCATGCCGAGCAGCAGTTGCTGAAAGGCGCTGAGAATGTAATCCACCGGCACGCGGATCCCCTGGAATAGCGGGCGAAAATGCATAACCATCCAGTCGATGCCGTGGGTGACCCAACTGTCGAGCGGGATCAGCGTTTTATGGAACGGGTCCATAATATTGAAGTGTTCGGCCTGCGGCGCAGGCGCGCTGTTGAGCCAGTCGGCGCCGCCGTGGGTTGTCGGCGCTGCTGTCGGCGTGCCCCAGGCGTCTGCGGTTTGCGCGGCGTTGTCCGCCGCCGGTGTGGTTGCCCACGGATTAGATTGATCAGCCATTGGTTGCCCCCTCGCGATCTAAAGCTTGCAGCAGCATTCGTTTTGAAATGATGCCGACGTATTGTTGTTCTTCATCGGTCACCGGTACTGCGCACGGCGCCTGACCAACATGAGAGAGCAACTCGCTTAGCGGCGTTTGGGCATCGACGGCCTGCGGCGCGTCGAGCAGGGCCGTATCAATACCCTGACCGGCAGCCAGCGCCGTTTTCAGGGAATCGATAGACACCGTACCCACAAACTTATTTCCACGCTCAATCACATAACCAAATTCCCGGTCCTCATCCTGCAGCAGTTTGAGGGCCGAGCGCGGGCCAAATCCCGGCGTTTTTCGAATAAGCCCCACTGGCGTACGCCGTGCAATATCTTTGGCACTGAACACCTGGCTAATATCCACGCCGCGGAAGAAGGTCCGGACATAATCATTCGCCGGATTATTGAGAATTTCATCCGGGGTACCGACCTGAATCACCTCGCCATTTTGCATAATGGCGATACGGTCGCCAATGCGCATGGCTTCGTCGAGATCGTGGGAAATAAACACAATGGTGCGCTGATGTTTGGCCTGCAGCTTTACCAGTTCATCTTGCATCTCGCTACGAATTAAGGGATCGAGCGCCGAGAAGGCTTCATCCATTAATAATATATCCGGATTAATGGCTAAGGCGCGGGCGAGGCCAACGCGCTGACGCATCCCCCCGGAAAGCTCATCAGGGTAGGCGTGCGCATAATTACCCAGCCCCACCTGCTGTAGCGCATCAAGGGCTTTTTCCTGGCGTTCTTGAGACGGTACTCCCGCTAATTCCATACCGAAGGCGGTATTATCCAGTACGGTCATATGCGGCATCAGGGCGAATGACTGAAAGACCATCGCAATCTTTTTTCTGCGCACCTCGCGAAGTTCAGTCTCTGATATTTTGGCGATATCTACACCGTCAATCAGGACCTGTCCGCGGGTAGGTTCAATCAGGCGATTGAGAAGGCGTACCAGGGTTGATTTACCCGAACCGGATAATCCCATGATGACAAATATCTCGCCTTCTTCAATGGCCAGACTGGCGTTTTTGACGCCAATTGATAAGCCCGTTTTCTCCAGAATTTGCTCTTTGGATAAGCCTTTATCGATATATTTGAAGGCGCGCTGCGGATGCTCGCCAAATACTTTATATAAATTTTTGATTTCTAATTTAATTGACATGCAATAGAAGATTTCCTGTTGATTATTTATGTCGATATAATACCTGATGAGAATAATTGACTGGCTATACCCTAACATACTCAGATTCTGAGACAACCCTCAATGTCCTGACGTTGTGTGAATGTGCAATGGCGTATTAAGGCGTTATCCCCCGTGATATAAGGGCTGAGAGCAATTGCGTGCAAGTTGATATTTTTTTGTCAATGCGCAGGAATTGAACGGGAACTGGGAGGATTCGCATGAATATGTCACGTAAATGACGATGCAAATCTTTTTTGTTTATTTTTGTGATGAGGCTCTCTCCCGGGGGAATTATCCGGGAGAGGTTCCGGGTGATATTCGCCTGGACATAGCGATTTTAACATCCCAATCTTTGTCGTGGGTATCGACCGTTTTTCCCATCACTATGCGATCCGGGAAATGTTCCAGATAGCGTTTGCCGTCGGCAATGACGGCGCGAATCCGCGGGCGTTAAAAGAATGCCCCTGCAAACCGAAGCCTGCAGGGGGGGGACGCGTATTTATTATCTTCACTGACAGTAACAGTATTGGGGATCATTTCGCATTTCGCCAATATTCACCGGTATCTCGCTTGAAAATGTCTGATGTAAATCACGACCCAATGGCTGCTTTATGGATTTTTCTGAAAGCGGCGTTAATGCTGAATACGGTAAGGTGGCGTGGCAGTAAAAGATAACGAGGAATGATTATGTATTTACGACCCGATGAGGTGGCGCGCGTTCTTGAGAAATCTGGCTTTACGATGGATGCCGTAACGCAAAAAACGTATGGTTATCGGCGTGGCGACAACTATGTTTATGTCAATCGCGAAGCGCGTATGGGCAGGACGGCGCTTATCATTCATCCGGCGTTAAAAGAGCGCAGTTTTTCGCTGGCGGAACCCGCCTCAGATATCAAAACCTGCGATCACTACCTGCAGTTTCCGCTTTATTTAGGCGGTGATGCGCAGGAGCATTACGGTATTCCACACGGGTTCAGTTCGCGGGTGGCGCTGGAACGTTTTCTGGATGGGTTGTTCGGCGACGGGCAATAAGTTGACGACTGGCATCACGCCAGTCGTCAGTATTCAGGCGTACTGACTGACCCGGAAAAGGCGGCGGCAGTAATCGAGAAAATAGCCGTAGACGGCGCCCATCATCATTGAAACCACGATGTTCGAACTTACCGCAGCGGCAATCTGTTGCCAGTCTGCGCCCACCGACAGCAGGATCACGACGTAAACTGGCGACTGGAAGGTGACATAAGCCAGCACATCAGCCAGATTCTTCATCCCTTTCGACGGACTGAGGCGGCGGGCATAGCGTATGACCCAGTCGCGATACAAACCGTACGGCCATGCAATGAGTATGTTGACCGGGATTGCGACCAGACGCGAAGAAAGCGACTGCTCAAAGCTCATCCCGGAGAGAAAAACTTCAATCAGCATGTTCACGACGGAACAGTAAACCACCATGGCGAACGTGTCGGCTACCGCATGACGCAGGCGTGACTGCGCAGAGAACATTGGTCTGATCCTCGAAAAGAGTGGCGAAGTATCGGTTAAAATCGTGGTTAATCAGAGCAATGGTTTGCCTGATTTTCTGTATATAGATTATCCATCTACAATAAAACTAACAACTAGTGAAACATTTTTATTTAATGGCTTTTTGTCTATAAAATACTCTGCCGTTGATTGTTTTTTGTTCGCGGCGCTATAATTGTTGTCATTGGTTATTTTATGATTATAAATCAATAAATTAGTGTTAATTCGTTTTTCGTGAACGGAAGGGGCAGTGTTTACTGAGGCGCGGCCTTGCGATCTCTGTCACAAGCGGTTTTTTTAACCAAGATTCAATCTTAATCTGGACGATGATGCTAAAGCTGATGGTGGTGTTTTATGCATTTTAGTTGGGTGGTTATGTAAAGCGAGCAGTAAGGTGTCGTACGCGGTTGTACATCTTAATCACCACGCAGATCATGCGCCAGAATGCGACTAACGGCGGGTGTATAAATAAACAAATATTGAAACGAAATCGGTTGCTATTTTTGCTGCGATCTATAATCTGCCGCAGATTTTTATTCAGAGCTCAAGGGGAAATAGTGTCGAACGATAATAATTACAGCCAGGGGGCCGTCCCCCTGGCTGCGCGAAAGGGCGTAATCTCGTTAACGTGTGTCATGTTGGGATTAACGTTTTTTTCAGCCAGTATGTGGACAGGAGGAACACTCGGTACCGGTCTGACATACAATGATTTCTTCTTAGCAGTTATCTTCGGTAATCTCCTTCTCGGTATCTACACTGCATTTCTCGGTTATATCGGCGCAAAGACCGGACTTTCGACTCATCTCCTCGCGCGTTACTCCTTTGGCATCAAAGGCTCATGGCTTCCTTCATTACTGCTCGGCGGCACTCAGGTCGGCTGGTTCGGGGTCGGCGTGGCCATGTTCGCCATTCCGGTCGGTAAAGCGACCGGCCTGGATGTTAATCTCCTGATAGCGATTTCAGGTATCCTGATGACGGTGACGATTTTCTTTGGCATCTCGGCATTAACGATTCTTTCTGCGGTGGCGGTGCCTGCCATTGCCATACTGGGCAGTTACTCGGTCTGGTTGGCGGTAAATGAGGTCGGTGGACTCGCGCAGTTGAAATCGATTGTCCCCAGCACCCCACTGGATTTCTCCACGGCGCTGGCGTTGGTGGTCGGGTCATTTGTCAGTGCCGGAACGCTGACTGCTGATTTCGTGCGCTTTGGACGCAACGCCAAAAGCGCGGTCATTGTGGCGATGATTGCCTTCTTCCTCGGCAACTCGCTGATGTTTATTTTTGGCGCGGCGGGTGCGGCGGCAGCCGGGCAATCAGACATTTCAGATGTCATGATTGCTCAGGGATTGTTAATTCCGGCAATTATCGTTCTGGGCCTGAATATCTGGACCACCAATGATAATGCTCTCTATGCCTCTGGCCTCGGTTTCGCTAACATCACCGGGCTCTCCAGCCGTGGTCTGTCAGTGGTCAATGGCATCATTGGCACCCTGTGCGCACTGTGGCTGTATAACAATTTCGTCGGCTGGTTAACTTTTCTTTCCTCCGCCATTCCGCCCATTGGCGGAGTGATTATCGCGGACTATCTGCTGAACCGTCAGCGCTATGCCAACTTCAGTACCGCCCGCTTTACGTCAGTGAATTGGATAGCCATACTGTCGGTCGCGCTGGGTATCGCTGCTGGCCACTATATTCCGGGTATTGTGCCCGTGAACGCAGTTCTGGGCGGGGTAGCGAGTTATGTTTCCCTGACGTTGTTGATGAATCGTCGTTTTGTTACTTCCCCGGAGGTTGAAAATGCAGAGTAATTCACTCGTTATCCATCATGCTCGTCTCCAGGGCCGTGAAGGGTTGTGGCAGATTACTATTGAAAATGGGTGCTTCAGCCGCATTGAACCGCAGGATACTGCACCGCCAGCCACAGGGAAGAGTCTGGACGCCGAAGGCGGGCTCGCGATCCCGCCTTTTGTTGAGCCGCATATTCATCTCGACACCACGCAAACAGCAGGCGAACCCAACTGGAATCAATCCGGTACTCTGTTTGAAGGGATTGAACGTTGGGCGGAGCGCAAAGCGCTGCTGACGCATAACGATGTGAAAACCCGCGCCATGCAAACCCTGAAGTGGCAAATTGCCAACGGGATACAGCATGTGAGAACGCATGTCGATGTCTCTGATCCGACGCTCACGGCCCTGAAAGCCATGATTGAGGTAAAGGAAGAGATCGCGCCATGGCTGGAACTGCAAATTGTGGCCTTTCCGCAGGAAGGGATCCTCTCCTACCCGAACGGCGAAGCCCTGCTGGAAGAGTCGCTGCGCCTCGGCGCCGATGTCATTGGCGCCATCCCGCATTTTGAGTTTACCCGGGAGTACGGTGTTGAGTCGTTACATAAGATTTTCGCCCTGGCGCAACAATACGACCGTCTGATTGATGTGCATTGCGACGAAATCGATGACGAGCAGTCGCGTTTTGTTGAGACGGTAGCGGCGCTGGCGCATCGCGACGGCGTGGGCGCGCGCGTGACCGCCAGCCATACCACGGCGATGCATTCGTACAACGGGGCTTATGCCTCGCGCCTCTTTCGTTTATTGAAGATGTCTGGCATCAATTTTGTCGCTAACCCGCTGGTGAATATTCACCTGCAGGGACGGTTCGACAGCTACCCGAAACGCCGCGGCGTGACGCGAGTCAAGGAGATGCTTGAGAACGACATCAATGTCTGCTTCGGTCACGATGACGTGTTCGACCCCTGGTATCCGCTGGGAACCGCCAATATGTTGCAAGTCCTGCATATGGGGCTGCATGTGTGCCAGTTGATGGGGTACCGTCAAATTGATGACGGGCTTAATCTGATAACCACCCACAGCGCCAAAACACTCAACCTGCAGGACTATGGCATTGTTATCGGCAATAGCGGCAATCTGGTCATTTTGCCAGCGGAAAACGGATTTGACGCCGTACGCCGCCAGGTCCCTACCCGCTACTCTATCCGCCACGGCAACGTGATCGCTCAAACCGTACCCGCAGAAACCACGCTGCATCTGACCGAGCCGGAAAAGGTCTCTTTCAAACGGTAATGGCATTATCAGTGGATGAAAAAAGGGCAGATTGCCCTTTTTTCATGTCGTCGCAAAATCCCCACTGTTGCAAATTGTTTTGTTACCAAGATGTAAAATAGGGTAAACGCACCGGACAACCCCGTCTGGACGCCGCATAATGGCCTGGCTTAGAGAGAGATCTCTTTTAACATTGGCTGTTTGTATGGAGTGTGTATGGGTTTCTGGCGTATTGTTTTTACTATTTTGATCCCGCCGCTGGGCGTACTGCTGGGCAAAGGGTTCGGCTGGGCGTTCATCATTAATATCATTTTGACGCTGCTCGGCTATATTCCGGGGTTGATTCACGCATTCTGGGTACAAACCCGCGACTGATGTAACGAAAACGGGGCTGCGCTGGCAGCCCCGTTTCTGTTGTTATCCTCCAGCGCTATTTGCGCATGACGCCTTCGTAAATCAATTTGAGCGCGAAAACGCCGATCACCGCGCCGATTACCCGGCTGGCGATACGTTGAACCCGGGCGTAGCCGCGGCGCACGGCGGGCAACGAGAAGGCCTGGCTGAGAAAGAGTCGCCAGATGACCGAACTCAGCACAATACCACACCACGCCAGCAGCTTTGCCCATGTTGGCGTGGCGGCGCTGAGCGTGACGGAAAAGATACTGATAAAAAACAGCACGGTCTGCGGATTTGACAGGCAGGTCAGCAGGCCGGTGCGAAAGAAAACGTGCCACGGCGCGGTAATCGGCTGCAGCAGCGCGGATGACTGCGGCGAGGGCTGACGCTTCATGCTTTTTATCGCAAACCACAGCAGATAGCCGCCGCCGACAACCTTAATTATCGAGAAAAGCCCTTCGCACTGCGTGATGAGTGTGGCCATACCGAACAGACCCAGCCCGGAGTAAAAGGTATCTCCCAGCGCTACGCCAAGACCGGTCAGCGCTCCCGCGCGTCGTCCGGAAGCCAGACTGGTTTGCACCACGACAAACAGGTTAGCGCCGGGGTTGAAAAAGGTGAGGACGAACAAACCCACCGTCAGGACGATGGCGTGCAGCGGTTCCATAGGCAAAATCATCCACTCATGTTATCTGCCACCAGAATACGGGCTCCAGTCCTTGCGTGCTGCGAGAAGCATCACAGCCGGAAAATATAAAAATGAGCGCTGCAAAATATGACAAATGGCTATTTTTAGGGGGAATCCCTCCCTTTATTTTTTGACGAGGTATTATCTGCCCATCCGGCATATCCAGTGGTGCCGGTCGTATTTAGCATAGCCTTATTATGTGTTTATGGAGTGTATTATGATTAACCGATTTACACTGTCTACGGTGGGTGTTTTTGTCGCAGCAGTACTGGTTACCGCCGGCGTCAGTGCAGTCTCTAAGGGCGTTACCCCTAAAAATATGAACTGCCAGGAGTTCATCGATCTCAATCCGCAGACCATGGCGCCGGTCGCGTTCTGGATGCTGAATGAAGACGAAGACTTTAAAGGCGGCGACTACGTGGATTTCAACGAAACCGAGACCACGGCAGTTCCGTTGACCATTGAACTTTGCAAAAAACATCCGCAAAGCGCGCTGAAGAATATTAAGGATGAAGTGAAAAAAGAATTAAAAAAATAGCCCCCTGTTTTTAGCATCGGTTTTCCCCTGAGACCTGACGACCGTCAGGTTTACGCCCCTCGCTTGCGAAGGGGCGCGTTCGTCCAGCGCTAAAATCAGAAGAACCGGTGGGGACTATGATTCTGACCAAGTCAGCCTGAGCGGTGTATTGCGTTTCTGGCAGGAGTTTCGCACCAATAAGGCGGCTCAGACGCTGAAGTCGATGGTCAGAACGACCGCTACGGTGCTGCGTCGCGGCGGTGAAGGTAGCATTATCCACCTGTTATAGAGGTGGATGAGGAAATAAAGTGGTAATTCCAGTAGGTAATATATTTTATCTGTTGTAAGACAGCATTTATTAGCGTTGGTATTTCCTGTGGAAATAATGCATGTGCAGAATTAAAATATTTATTTATTTAAAATTGTTTAGCATAATAAAACATTTCCCGGTGCGTAATAATACGCATCAATCTCCTTGCTATTTTTTTATTTTTTGAATAATTCATTATTTTCAGTATGTTAGGAATTTGATTGATTTTATCTATGATTTCGATATTCAAAATTTATTTTTACATGTGAGATGAGCGTATATAAGCTATTGCTGAATAGTCCTGTCATTCTTCGGACGTTTGACTCCTCTTGAAAACGTTAGTTTCGCCCAGTGCATTTATTTTTGCTCACTGCGGGCGGGTACATCTGTTGTTAAGGGGAACGGCAATATCTCACGAGAACAATAATGTTAAAAACTTTAAATAAGGCCTCGGTACGCCCATTCTATCCACTGCACAGTAATATTATCCGGGCCAGAAAATTTACCTGGTTGGGCGGGATATTTACCTTCATGGTTATCACCTCTTTAACGCTATCCGATGCCCATGCGGGAGGTGATGGCGCATTGTCAGGCGTACCGGGTGGTGCAGGGAGCCAGGTAACCGGTGGCGGTGGAGCAGGTGGCGCCACATGGAGCGGCGGTGGTGGTAGCGCAACGGAGGGTAAAGGCGCTGATGGGCAGGGTGGTAATGCGGCTGGATTAGGGGGCGACCCGGGTATGCGTATTACGGTGCCACAGACCATCACCAACGGCGTATCGGGCGTCAATGGCACCAATGGCGGGAAGCAGGGGCCGGCTGGCGGCGGCGGGGGTGGGGGAACCGGGATTGTGGTTTCCGGTAACTCGCAACTTACCATTCAGGGCGCCGTAGTGACCGGGGGCGTCGGTGGATCTGGCGGCCCCGACAACTCGGATACGGGCAGCGGTGGCGGTGGCGCCGGTGTGCTGACCGATGGCAGCCTGATCCTGACGGGCAACGGCGCGGCCATTACCGGTGGCGCGGGGGGAACGGGGCAGACCGGCGGAAGCTCGGGCGGCGGCGGCGGTACCGGGGTTGTGATGACGGGGGGAACAACGACGAGTCTCACCAACGAAGGGGGCTCGATTACCGGTGGTGTTGGTGGCCGGGCCATTGCCGGGGGCGGCGGTGGCGCAGCCATTGTCACCAATGCGAACGTCACTAACCTTGCCGGGGGGAGCATTACCGGAGGGGATGGCGGCCTTCTTCCGTCCGCCAGTATCTCTGCGAGCGGTGGCGGCGGTGCGGGGATTCTGGTGTCCGGCAATGGTCAGAACACGATCTCGGTAGTGAATAACGGGGTGATTACCGGCGGCAACGGCGGGCCGTCTTTTGCGTTTGGCAATGGAGGGGCTGGCGGTGCTGGCGAAGGGGGGGCCCAGGGAGGGAATCGCGCCAATGGCTGGCTTGGTGATGGAGGCGCGGGGATTAAAGGCGCCAATTTATCTGTCGTGAACGCTGGCGCGATTAAGGGCGGCGTGAGTGGCGCCCCTCTGTTTGGCGGCGGAACGCAGAGACAGGCGAATGCGGTAGCGTTTACCGGCGGTGTGAACCGACTGGAACTTCAGGCTGGCTGGTCGTTCGTCGGTAACGTGGTGGGCATGGCCGGGTCAACGAATACTCTGGCGTTGGGGGGCGATACGACGCAGCCGCAAGGGGGTGGGGCAACGGTGTTTGACGTCAGTCAACTCGTCCCAACCGGCGGTAATGGTCAGTTTCAGGGGTTTAGCGCCTTCGAAAAAACGGGCGCCAGCACGTGGCAGTTAACCGGTACCACCACGCAATTAACCCCGTGGAAAATTAGCGGCGGCACGCTGTCAGTAAGTTCCGATGGCGCTCTGGGAGACGTGAGCGGCGTTCTGACGCTGCTGAATAACGCAACGCTTGCGACAACGGCCAGCATTTCGACGCTGCGCAATATTGTGCTGGGGCAGGGCGGTGGGAACATTGACGTTGCGCCTTCGACTACGCTTGCGCTTTCGGGCGTGATTTCTGGCCAGGGAGCGCTAACAAAAAGTGGCGATGGACTAATGCTGCTGACGGGCACCAATACGTATTCTGGCGGAACCACCATCGCGGGGGGAACCCTGCAATTGGGCGACGGCGGCAGCACCGGCTCTCTGTCTGGCAATGTGTTGAACAACGGTTCACTGGTTATTGATCGCAATGATACGTTGAACGTCGACGGGCAGATTTCCGGGAGCGGTAACCTCACCCAGGCCGGAACCGGTACGACGATCCTCACGGCGGATAACAGCTATACTGGCGCCACGGCGGTTTCTGCCGGGACATTGATTATCAATGGTAATCAGTCGGCGGCTACCGGGTTGACGACCGTTAACACGGGGGCCACGCTTGGCGGGAATGGCACCCTGGGCGGCAGCGTGGCGGTGGCGGATGGCGCGACGCTTGCGCCCGGGAATGTGGGTTCGGTGCCCGGGACGTTGACCATTCAACAAAACCTGCGGCTCAGCAACGGCTCGTTGCTGGATTATCACTTTGGCCAGGCCGGGGTACCCGGTGGTGCGCTGAATGATCTGGTTAAGGTGCACGGTGACCTGACGCTGGATGGAACCATTAATGTGAAAACCACGCCAGGTGGCAGTTTTGACCCAGGTATTTACCGGGTTTTCACTTATGACGGTAACCTGACCAATAATGGTCTGCAGATAGGGACTATCCCCTCACCGAATTACTACGTTCAGACCAGCGTGCAAAAGCAGGTCAACCTCATCAACACCAACGGACTGACCCTGAGCTTCTGGGATGGGGCGAACGGCGGTCGTAATGACGGGATTATTGATGGCGGCGATGGCCTCTGGCAAAACTCCCGCGGAAATTCGAACTGGACAACCTGGAGCGGGTCTGTCAACGCACCGTTCAGCGATGCTGCGTTTGCGGTTTTCACCGCATCGCCGGGTACGGTTCGCGTGGATAACAGCCTGGGGCAGGTGACCGCTGGCGGGATGCAGTTTGATGCCAACGGTTATCACCTGACTGGCGATGCCATTCAGCTCGCACAGACCAGCGCGGATTCTCCGGCGTCGGTGATTCGGGTGGGGAATGGCACCACCGATGGCGCAGTTGATATTGCCACTATCGACAACACGCTTTTTGGTGATGTTCAACTGCGTAAAACGGATTTGGGTACGCTGGTTCTGAATGCCGCCAATACCTACACCGGCGGCACGGCGGTGGACGGCGGTACGCTGGTGGTGGGCGATATCAACCATCAGGGTGCAGGCCTGGGGGCGGGCGATGTGACCATTTCTGACAGCGGAACGTTATCCGGTACCGGCGTCGTGGCGGGACATGTCACCAACAACGGTACTGTGGCCGCGCTTAACGCTTTGTCCGGGCAACAAAGCACGCCTGTCAGCAATTTGACGCTGGCAAACGGGCTCACCAACAATGGGACTATCAACCTCGCGGGGCAACAAGGGCAGGCCGGAAATACGCTGACGGTCAAAAATGACTATGTCGGCAATCAGGGCCAGCTCATTCTGAACACCTTTATGGGGGATGACAGCTCTGCCAGCGATCGCCTGGTGCTGGATAACGCAAAGGCGACGGGGAATACTGCGGTAGTGATTAAACATGCGGGCGGTAATGGTGCGCAAACGCAGACGGGGATTCTGCTGGTGGATGCGCGCAACGGGAGTACTACCGATCCAAATGCCTTTTTCCTCTCGGCTAAATCGGATGGTTACCGTAAGAGCATCGGTACTATTGCTTCCGGCGCCTATGACTACTCGCTGGTGCGTGGCGGGAATGGCGGGAATGCCGACTCCTGGTATCTGACTTCGCTTAATGTGAACCGCAGTGGCGACCCGGACAGTCAGTCGCAATCTGCCAGACCTTCACTGCGACCGGAGATTGGCTCCTACATTGATAATATTCGTGCCGCGAATACGCTGTTTGCGATGACGCTGTACGACCGCCTGGGGAATGCGCAGAACTTCTTGCCGTCACAGGGGGAAGGTGCGTCTTCATTCTGGATACGCAACGTCGGCGGGCATAATAATGCCGACGCTGGCGCGGGCGCCATTTCCACTCAGGCTAACCGCTATGTCCTGCAAATGGGCGGCGATATTGTCAATGGTTCTACCGACGGTAGAAACCGCTTTCTCGCTGGGGTGATGGGTGGTTATGCCAATGAGCGCAGCAACAGTGTCTCTCAGGGCTCCGGGTTAACCTCAAAAGGCAGCGTCAACGGCTACAGTGTGGGTGTGTACGGTACCTGGTATGCGAATGGAGAAGAGAACCAGGGAGGCTATGTGGATTCCTGGGCACTGTACAACTGGTTTGATAACCGCGTTGAGGGCGAAGGACTGGCGGCCGAGCGCTATACGTCAAAAGGCATGACGGCCTCTCTGGAAACGGGGTATACCTATAAAACAGGGGAATATGAGACGTTTGCCGGATCCGCCAATGACGTCTTTATTCAGCCTAAAGCGCAGGTCATTTGGATGGGCGTCACCGCGGATAATCACACCGAGCAGAACGGTACGCAGGTAAGTAGCTCCGGGGACAATAATGTACAAACCCGCCTGGGATTCCGGGCGTTCCTGAAAGGGAAAAGCCAGCTTGATGGCATGACTCAGCGCGAGTTTGAGCCGTTCGCAGAAGTAAACTGGATCCATAACACCAGCGCTTACGGCGCGACGATGGATGGCGTTAACACGCAGGTGGATGGCACCCACAACATCGGTGAAATCAAAGTCGGTGTGGAAGGGAAAATCAACCGGCAGTTGTCATTCTGGGGGAACGTCGCTGAACAACTGGGCGGTCAGGGTTACAACGACACCCAGGGCACATTAGGAATGCGTTATTCCTTCTAAGCAGCAGGCATATCACCTGCGTGTCGGGTGATATGCCGGTAACTCCCTACTTCTGGTCACTAAAATAACAGACGCGCCGGGCGCGTCTCTTTGCATCACGGACCCCGTTCCCGTTGGTCTATGGTTTACGGCGGTGTACCGGTATGTCGCCAGTGTTATGTAACGCGCCAGGGAACTTCTCCATCCACAGGTTGACATTGCGTTGGTTGATAAAGGTGACGCTCATCCCCTCAATGCATCCCCACAGCTCGCGGGTATGCTGGGGCGTGATCACGATGCAATCCGGCATCACCCGAATTTTGACCGGCATTCCCTCGATAAAACCTGCCGCGACCAGCCACTCGCCGCGCAGCTCAATATGATGGTAGCGGATACGCGAATACAGCTCGCCGCACACCGCTGTTTCTCCTTTAGCGGTTGTTCGCGTATGGAACGTCGCGCTCACCGGCGTGGCGTCATGCAAACGATAAACGTTTTTTTTGCGAAACAGCTCGTGAAACGTGGCTGTATTTTTCCCATCTTCCGCCACGGTTTGGGAAAACGTACCTGCTGGTTTAAACTCCGACTCAGCCATAATCAACTCCGATTTAGTTGGTGGTGGTTAGCGGCCTGGCGGTGGGCAAACACCGTCAGGCCGCGATTAAACGTATTAAACGACCCGACCAACCTACTGCGAAACGAATAAGCTGAATATAAACACAGCCATTAATGAGCCTGGAAAAGTAAAAAATGCGAGGGGGCTTCAGAGAAAGGGCGGCAGGGGTGAAACGGGTTGCAGATAACGGGTGTACATTCGGAGATCCGCCAGGCAAATAGTCCTTGCATGGTGGTATTTAGCAAGCAGGGTTACGCCGATCACTGGGCAGGATGTTACGGCCTGCACATATATTACTTACGGCGGATCAGTCGGTAAGTGAGGAGGGTCAGTATGATGGATAGTAACGCTGAACTGACCAGGGTGAGATCTGCCATAAAGTCATAGATCCGTTCGTCACCGAATTCGTGTTCTCCATAGATATGTATGCTGTGGGATACCAGGAAACCATCAAGATACAAAACCCATTCAAGGGGAAACACCAGCGACCATACAGCGGCAACAACGATAAACCAAACGACCAGCAGTGTTATCAACGTAAGGGATTTAGCGATCATCAAGTCACCGTGATTGTTCCGTATGCCTTAAAACTACTACAGGGTACCTGCATCATTTGTGGTTTTGGACAGAGCTTTACTGAGGTAGTCGAAATCGCTTTGGAAAGATAACGTAATGCATCCTTCACTTAACCCCATTGGCCAATGGGATGAAGTCGAAAATTTCCACGCTTTACCCCTTCAACAAAAACCGAATCGTCAATCTGCCAATCCTCTTTATACAGCGCAAACCATGATTCTCGATCCGTGCCATAGAAATTTTTGAGGAAAAAATTTCTGAGCCCACCGAGACGCCCGCCACTTTTGCGGCCCACAATAAAGTAACGGCCTGGCGGGATCGGACCGATGTCTTCCCTGCTTGCCATCGTTACATTATTACGCCCATAAAGTTGGCCGGAGAACGCAGGGAAATTGCCGACACCGGGAACGCTGAGGATAGAGGTTGGTAAGCCGTTTAACGCATATCTGGCAATAATCATACTGTTACTCGCATGTTCCACCCGTCAGTAAACTGGATGTTACCGTCACAATGTTTCCAGGTGATTTTTTCATAGCGTAACTCGACGGCTTCGTTGTGGTTATGCTTCTCCATATCTGCATTTTTTACGTTGTGCATCACTGGCGTTACGCCGACGATCTTCACGTTCTCGAGGAACATGTTGAAGTATTCAACCTCTTGCCCTGCATCGCTGATTCGGTACCACTTTATTTCAGCAGATTTTAACGTCTGTCCTGTCGCAACGGCCCGATAAAGGTATGGCGACGACGAGTCGAATTCTTTTTCTATTATCAAAGGGGAATGGATTCGGGTGCCGGTTAGTTTACCTGTGTTGCCGTCAGTGGGGATGTGTAACCCATGCCCGAATGATAAAACCTCAATGCTGCCTTCGCGATTGTGCACATCCACAGAGCCTTTTATATCAGCCCCTCCATCATCTTTAAGCCATAAGTAAGCAGGAATAGCCATTTTAAAACCTCATTTTATTCGTTAAAGAAGTGAAAGTCTTAACTAATAGACATTGTTTTAAAAGGGTTATCCCTGGCAATTTGTGCCATAGATTTTGTGAATTATTTACATGCATTGATACTTTTTCTGCATTAGAAGTATGGTGGGCTTTTATTGTTACCATGTTTTCAGCGTGTGCGTGTATTTCACGTGTATTTTATTTTTTTCTCGGGCCTGGTCATTATCTGTTTTTATTGCAGTTGTCTGATTGCAGTCCTGGCAAAAGTGCTGGTTGCCGGGATCTCAAAAAGTGAATGGCCCGGATTGCAGGGATGCTTACAAAATCTGATACCTATCTCAACACGCTCTCTACAACAGGGCTGGCGAAGTTTGGTGGACGTATAGCGACCAACGGACTCAATCCCAACGATCTACCTGCGGGCTGGGCCGGAGGTGTTCGCACTTATGATTTATATGCGTCTGGAACTGTTGGCGCTGGAACAGGAAAAACGGTTAAAGCTTATATGAACAGCGCAGGTAATATTTATGCGTCAGGAAATTTAACTGCTGGAACGATAAAATCCAATGGCACCATTGAATCAGTAGGCAGGATCAAAGTGGGTGAATATCTTCACCTGAATGGTCAGGCAACACTGAATGCGAAATGTACGCCTAATGGTCTGGTGGGCCGAGACAGTGTTGGTAAGGTTTTATCCTGTGTCAGCGGTAAATGGTCAGAACTTACACCTGCGGCGGCGTCAGGTATTTATGTTCGATATTATAATAGTGTGAAATGGTCCTGTACTGTCCCTAACAGAGCAACAGGTGGCTGCTCGTGCTCATCAGGGCTAAACAGTATTCTGATAAATACTGACTCAGAAACGTCATGTAGTGGTGGTAAAAATGATCACTGTAGAACATCGACACAATATTTTTATGCTTGTGTTTAGGTAATCTATTGAGGTGAAAGAAAAAGAGTCATAATGACTCTTTTTCTATTTAAAATGATACATTTTATTTTTCTTAAGTTGCCTTTTTTATTGCATTATCACAAGACAGACGCTCTGATATGATTTCATCATATTTCAGCTCCACTAATTCCTTCAAAGAGTATTCAATCTTTTTAGAAATGGCTTTTTTCGATTCCAAATTCATATTATTGTCTGAAGTTATTTTCGTACAATAGAAAGTGAACTCACTATCTTCTGATGATTCATTTTTCCTGCTAGTGGAACTGAATAAAAAAGATACTTTGCATTTACCAGCGTTTTGTCCGAATGAAAATCGATATTCAATCTCCATTTTTTGAATATGGAAATACACATAGTATTTTTCATCAGAGATAAGGAAAATATCGTTAAGCTTCTCCCCATCGATCTTTATTTTTTTAACTGTTTGCTTCATCCAAGATATCTGTGGATCGTTTGGTATCGATGGACCTTGAGGGTCTAGATTAATTTCTATATTGTCAACAGTCCCTGTTGATATCTTCTTGGGCAAACCTCCAGTTAGTCTCTTAAAGAAGCGAACTCTTTCTTCATTATCAAATGAACCAAATGTTATAATATTAGGTATCTCTGATTTTACTATGTTCAAATCATGCAATGATTTTGATATTTTTGCTGTTATTTTTTTGTTTATTTTTTCTGTTTCTTTAGATGAGTGAGTTGTTAAGAAATCAAGTTTTAATTTGTTTCCTATACGTTCGATAGTGACTTCTCCTGAGAAGTTAAGTTCTCGCTCGATCCAATCTTTGCTATAATCTTTTCTATTTATTTTATAGTTAACTATTATTTTATTTCCATCAATTACTATATCAGGATATTCGATGAATTCAATATTTTCTATATCAAAAATTAAATTTGTTCCATTTGATGGATCTTCGAATAAGTCCCGAAGTGGTGTAATCCAATCGACACCATCCGAAGTCAAATCGTGTGATAAAGTTTTATTTTTCGGTGTTGATTCTCTATTTACACTTGTTTCAATTAGTTGCGAAAACTGATCTGGTGTAAGAAGAGTTGATGATAGTAAAGGAACTGTAATAGATTTATCTGCATCACCAATAAATATACCTTTCTTCTTTAAGGTATTGTGAATTTCACCATAGGAAATGTGTTCACTATTAAGGAGAACTCTCAGGTCGCCACCAGATAATATATTGGAATTTATATCAAATTTATTTTCCATGATGAATGTTACTCCAGTAAACTAAGGATTGACCGATTGAAAGAGAAGGGGGATATACTTTCATCTCTATTTGAAAAACTCATTCTTGCTATTTGGGCTTCTTGTTCATGTTTTGTTGGATTATAGTCAGGCATACCAATTTTTATTTCACGAACTAGCCCATTTGAAAACTGAAGTGCATAGGATATTAGTTTTTTGTAGGAATCATTACTAAAACTCTGATTTGCGTAGAAAACCAAACTGATACCAGTCTCTGTGTCTATTGTAAAAGGTATTATTTCTGACGCTATTAATTCTAATGGTAAGCTATTACCAACTCTATTTTCTTCTACTAAAATCGATGAGCCTATTCTTGGGTAGAAAAAATTGATTTTTTTATCAGCATATCGCCGTTTAACATCGTCTATTGTTTTTAGCAAAAAGGATGCTCTGGCATTATCAATAACATATACTGGATATTTTACAGTTTGGTCAATGCGTGTTGTAGCCAAAGTTGATATGATATCGCATTCAATATTTGATTCATCATTATGTAGCCAAATAAGGAGGCCTGTATTTATTTTATTTTTTCTGGACCTATTAGCTGTATTTAGTGCTTTTAACTCTGGACTATTTTTAGCGCAATCTATAGTTTGCTGTAATTCCTTTATATGCTCTTTAAACTTTGACTTTAATGTTCCCTCAGCAGGGTATTTTGCTAAATTGTTTTTTACAGAAACATGAACTATATTTGTTGTTTCATCGTGAAAGGGGCTATGATAGATGTATATTTGATCTTCACCATGTGTTGTTCTTTGTTTTCCTGATTTTGATACATGCTCTGCTGTATTGCATTTTATTGGTACATTATGCAATGAAATGATCCATCCTATACTGGATAATATTTGCTCAGTGAGCTTTTCTCCAATTTCACCAGATCTTTTTGATGGTTCGCCCATGATATTATTCCTTTATATTCATTTCGATTAATGCTTGTAGTTTGTTATCTTTTTGGGTTATTGAAATGTTTTCAATGTGATATGTTTTATTAGTTATTATCAAGCTTACACCATCAGTGATTCTTGCTTTGTTGGCTATTTTTTTTGCATATGGAAGTAATGCTTTTGATTCAACTTCAATATCATCAGACAAATTAAAACCATATTTTTCACTAACGTTAGATAAAACAGAGTCAATCTCTTCAAGAGATAAGTGATTGCTCGCTATTTCTTTTATTTCTTTTATTGAAATTGTTTCTGATGAATTTATTTTATGACCGATATCATTGTTTAGCAATAATGGTGAAGTTGTGTCTTTTATTTTTGAACATATTGAGTTCAATATTTCACCACTGGCTTTTATACATGAAGAATATGTTTTCATGGGAATTACTTTCAAAAATGAATCTAACCAATATTTGGTTTTTTGTCCCATGTTATCAATGGCATACACTGTATTTATATTGGAAATTATTAATGCCCCTTTTTGGATTTTACTTAATGATATTCCTGTTTTTTCATGTAGTTCGAATACACCATCGCTATTTTTTATATCCAAGTAGTCATCTTTGCTCTCTATTCGTAATGCGGCAATGCCATGACAAGATATGTCATCTGCTTTTATATTTGAGAAAAGAATAATGATGAAATCACCGCCTGAAATATTGGGGTGGGTTGATGAACTATATAGATGTTTTGCTATATTTATAGATTGTTCTTTAAAATTTTTTGAATCATCAAATATTCGGGATGAAAATTGGTGTAATTCATTTAAGTTGATGTCAGACTCATGGTGAAATCTATAGCAGTTATTTGTTTTCGAAAGAGGTAATAAATAATGTTTTAATAATAGATCGTTCAAACTTTCATTTGTATGTGCTTCATTGGATGAAAATTTGAATCCTTCCTCTCTTATTTTATTACCAACATAATGTACTATGATTTTTTCAACTTCAGCAGAACTGATGTCTATCATTTTTTTTCCTTAAGTCCGCAATCGTCAAACTATTTAACGTTAATAAATTAACAAACCCCTTTATATACAACAGGTTCTAAAAAAGATACGTAGAATGCAACAAGTTTTACACAAAAACATTTTTTTGTGATGTAAGTCAAAAAATTATTCTTGATAACATGTGTGATGTGAAATATACCCACATCAGGCTGCCATAGCCCTATACTTCTGTGCCTGAACGTAATCCCCCCACCATTGCATAAGCACTTCTCGTTCCACTAAATATTCAGCCCGATTGTAGGCTGCTATGATTTCAGTGCTCTTGGTATGGGCCAATGCTGCTTCAAGAACTTCTGTTCTGAACTTGCCACTCTCTTCAGCTGCGGTTCTGGCAATTGAACGCATACCATGAGCCACCAACTCACCACCTAATCCCATACGAATCAGCGCCGCATTAGCTGTTTGCTCGTGCATGTGGGTCAATGGTGTTTTTATGCCGGGAAATACCCATTCACGATGACCGCTGACAGGCTGCATGTTTTCGAGTATACGAAGTGCCTCTTTACTTAATGGCACTTTATGAGGGCGTTTCATCTTCATAAATTCTGGTGGTATGTTCCAGATTTTATTCTCTATATCGATGTCAGCCCAACGTGCACGAACAGCCTCACCGGGACGAACCCATGTCAGCAGTTGCCATTCAATCAGCATACGGGTTTCCAGACGGATTGATGCGTTAGACAATGCAATCATAAACCGGGGAAGTTCGCTTGGTGGTAATGCTGGCATATTTTGTTTTTTTGGCTTACTGAAACGCTGACCAAGGTTGTCGGCAGGGTTGAACTCAATGAGTTCTTCTGTGGCTGCATAGCGAAAAATTTCATTCAGGCGGGAAATGATGCGACGTAGAGTTTCAAGTACACCCCGCTGCTCAATTGGGTCAAGATGCTGCTTGAGCATTTTGGGGCGGATCTCTTTAATGGGGACATCACCCAGCGTTGGAAAGATGTTTTTTTCGAGGCTGCGCCAGATGTCTTCCGCATGATCTTGGGATATACCGGAAGTCTTAATCTTTTCATCCAACCACTTTCTTGCTATGGCCTGTAGCGTATTTTCAGTCGCATCTTTTAGCGCATTGGCTTTTTCGTTGTTATGGACTTGAGGATCGATACCGTTGGCAAGTAAGGATAGATACTCATCACGCAAAGCTCGTGCTTTAGCCAAGGTAAGATGAGGGTAGGTTCCAAGACTCATCTTTGTACGTTTTTTGGTCACTGGCACTGAATACCTGAAATACCAGTTTTTCTTCCCACCTTTTGTGTCTGGCGCTATGCGTAGTAGTAACCCATCCCCGTCAAAGAGGTTGATCTCCTTATCACCGGGTTTGGTATTTTTGATTTCAGTATCAGTGAGTTTTTTCGCGAGCTTTGCCATTTGGGACCCTCAAGTTTTGGACCCTTTCCGTTGGGTCCCAAAAAGGGTGCCATAAGTTGTGGTTCTCAGCAATTCCCACCGAACGGTAGTGAACGTAAAAAAGCCCGCAGAGCTTGTGCTGTGCGGGCTTAGTGAACTTCACTGAACGTCAGTGTATCAATATTTGGTGGAGCTGGCGGGAGTTGAACCCGCGTCCGAAATTCCTACATCCTTGGTACTACATGCTTAGTCAGTCTTTACATTCGCCTGGCACCTGCGGACAGACACGCCACTACCAGACTAGCCTGATTAGTTTTAACGCTTCAACCCCAGGCAGGGCCTCCACGCGATCTCTTTTGGGTTTGACCTCTCTTTGATCCCCGTCTTAAGAGCGGAAGCTAGGGAGAGAGGGCTCAGAGCAGGTTATTAAGCTGCTAAAGCGTAGTTTTCGTCGTTTGCGACTATTTTTTGCGGCTTTTTACGAGGCCAACCGCCCCTCGGCATGCACCTTGGGTTTCGCAAATCCCGTCGAATCCAGAATCAGCCCCTTAGTGTTAGTGGAAGTATAACACTTTTGTGACCCGCGATACCAGTCCCTGCAAGGGTAGGATGCCCGATAATTATCGGATTAACCTGCTGAAAGAGCCGTGCGGGTTTTAGCGACCCGCGTTCTTCATGATGCGGGCTTTATCCACTTGCCATTCACGCTCTTTCACATCGGAGCGTTTGTCATGCTGTTTCTTACCCTTCGCCACGCCGATTTTCACCTTGCACCAGGCGTTTTTCCAGTACAGCGACAGCGCGACGACGGTATAACCTTCGCGGTTCACGCGCCCGTACAGGTTGTCGAGCTCGCGCTGGTTCAGCAGCAGCTTGCGGGTGCGCGTCGGGTCACAGACGTAGTGCGAGGATGCCACTGCCAGCGGGGTAAAGTTGGCGCCAAACAGGTACGCTTCACCGTCTTTCAGGATAACGTAGCTGTCGCCGATGTTGGCCTTGCCGGCACGCAGGGACTTCACTTCCCAGCCCTGCAGCGCGAGGCCGGCTTCGAATTCGTCTTCGATAAAGTATTCGTGACGGGCGCGTTTATTCAGCGCAATGGTGGCTGATCCAGGTTTGTGGGTTTTTTTCTTGGTCATAATATCCTGAAGTCATCTCTTTTGTTCTTTGCCTCAATCCTTCCCACGAGGCGCAATGCGATATCTTAGCACGAGTTATGGCCTGGCGTTTTTTTTAACAGGCAATAAATGATATTATTTGCGCCGTGTAAGAGAGTGGGAATTGCTATGCCTCAGATTAGCCGTACTGCGCTGGTGCCTTATAGCGCGGAGCAAATGTATCAACTCGTGAACGATGTGAAGTCGTATCCTGCCTTTTTACCTGGCTGCACCGGCAGCCGCGTACTGGACGCCGGGCCAACGCAAATGACGGCCGCGGTTGACGTCTCGAAGGCGGGCATCAGCAAGACGTTCACGACCCGTAATACCTTAACCAGCAACCAGAGCATTTTAATGCACCTGGTCGACGGGCCGTTTAAGACGCTGATCGGCGCCTGGAAGTTTACGCCGCTCAGCGCGGATGCCTGCAAAATCGAGTTTCATCTCGACTTTGAGTTCACCAATAAGCTGATTGAGCTGGCGTTCGGCAAAATCTTTAAAGAGCTGGCCTCGAACATGGTGCAGGCGTTTACCTCCCGCGCCCGAGAGGTTTACAGTGTCGGCTAAAATCACCGTCGAGGTGGCCTATGCGTTGCCGGAAAAACAGTATCTGCAAAAGGTGACGTTGGACGCGGGAAGTACGGTTGAACAGGCCATTATCGCCAGTGGATTGCTGACGCTGCGCACCGATATCTCGCTCGACAAGAATAAGGTGGGCATCTATAGCCGACCGGTTAAGTTGCAGGACGAGGTGCAGGACGGCGACCGGGTGGAAATTTATCGCCCGCTGATTGCCGACCCGAAAGCGCTTCGCCGCCAGCGGGCCGAGAAAACCGGAAAATGAAAAAAGCGCTCAATGAGCGCTTTTTTTACATCCGTTGCAGGCTTACTGGTTGGTCAGCGCTGGCTTGTTGTCGATATTGGTCAGAACGCCGCTGCTGTTAAAGGTCAGCGTCAGCGTCTGCTGGGTGACTTTTTCATGACCCGGTTGCTGGCGGAAGACGTAGAACCAGGTGTTGGTACCGAAGGGATCGGACATCATCGGGGTGCCCAGAGCATAGGCAACCTGCTGTTGCGTCATGCCGACACGAATTTTAGCAACATCGTTTGGCGCCAGATAGTTACCCTGGTTGATGTCAGGACGGTAAACCACTCGTTCCAGAGTGGAACAGCCTGCGGTCAACATCAGAAGAACCGCTGCGGCAGCAGTCAGCATTTTACAGCGCATAGTGATTTGATTCCTTTTCGGGCCCGAGCAGTACGCGGCTCATTTGTAATATGCCGATGATAATAGACCTTTCACCACTTTAAAACCTCTGACGTTTGGTCTTACGGCGTTTTTTATCGTTCTCTATGACCCTGTGTTACCGAAAAAGTTTATGCGGCCAGTAACTCTTTCGCGTTCGCCAGCGTATTTCGGGTGACTTCACTACCGCCCAGCAGACGTGCCAACTCCTGCAACCGGGAGCGTTTATCGAGCGGCTGCATATGCGTTTCGGTCATCTCGCCGTCGGTTTCTTTGCTGACAAAGAAGTGGTGGTGGCCGCAGCCTGCCACCTGCGGCAGGTGCGTCACGCACATCACCTGCGTTGACTCGCCCAGTTCGCGCAGCAGGCGACCGACCACGGCGGCGGTCGGGCCGCTGATGCCGACATCCACTTCATCGAAAATCAGCGCCGGGGTTTCCATTTTACGGGCGGTGATCACTTGAATCGCCAGTGCGATACGGGAAAGCTCGCCGCCGGAGGCGACTTTGGCAATCGGCTGTAACGGTTGCCCCGGGTTGGTGGTGACGCGAAACTCAATGCGATCCGCCCCTTCGGCCGTCAGGTGGTGTGGTTCAAAGTTGACGTCGATGGTGAACAGGCCGTGCGGCATCGACAGTGAGTGCATACTGTCGGTGATAAGCTGCGCCAGCTCTGCGGCGCAGGCATGGCGAGAATCGTGCAACTGTTGCGCGGTTTCCAGCGCCTGTTGATGGTGCTGCTGTACTGTTACGCTCAGCGTTTCCAGCGTGTCGGCCTGGGAATCGAGCTGTTGCTGCTCATCGAGCAGCGACTGATGAAACGCCGGCAGTTCTTCTGGGCTGATGTGATGCTTGCGCGCCAGCGAAATCTGGCGGGAAATACGCTGTTCAAGCTCGTACAGGCGGTTCGGGTCGAGGTCGAGGCGGTCGCAGTAGTGGCGCAGCTCGTCACTGGCCTCACTCAACTGGATGGCGGCCTCTTCCAGCATATCCAGCACGCCGGAGAGTTTGGTATCCATCGCCGCCAGCTCAGTCACCAACTGGCGCGCTGTATAGAGCTGGCTTTGCAGATTGGCGTCTTCGCCATCGGCGAGAAGGGTCAGGGCGTGCTGGCTGGTGGAGAGCAACTGCCCGCTGTTGGCGAGGCGTTTATACTCTTCGTCGATCTGCTCGAACTCGCCAGGCTGCGGGCTGAACTCGTTAAGCTCTTTTAACTGGTACTGCAGCAGTTCGGCTCGCGCGGCGCGTTCCTGGCTCAGTTGCTGATGTTGCGCCAGATCGCGACAGCTTTGGTGCCACAGGCGGTAATGTTCCGCCATGCGTTGAGTAAGCGCATACTCACCTGCATAGCCATCCAGCAGGGTTTTCTGATGCTCAGGGCGGGTTAACAACTGATGCGCGTGCTGGCCGTGAATCTGGATGAGCAGTTGCCCAAGCTCGCGCAGCTGGGACAGCGGTACGGCAGTGCCGTTGATGAAACCGCGCGAGCGCCCGTCGCTGCTGATGACCCGGCGAAGTAAACACTCACGCCCGTCTTCCAGCTGGTTGGCTTCAAGCCAGCGTTGTGCGGCAGGGGTATCTTTCAGCGAGAAGCGGGCGCAGAGATCGGCACGCGTGGCGCCAGCACGCACCATGTCACCTTCTGCCCGACCGCCAAGGCACAGCCCGAGCGCATCAATGGCAATAGATTTGCCCGCCCCGGTTTCCCCGGTGATGGCCGTCATACCGCGGTGAAAATCGATTTCCAGCTCACGTACGATTGCAAAATTGCTGATGGTCAGTTGTGCCAGCATAGTCGTCTTCCTGTATGAAAAACCATAACTGTATTTGTGTACAGTATAAACTGGTTTTTTATACAGTAAAGCGCCATGTCTGAAATCAGAACAATTTTTTCGACCAGCCGAGTTTGGAGCTTAATGTGTTGAAATAGCTGTAGTCTTTGGGATGGATCAGGTTGAGGTGGTAGTCGCAGCGGCGGATCAACACATCCTCGCCTTCCTGAATCGGCAGCGCTATCTGGCTGTCGCAGCTGATCTCAAGGTCGCTGCGGCGATGTGAAAAACGCAGGCGAATGGTGCTGCTGCTGTTAATAACCAGCGGTCTTGCCGAGAGGGTGTGCGGGAACATCGGCACGAGGGTGATGGCGTCCAGAGACGGCGTCAGAATCGGGCCGCCTGCCGACAGCGAGTAGGCGGTAGAGCCGGTCGGCGTTGAGATGATCAGCCCGTCTGAGCGCTGGGAAAAGGCAAACACTTCGTCGATGTAGACTTCAAATTCAATCATATGCGCCACCTTGCCGGGGTGGAGCACCACTTCATTGATGGCAGTGCTGATACGCTTCTGGCAGTCCTGCTGGCACACCTGCGCCTCCAGCAGAAAACGTTTTTCCGCGATGTAGTGGCCTTCGAGCACATCCGCGAGCTGCTGGTGCGCGTTATCCGGGTCGAGATCGGTCAGAAACCCCAGATTGCCGCGGTTGATGCCGATAACCTTAATGTCGTAGCGCGCCAGCGTGCGCGCGGCGCCGAGCATATTGCCGTCGCCGCCGACCACCACCGCGAGGTCCGCCTGTTGGCCGATCTCCGCCAGCGTGCCGGTCGCGACGTTTTTGAGCTGTAGCTCATGGGCAATCTGCTGCTCCACCATTACCGTGTAGCCTTTGGAGCACAGCCAGCGATAAAGCATTTCATGTGTGGTGAGCGCGGTAGGGTGACGGGGATGGCCGACAATACCGATACACTTGAAATGATTGTTCATTTTCTGGAGGTCCTTGTGCCGAATGAATGATGACAATGTGGCGGCTTCCCTTGAAACCCGCAAACCGATCCCCATAATAAGCGAAGTCAGCGAGATGAATACGAAAAAACGCGGAGAAATTCATGAGTAGTAAAGAACAGAAAACGCCTGAGGGGCAAGCCCCGGAAGAAACTATCAAGGACCAGCACGAAGAGGTTGAGGCGGTAGAGCCTGGAGCTTCTGCTGAGCAGGTGGATCCGCGCGATGAAAAAATTGCGAATCTGGAAGCTCAACTCGTTGAGGCCCAGACCCGCGAGCGCGACGGCGTCCTGCGTGTTAAGGCAGAGATGGAAAACCTGCGTCGTCGTACTGAACTGGATGTCGAAAAGGCGCATAAATTTGCGCTGGAGAAGTTTGTGAACGAGCTTCTGCCGGTTATCGACAGCCTGGATCGCGCACTGGAAGTGGCTGATAAATCAAACCCGGACCTGGCGCCGATGGTGGAAGGTATCGAACTGACGCTGAAGTCCATGCTCGACGTAGTTCGTAAGTTTGGCGTGGAGGTGGTCGGCGATATCAACGTGCCGATGGACCCGAATGTGCATCAGGCAATCGCGATGGTAGAGTCTGACGAGGTCTCGCCGGGCAATGTCCTGATGGTGATGCAGAAGGGCTATACCCTGAACGGGCGTACGATTCGCGCCGCGATGGTCTCTGTCGCCAAAGCCAAAGGCTGACAGGCCTCTGGCCGTATGAACGAACCCTCTCCCGTTCCGGGCGAGGGTTTTTTGTTATTCCGCCACGCTTTCCCGCAGCGATTTTACCGGCACCACTTTCACTTGCTTAATCATATTCTCCTGTACATCAAGAATATCGATGTCGTAGTGGTTAATGCGTACGCGTGTGCCGATGGCGGGGATTTCCTCCAGCGCTTCCAGAATGACGCCGTTTATCGTACGGGCGTCATCCTCCGGCAGATGCCAGTTGAAGGCTTTATTCAGCTCACGCACGTTGGCGCTGCCGTCGATAATCACCGAGCCGTCATTCTGCGGGGTCACTTCTTCCGCCAGCGATGGCGACATCGAGGTGGTGAAATCGCCGACGATCTCTTCGAGAATATCTTCAACGGTGACCAACCCCTGAATATCGCCGTATTCATCGACCACCAGGCCGACTTTCTTTTTGTTGCGCTGGAATTTGACCAACTGCGTGCTGAGCGGCGTCCCCTCGGGCACGAAATAGATTTCGTCCGCGGCGCGCAGCATCACCTCTTTGGTGAACTCTTTTTTCTCGGTCATCAGGCGGTAGGCTTCGCGCACGCGCAGCATGCTGATGGCGTCGTCCAGCGAGTCGCGATACAGCACGATGCGGCCATGAGGCGAGTGCGTCAACTGGCGGACAATCGACTTCCAGTCGTCGTTGATGTCGATCCCGACAATTTCGTTACGCGGCACCATGATGTCGTCGACGCTGACCTTTTCCAGATCCAGCACCGACAGCAGCATGTCCTGATTGCGCCGTGAGATTTGCGAGCGCGATTCGTTCACGATGGTGCGCAGCTCGTCTTTGCTTAACGCCGCGCTCATGGTGGTATCGGTCCGGATGCCCATCATGCGCATCAGAATGCGGGTAATGGTGTTAAGCAGCCAGACCAGCGGCATCATCAGCACCTGCAGCGGCGCCAGCAGGAAACTGCTGGGGTAGGCCACTTTTTCCGGATACAGCGCGGCAATGGTTTTTGGCAGCACTTCGGCAAATATCAGCACGACGAACGTCAGCACGCCGGTGGCGATAGCCACGCCCGCATCGCCGTACAGGCGCATCCCGACGATGGTGCCCAGCGCCGAGGCCAGAATATTGACGAGGTTGTTGCCGATAAGCACGAGGCTAATGAGGCGGTCAGGCTTGCGCAGCAGCTTTTCGACGCGCTTTGCCGAGCTGTTGCCCTGTTTTGCCATATGACGCAGTCGGTAGCGGTTGAGCGTCATCATGCCGGTTTCTGAACCGGAGAAATAGGCGGAAATGACCACCATGATGATCAGCGTTACGATCAGCGTAGTGGTAGAGATATGTTCCAACTGAGATTCCTTTAGTACTTAGCCTACGAACTGCTGCAGGACGCGGCTGCCAAAATAGGCCAGCGTTAGAATGCCGGCGCCCGCCACGTTAAACCAGACTACGCGGCGTCCGCGCCAGCCTTCATGATAGTGGCCCCATAACAACACGATATAGACAAACCACGCGACAATAGAAAGGACGGCCTTATCGATATTTTCCGTGCTGAACAGGTTATGCATATAAAACAGGCCGGTACACAGCGTCAGCGTCAGCAGCACGACGCCGACCTGGGTGATATGAAACATCTTGCGTTCAATGCTCATCAGCGGCGGCATTTCACTGCTGAAGGCCAGCTTTTTGTTTTTCAACTGATAGTCTATCCACGCCAGCTGCAGCGCATAGAGCGCGGCGATGATAAGCGTTGCGTAGGCGAAGAGCGACAGGCCGATATGCACCATCATGCCGGGCGTGGCCTCAAGATGAGTGATGAACTCATTGGGCATAAAGGTGGCCAGCGCCAGGTTTATCAACGCAAAGGCATAGACAATCGGCAGCAGCAGCCAGCCGCGGTTGCGTGACGCCACGATAGTCATCACCGTACAAATCATCAGACTGACCAGCGAGCCGACGTTGAGCAGGCTCAGATTTTGTCCGTTTTCACCGCCAGGCAGGATACGCGCTTCCAGCGCGAAGGCGTGGCAGATAAGCGCGATAACGGCGGATAAAATCGCCATGCGCCGCCAGCCGCTGTTTTTTTGCAGCAGGCCGGGAATGATCAGCGCAAGGCTGATGGAGTAGGCGACAAGCGCGAGCAGTGCAAAAACAGGCATAAAGATGTCGACGTCGGCGTGTGATGAAAGAGAATCAGTATAACGTTACGTGACGTCTGCTCCAACCGTTGCATCACAACTCGCGCGGTGTCGTGTTATACTGCGGCAAATTTCTGTCTATGTGTCGCGATGGCGACCACCGTTTCCACCTCAGGCGAGAGACAATGTTTGATAATTTAACCGATCGTTTATCGCGTACGCTGCGCAACATCAGCGGCCGTGGACGCCTTACTGAAGAAAACGTTAAAGAAACGCTGCGCGAAGTGCGCATGGCGCTGCTGGAGGCCGATGTCGCCCTGCCGGTAGTGCGCGAGTTCATCAACCGCGTAAAAGAGAAAGCGGTTGGTCATGAAGTCAATAAGAGCCTGACCCCGGGTCAGGAGTTCGTCAAAATCGTCCGCAACGAGCTGGTGGCGGCGATGGGCGAAGAGAACCAGAGCCTGAACCTGGCCGCGCAACCGCCAGCCGTCGTGCTGATGGCGGGCTTGCAGGGCGCGGGTAAAACCACAAGCGTCGGTAAGCTCGGTAAATTCCTGCGCGAAAAGCACAAGAAGAAGGTGCTGGTGGTGTCCGCCGACGTGTATCGCCCGGCGGCGATCAAACAGCTGGAAACGCTGGCGCAGCAGGTCGGTGTTGATTTCTTCCCGTCCGACGTCGCGCAAAAGCCTGTCGACATCGTTAACGCGGCGCTGAAAGAAGCGAAGCTCAAATTCTACGACGTGCTACTGGTGGATACCGCTGGTCGTCTGCACGTTGACGAAGCGATGATGGACGAAATCAAACAGGTTCATGCGTCTATTAATCCGGTAGAGACCCTGTTTGTCGTCGACGCCATGACCGGCCAGGATGCGGCGAATACTGCGAAAGCCTTTAACGAAGCGCTGCCGCTCACCGGCGTGGTGCTGACGAAGGTCGACGGCGACGCCCGCGGCGGCGCGGCGCTCTCCATTCGTCATATCACCGGTAAGCCGATTAAATTCCTCGGCGTCGGTGAGAAAACCGAAGCGCTGGAGCCGTTCCACCCGGATCGTATCGCCTCCCGTATTCTCGGCATGGGCGACGTGCTGTCGCTGATCGAAGATATCGAAAGCAAGGTGGACCGCGCGCAGGCGGAAAAACTGGCGTCTAAACTGAAGAAGGGCGACGGTTTTGACCTGACCGACTTCCTGGAGCAGCTCCGCCAGATGAAAAACATGGGCGGCATGGCGAGCCTGATGGGCAAATTGCCTGGCATGGGCCAGATCCCCGATAACGTCAAAGCGCAGATGGATGACAAAGTGCTGGTGCGCATGGAGGCCATCATTAACTCGATGACCCTCAAAGAGCGCGCGAATCCGGACATCATCAAAGGCTCCCGCAAACGCCGTATTGCCGCCGGTTGCGGCATGCAGGTACAGGACGTTAACCGTCTTCTGAAGCAGTTCGACGACATGCAGCGCATGATGAAGAAAATGAAGAAGGGCGGCCTGGCGAAAATGATGCGCGGAATGAAAGGGATGATGCCGCCGGGCTTTCCGGGCCGCTAATCGCTTTAGAGATTGCAATTCGTACGAAAATGAGTAAAATTTTCGGGCTTTTAATATGACACCGGGCTCCGTTCCTCGATGGGGCCCGGTTGTTTTATTCACACAAGAGGATGTTATGGTAACTATTCGTTTAGCACGTCACGGCGCGAAAAAGCGTCCGTTCTACCAGGTTGTTGTCACCGACAGCCGTAATGCACGCAACGGTCGCTTCATTGAGCGCGTTGGCTTCTTCAACCCGATCGCTTCTGGCGCGGAAGAAGAAACCCGTCTGGATCTGGATCGTATCGCTCACTGGGTTGGCCAGGGCGCTACTGTTTCCGATCGCGTTGCTACGCTTATCAAAGCAGCAAACAAAGCAGCTTAATCTGTCACGGTGGTCATGATGAGCAAGCAAGACGCCGCGAAAGCGCCCGTTGAACCGATTGTTCTCGGAAAAATGGGTTCTTGCTACGGTATCCGTGGTTGGCTCAGAGTGTTTTCCTCCACCGAAGACGCCGAAAGCATTTTTGACTATCAGCCCTGGTTTATCCAGAAGGCGGGTCAGTGGCAGGCTGTCGAGCTGGAAGGCTGGCGCCACCACAATCAGGACATCATTATCAAGCTGAAAGGCGTTGACGATCGTGATGCCGCGAATCTGCTGACGAATTGCGAAATCGTCGTGGATTCTTCGCAGTTGCCGGCGCTGGAAGAGGGTGACTACTACTGGAAAGACCTGATGGGCTGCCAGGTAGTGACCACAGAAGGCTATGACCTCGGTAAAGTCATCGACATGATGGAAACCGGGTCAAATGACGTTCTCGTCATCAAAGCAAACCTGAAAGATGCGTTTGGTATCAAGGAGCGGTTAGTTCCGTTCCTCGATGGGCAGGTTATCAAGAAAGTCGATCTCACTACGCGTACTATCGAAGTAGATTGGGATCCTGGTTTTTAAAACCTCCGGATTAACGGTAAAAGACGGCACTATGGGGATTGGCTTGTGTTTATTGGTGTAGTTAGCCTGTTTCCTGAAATGTTTCGCGCAATTACCGACTACGGGGTAACTGGCCGGGCAGTAAAAAATGGCCTGCTGAGCATCCAAAGCTGGAGTCCTCGCGACTTCGCGCATGACCGGCACCGTACCGTGGACTCCCGTCCTTACGGCGGCGGACCGGGGATGTTAATGATGGTGCAACCCTTACGGGATGCCATTCATGCAGCAAAAGCCGCGGCAGGTGAAGGTGCGAAGGTGATTTATCTTTCACCTCAGGGACGCAAGCTTGATCAAGCGGGCGTCAGCGAACTGGCTACCAGTCAGAAACTGATTCTGGTGTGCGGTCGCTACGAAGGGATAGATGAGCGCGTAATTCAGACCGAGATTGACGAAGAATGGTCTATCGGCGATTACGTTCTCAGCGGTGGAGAGTTACCGGCAATGACGCTGATTGACTCCGTCGCCCGGTTTATTCCGGGTGTGCTGGGCCATGAAGCCTCTGCAACGGAAGATTCCTTTGCAGATGGGTTGCTGGACTGTCCGCACTATACTCGCCCTGAAGTGTTGGAAGGCATGGAGGTTCCGGCAGTGTTACTGTCAGGCAACCATGCTGAGATACACCGCTGGCGCCTGAAGCAGTCGCTGGGCCGTACCTGGCTGAGAAGACCTGAACTTCTGGAAAACCTGGCTCTGACTGAAGAGCAATCGAGGTTGCTGGGCGAGTTCAAAACTGAACACGCGTCGCAGCAACATAAACATGATGGGATGGCTTAAGGCCCCCAATATCAGTTTACCCAGGATAAGAGATTAAATTATGAGCAACATTATTAAGCAAATTGAACAAGAACAGATGAAGCAGGACGTACCTTCCTTCCGTCCGGGTGACACCGTGGAAGTGAAAGTATGGGTTGTTGAAGGTTCCAAAAAACGTCTGCAGGCATTCGAGGGCGTGGTTATCGCTATTCGTAACCGCGGTCTGCACTCTGCATTCACTGTTCGTAAAATTTCCAACGGCGAAGGCGTTGAGCGTGTCTTCCAGACTCACTCTCCGGTAGTTGACAGCATTGCTGTTAAACGTCGTGGTGCTGTACGTAAAGCTAAACTGTACTACCTGCGTGAGCGCACTGGTAAGTCTGCTCGTATCAAAGAGCGTCTTAACTAAGATCGCTTTCACGCTACATCCAAAGCGTGTTAGAAAACAAGGGGTTAGCGATATGCTAACCCCTTTTTTCGTGTTGATGTCCACGAAATGTCCACACAGAAATGTTTTATGTCCACCAGTGGCCACAGATAGCAGATAATAAAAAACCTGCCGAAGCAGGTTTAGAGCCAAAGCTGATGTTGCTGATGTCTGGTTGGGTGGGGTGGTGCCGGTTCAATCTCTCCGGGCTTCACAATGAATCGTGCGAGTGTCTCGTGGGTCACAAATGTGCATCCACAGTTGATATTCTGGCATTGGTGATAACGTTCTTTTGTTTCCATACTCAGGTACCGGCTTGACCTTGCGTGAGCTGCATCCTGACATAGTGGACAGTGCATCATAATCTCTTCCCCCTCTGCTGGCTTGAGGGAATAATAAACTCAAAACTTACATTTGCAAGTTTGGTGTGCATTTTTAATGCTGAGTTCGCAGATTCATTTGTTGTCTCTTTTACTCGTCATCATCTTCGGTTTCGTAATCCATATCTGAAAGCATCACCTCGAGCTCTACAGCCGTCGTAAAGCCGTTCCCGCCGACGTTGTGTGTCACCTTGCTGATTATCCACGGTTGCGCGTCTATGACGCTCTTAAAGCCTGACACCCTGACCGGCATTTCCGGGTAAATATCCTCGCGACCGGTCGCCAGCATAATGGAGAACTCCGCAACGCCACGCTGTAATTTATCCCACTTCGCCTGAGCCGCACGCATCGCTTGCGCCTTTGTTGCGTAAATGGTTGTCAGCGCAAAAACATTGTCAGACTCACCGGCCATGTATTCACCCTCGCGGGCTTCCTGCTCTTTCTGCTTTTTGGCCGTGGTTTTACTGCTCACCGGTTTTGCTTTCGGGTGCTGTAGCGCCCGGAGGTGTTGCGCTTTGGACTTACGCTTCAGCTTCACCGCTTGCTTTTGCTTCGCCGGTTTCGGGTCTTTGGTATGCAGCCACTTCGCGGTCACGCCGGTGTAAGCGCCACGGTCGGCAATGGCAAACTGATGCCGGTCGCCGTCACTGCGCTGGATGGTAATTTGAGGAATAGCTTTCCCGCTGGCCGTGGTACCGCTTCCCGCTTTGAGCATCAGCAACCTACCCGCTTTCACCGAGACTGCGCCGCCGTTGCGTTCCGCAAGGCGGGTCAGGAAAACGGCGTCGGATTCCTGAGACTGGTCGATGTGCGGAATCTGAATACCCGCGAGTGACTGAGCGACGCTGGCCGTTAACGTGTTTCGCTCGGCTATCGTACTGACGATTGCACCGAGCGTGGTATCGTGCCATGACTCTTCCCGGCGGGAATTGAGTGTTCCGCGAAAATCGGCGCTACGGGCGCGAATGGTCACCGTATCCGGCGCGCCCCGGTGCTCCACCTCATCAACCGTAAACTGCCCCTTACTGACCAGCGAGAAGCCTTTCCACCCGAGATACAGCGACAGCACCGCACCGCGAATCGGTAGTGCGACCAGCCCGTCAGTATCGTCGAGCTCGATATCGAGCTGGTCGGCCTCAAATCCCCGGTTGTCCGTCATCGAAAGGTTAATCAGCCGGTCGCTGATATTGCCGGTGATATCTTTGCTTTCCAGTGTCAGCATAAAATCGGGCGTCAGTGTGGCACCCGCGCCGGTGATAATATCCAGCATGATTAAGCCCCCACCATCGACAGCATATCACCAGCTTTACCGACCAGACTCTCGGCCTGTTTTCCGATATCGCCATACACCGCCGCGAGCGATTCATCGACGCGAGTCAGCGTCAGGGTGAAGCTGATTTTGCGCGGCGACCCATCCTCAAAAAATACCGTGCCGGTCTCCGACACATTACTGACAACAAACATCCCGTAAATCATCCCCGTCCCGGAAATAAGCGGCCACGCCCGCCCCTGCTCAGCCATCGCATACAGCGCCAGCATCGAGAGCTTACCGCCGGTCAGCTCAGGATACAGGTCACCGCTCAGGGTGATTTTGTCTTCACCCTCGCCGAGATACTGAAAAGCGTCACGCTTCCCGACGCGGGAGTTTGACGCCCAGCTATAATCTGCGCTGCGCTGCATACTCTGATAGGGCAGCGTCTGACGCATAAAAACAAACATACCTAATGCCAGCATCATAATCAGTCTCCTTAGTCATGCATCATACTTGCGCGGGCTTTGGCGCGTTTCTCACGCTCATATTTTTCTAATGCATCCTGCAAATCATTACCCAACCGACCGCCCGGCATACCATTGCCCGGCACGTTGATTTGATAGGTTGGCCGACTCTGGTCGATGTAGGTTTTACCGGCGGGTGCCGTGACCGGCTGATAGCTGTTGTATGAGCTGATAGCGGGGCTGTAACCGTTCTGCGTCGCCGCACTGGCTTTCGCCGCGGTCTGGTCAAGCGAGCTGGATTCTTTGTTGATAATGCCGAGTTTTTCGAGCACCCAATCAATCCCGCTTCGCAGCTTGTTAAAGGCGTTAAGTGGCATCAGCAGGGAGTCGGCCAGCGCCTGACCGAACAGAACCCCGACATCACGGCAACTGTTCAACGTGTCCTGAGTCGCTTTCACCGGCGCTATCAGGTCTTTAAACCATTGCCAGACACCGCGAAGCTTTTCGCAGAGACCCTCAAAAACGGGTGCCAGCGGTGCGAACATTTCCCCGACCGGCGCAAAGGCACTCATGAGCCCCTCGACCACACCGGCAAAGAATGCGCTGACAGGCTCCCAGTATTTACGGATAAGCAGCGCGCCAGCGACCACCGCCGCCGCTACCGCCACGACCGGCCATGTAATAGCACCGATAGCGGCAATAATCCCGCCACTGATTGTCGTGAAGACCGCGCCAAGCGCGCCAGCCGCCGCAATGATGGCGTTAATACCGGTAATGACCGGCCACGAAACAAGACCAATGGCACCAATCATCCCCACAATACCGACCGCCGCCGCCGTAACGACACCTAATGTAGTTGCAAGCGATTTGTTTTTTTGAATCCACCCGTCAAGTTTCAATACATAGCCTGTCGCTGTTTGCACCAGCTTACGCAAGGATGACTCTTGCTGGTCAAACAGGTCAGTTCCTGCCGCTTCATACGCTGACTGAAACTCTTTAAAATCGCCCCCGAGGTTATCTTGCATAACCTTCACTAGCTCGGCGGTTTTGCCATCTGATGCTTTAAGGGAAGCAGTAAGCTGGTCTAATTTTCCGCTTGAGGCGGCGGTCATGAGCACCGCCGCTGCTGAGCTGGCCTCTTCACCAAATATGGTTTTCATGTATTCAGCGCGCTGGCCGGTGCCGAGTTTGTTTTTTTCGAAACTCCGCTGCATTTCTTTCAGGATGGTGAAAATTGGGCGGGTATTCCCTTTGCCGTCGGCCGTTTTTACGCCGAGTTCTTTGATTGCGTCGTACGCCTTGCCCGTCGGAGCCTGTAATCGACTCAGTACCGCGCGGCTACCGGTACCCGCCATCGAGCCGGTAATTTTCGCATCATGCAACGCGCCAACCATTGCGGCCGTTTCTTCAATACTGACCCCGGCATTTTTCGCCACCGGCGCGGCATAGGTCAGGGCATCACTCAGGCCGTCAAAGTCGGCGGCGGTTTTGTTCATCGTCATCGACAGAACATCACCGATATGGGCGACCTTATCGTTAGAGAGCTGGAACGCCGAACGCATCCCCATCAACAGCCCGGCGTTCTCTTCCATCGTCCGGCGGTTTGCGAGCGCCATATCGAGCGTGACGGGTGTAGCCGCCTGAATTGCGGCAGAATCACCACCTGCTTTAGCAATAATAATCTGTGCGCCAGCGGCATCATCAGCCGACGCGGCGGTGTTGTCGCCGAGCTGGCGCGCCTGTTTGCGGAGCGCCACCATATCCGCGGAGTCTTTGGCAACACCGAGAACAGCCTGAAGCTCTGAGTTTTTCTGAGCAAAATCATAACCGGGCTTCATCAGTGCCACACCGGCAAGCGCGCCGGTTGTTGCCATCCCCACCCCGGCAGCGCCCGTCGATGCCGCATTGCCCGCCAGCACCTTTCCTGCCTGATAGCGTTTTTGTACTGTGCTGAGTTTCGCCTGTTGCGCACTGACCCGCGCCAGTGCTTCACGCTGGCGGTTAAGTTGTGCGGTGGTTTCATTGACAGCGTTTTTCAGGCGGCTTTCATCATTCGACAGATTGCGCGTATTAATCCCCGCTTTGCCGAGCTCGGTCTGTTGCCGCTTAACTGACTGCGTGAGGCTGTTGTATTTCGTCTGCAACCCATCAGCCGCGCGTTTCACTGACTCCAGCACTCTGGCCTGTGCCGCTGTTGGTCGTTCCGTGTTTTTAAACTGCACCGCCAGCGCTTCAGCTTCCTGTTTTGCTTTTTCCAGTGCCTGACCGGTTACCGCCAGTTGTGCACTGGTTTTCCGAAAACCGTCGATTTTCGATGCCTGACCATTCAAATCACGCAGGGATTGCTGAGTCGTGCGGATATCACCAGACAGCGATTTGCTCGCCATCTGGATCGCTTTAAAGGGTCGGGTCGCCTGGTCGACAGCTTTCAGCAGCACTTCGAGTTTGAGGTTATTACTCATTCGTGTTTCCGCTTCGCTGTAGCGCTTTTTCACGCCAGTTGACGAGCTCGGTCAGGCTCATGGGATAAAGGTCTGATGGCGACCAGTGGAAAATTACCGCTATGTCAGCCATCAGGTCATCGACCGAGAGTTTTTTCGGAAAGGTTACGCCGCCGAACTCGGAGACAAAAAACCGACCACCTTGCCAGCAAACGACAGCAGGTCGGGCAACTCCAGCGCGGCGGCTTCCTGTTCGGTCAGTGACGGCATGGTCATGCGCGGCAGCACTTTAATCAGCGCATCGACGTCAGAGTTTGCGACAGATGCCAGGCTGACACCGCGAAGGGTTCCGGCATTCGGTTTTAACAGAGTGACGTCGGTAATTACCTGCTCGCCGCGCTTAATCGGGGTATTCAGAGTGACGATGTTTTCGTTAGTTTTTTCCATGATACTTTCTCGTTAAATTCAGGTTTCAGGATGCCCGGCCAGCCGTGCTGACCGGGGCAGAAATTACAGGCCGATATTTTGTCGGTGCGCCTCGAGCATGTCGGTACCATTCACTTTTTCGATGAGGTTCACCGTGTCGATTTCCACCAGTTCCGAGCCGTTCATCGTCAGCCTGAAGTAAGTGCACGCGAGAGAGATTTTCGACTCGGTGTCTTCGCCCTGTTTGGCTTCGCCGAGGTCGATTTCTTTCTGACGGCCACGGAGAACAACCTCGACCGGTACGGTCTCGCCGGTATCATCACGCTGGTAAGACCCGGCAAAACGCAGCGGCACGGACGCCGCACCGGTGGCAGCGTATAACGACCAGATAGCGTCATCAGGGAAGCCGCCGAGCGAGATTTCAGCCGACAGTGCATCATCATCGAGGCCGAGGTCGACCGGTGCCGGGCCATTCATCCCGCCGCCGCGATAGTTCTCGAGCTTGCGGGTTAATTTCGGCAGCGTGACGGATTGCACGACGCCGAGATAACTCACCCCGTCGATAAACAGGTTCATGAGTTTGAGCTTGCGCGGTAATGCCATTGGTCAGGCTCCTTATTTGCTGTTAACTGACGAAATAAGATTCGCCAGATATTTGTCGGTGATGCGCTGACGCAGGGTCAGACGTTCAAGCGGCGGTACCGGCGTATAGTCGTAGTCGATGAGCAACTGACCGGCTTTCAGGGTCTCTTTGCTGTTAGCTTCGGGGTCAAACCAGCATTTCGCATCGATGATGTAACCGCCGGTTTTCAGCTCGCGGAATTTCGCGTTGATACCGTCGATGATGTCGTTAATCAGCGTGGCGGTGATCGGCTTGTCGACCGCCCACATATGGCCCTCGGCCATCGTATCGGCGATGACCTGCGCGGTGCGGGTGTAGTTTTCAAACTGAAACAGCGGGTCATCAGAACAGGTACGATTACCCCAGAAGCGGAAACCATTTTCCCGAATCAGCGTCGTGATACCTGCTTCGTTGAGCAGGTCGGCGTCGGTGCCTTTTTCCTGCAAATCCCAGAAAACGGATGCGCTGATGCCAGTGGCCTCATTGACGCCAACGTTTGACAGGGTTTTATGCCAGCCTGTGTCATTGTCGATTTTGGCACGCAGACCCAGCGCGATGGCGCTCGCGTAACTGGTTGTCGTGGCGTTGGTCGTGGTATCCCACCCGAGGAAATCAGGCCAGATAAGCATGAGCTCGCGACCGCTGAAGTTTTTGCGATAAGCGATAACGTCCGAAATAGTTTTGCAGCCCCATGCATTGGCATAGGCGAAAGCGCGGAGCTTCTGAGCCACTGAGACAAGTGCGGTCGTGACTTCCTGTGTATCGAGGCCCGGCACGCCAAGAATACGGGGTTTTACGCCGGTGACCGCTTTTGCCGTTAACAGCGCTTTCAGCCCAGTGTAATTGCCGTTCTCATCCGTGGTGCCGATGATGTTAGAAATGGTCTGCGCCTGTGCCTCTTCGTCGTCGCCTGTTCCCTCTGCGACGCGTACGACAACGACAACCGGTTTTGACTGGTTAGCGATGAGCTGTAAGGATTTTGCAAGAGTACCTTTGGTACCGGCTTTCGCGATGGCGTTTTGTGGGCTGGTAATCAGTACCGGCTTATTGAGCGGGAATGCCCCGGCGTCAGCATCACTGGCCGTGCAGACCATGCCGACAACCGCCGTTGATACCGTCGAGATTGTGCGGGTGCCATCGTTAAGCTCGATGACCTCGACACCGTGATGATAATCACTCATCCGTTTAACTCCGTTAGGTTGGGTGAGTGATATTGTCTGGTGTGCACCTGTATGCGGCTATTTGTCAGGGTTCGGCGGTGGCTGACACAACGGGATTAGTCGCCGGGAATTTTTTATACAGCGTCGATATGCCCACATCAAAAATTATCGCGACACGCTGGCGGGATTCTCCGGCGGCAATCAGCCGCCCGGCCTGAGCCCATTCGTCTGGTGTCAGCTTTGGCCTGCGTCCTCCGATTCTTCCCTGTGCGCGAGCGGCATCGAGCCCGGCGCGGGTGCGCTCGACAATTAACTCGCGTTCCATTTCCGCAAGAGCGCCCATGATATGGAAGAAAAAACGCCCCATCGGTGTTGATGTATCGATACTGTCGGTCAGGCTTCGGAAATTTACGCCGCGCTGGCGAAGTTCTTCGGTCATCGAGACAAGGTGGCGCATGCTACGACCGAGCCGGTCGAGCTTCCAGACTACCAGCGTATCACCGGCCTGAAGTCGTTTAAGGGCGCGATTGAGCCCCGGCCTGTTGGTCGATTTGCCGCTGATTTTATCCTCGAAAATTAGCTCACATCCCGACCGTTCCAGCGCGTCACGCTGTAGGGCGGTGTTTTGCTCATTTGTTGATACGCGCACATAGCCAACCTGCATCTGTTTTCCCTCAAGCAAAAGCCCGAATGATGCCAGCCATGCGGGAAAACTGCATTTTCTTAAACGTTGGTTTGGGAGATGGCTCAGCTTTACCTGTTGGCGTCCCGGTTCCATGGCCGACAGCAACAGCCCCAACGGGATGGCTGAAATGCAACGGCGCAGCGTTTACAGCGGCGCAATACCCAAAACTGGCACGGGTTTACCCTGCGCTGGTTTTGCCTGATTTACGGGCTGAGTTTATTCGGGGCTGGGATGATGGGCGCGGGATTGATTCTTCGCGTGTCCTTCTGTCAAGTCAGAAGGGGAGCGTTATTCCTGGCGATGATGGTTTATCTACTCCAAACGTAGTGGGTATTAATAACTTACTGAATAGCACTGCGCTGTGGGGAATGGACACGGCGACTGCCGCAGAAATGACCGGGTGTTATATCGCGGTGATTGCGTCAACCAACAGCAGCAATACCATTCAGACAAACATAGCCGGCATTGCTCGCCCGCGTAATATTGCGTTTAACTACATCGTGAGGGCTGCATAATGGCGAAGGCTATTTTAGATAACAATAATATTGCTACTGCGGCTGGTGATATCACTGTATTTAACTTCGATGGCGGGACACGAGAATATCTTTCTTCGTCAGTTGAATATCTGGCTGTAGGCGTTGGCGTTCCTGCTCACTCATGCCCTGACGCACCGGGGGACGGCAAAGAGGGGTATGTCATTTGCCGCACGGCAGACCTGACCGCATGGGAGTACGCCGCTGACCATCGGGGGGAAACGGTCTGGAGTACCAGCACCAGAAAACCGATGATGATATCCATGCCGGGTGATTACCCGGAAGGTGTCACCCCACTGGCACCGGCAACATCATACGATAAGTGGAACGGCAGCGAGTGGGTGACGGATACCAGCGCACAGCACGCGGCGGAAGTGGATGCAGCGGAACAGCAGAAAACGGCGTTACTGGCTGAAGCCTCTGCGGTTATCGTGCCGCTGTCAGACGCTGCGGCAGGTGGCTATATCGATGATGCCGACAAACCAAAGCTTGCCGCATGGCAGCGGTACCGCTACGGACTGACGAAGGTTGATACCAGCACAGCACCTGCCATTAGCTGGCCCGTTAAACCGGCTGCGTAGGCCATTCAACATCGGGGACTTTGGATGTATCGACACGCATCAACAGCACCCGGTATTTCTTCCATTCAGCCAGCGCGGCGGCTTCCTCCGCCGTCGCTATCCCAGCATCAACGGCATCATGTCGCCATGAAATTTCAGATTCAGCGGTCTGACGTAATGCTGCTTTCTGCTGTTCAGCCTGCGTAATCAGTTCCTCTGGTGTCGGCTCTGGTACCGCAGGCGCAGTGAAAATACCGTCAGCATATGCCCAGCCAGGACCCACGTCCTCACCGTCAATATTCACAACGTCAACATCTGGAAACAGCCCAGTTGCCTGTTCTGCCTGCTCGCAAACGACAATATTTTCTACAGTGCCAGTGCTGATTAGTGCATATCTCATTATGCAAACTCCAGAATAAATGCCACACCAGATGCGCCATTACCGCCCTGATATACTGTATTGGTGAACGCAACATCATATGCGCCACCGCCGCCGCCGCCAGGTACCTGTGCGTTAGTCCCGCGACCGTTACCAGAGCGTCCTCCGCTTCCCCACAGACTGCCGCCACCACTGCCATTTATGAAGTAAGCGCCCGCCTGACCGTCATTACCTATACCACCGGTAATGTTCAGAATGCCCCCGGTAGCTGTTCCGCCAGCGCCGCCTGGCGTGGATGTCGACGATGTATAACCACCTTTACGACCGCCGCCCGCGACCATCCCGGCAAATGTCGTATTCCCGCCATCGTTCTGACCTGTACCACCCGCGCCAATCGTAATTGTCCTGTTCACGATGTCAGACAGGTTGAAGAGCCCAAAGCATGTCCCGCCTGCGCCGCCGCCTGCTCCAGAGAAGGTCTGTGTTGTATTTGTTGCCTGGCAGTTTCCACCACTACCACCGGCTCCGGTGATGATCGACAGCAATGTTTTTGTCCCTGGCGTCTCCACATACAACGTGGACGCGTTGTAGACACGAACACCTATTAACCGACCGACAACGTCACTCGCCAGCCCTCCTGATAAATGAAGGTTTTCGAGAACTTTGTCAATCAGTCCGGCGTCGGCCATTTCTTTGAGCGCATTCTTGATAAGCGGATACTGAGAGTGTGGATTCGCTTTCGCCTCATGCGCTTTGACCTGCTTATCGACATAGCTCTTTACCTCGATGACCGCATCGTCGACATATTTTCGGGTTGCCAGCACGACTGAGGGGTCGATTTTTAATGTGATCGCCGACGTACTCGAGACAACAAGAATCATGCGAATGGTCTGCGTTCGACCGCTCCCCTCGGCCAGTAACGGCTTGTAGGTTTCCGGGCAGTTGGCAACAGCAATCAAAATGCCATCGTCATCATAAAGACCGATTTCACGGATGAAGAAACCGCCCTCATTTTCCGGGATAATTTGCTCGGCAATAATCTGACCGGCATCGTTAGCATCCACGCCCAGTGAATTAATCGGCGCAATGCGGGTCTGGTTAATGAGCTTTGTCTGAGCCGGGTCAGGGGTCGGCAATGTACCGCCTCCGTCACCGACGGCCATTTGTGTAATATTCAGTTTGGTACCGAGCGCGGTCGCGTTTGCCAGTCGCGCCGCGCCCTGATTGGTCAGGATGGCAAAATATTTTGTTGTCATGCGCTTACTCGCAGGTTATCAATCAGATGAATGGCCGAAGCCGGATAAAACTCACCACCGACGACAATTTCCCCGGCGGCATAGGGATAAACGGTTAACAGGTCGCCGTCGTAGCAGCTTGCGCCCACATAAGCGCGCCCGGTGGTGCTCAGGCTGATAGCGAGCCCGGTCAGGTGTCGGCTTGCCGGTTTTGCCCCTTCAATCAGCCGCTCGAGCTCGAGGTACATCTCATCGGTGATGCCGGTCTCGAGTACGCCTACCACAAGCCGGAAAGTTGCCGGCTCTTCGTTGAGTTCCCACCACTCCTTAACTTCAATCAGATAGCCCAGCGGCTCCACCACGCGCCGTAATGCGGCGATGGTGCCTTTGTGGGCGTGAACGTAAAATGCCGAAGCGATAACGCTACGTTTTGTCGCCTCCGGCCAGTTCTCATCCCACCGGTCAACCGAAAACGCCCACGCCAGATAGGGCAGCAACCGCACCGGGCAGGTGCGCCAGTTCCACAACGTGCGAAGCGGTACCGGCACACGCTCGATATCTGCGGCCGCGCGGGCGGCGGCAACCTCCAGCACCGACGAGCCAACGGGCAACAGCCGGTTATCACTCATCGGCACCCCCGTCAGCGATGCTGTATTCGGTGCAACAGGATGCCTGGTATTTACTGAGCACAATGTCAGCCAGTGGCGCGGTCAGTTCGACACGCTGCACCCCTTCGACGTGAAGGGCGGCATAAATGGCTGACTGACGAATGTCGCGGCCCAGTCGCTGTTGTGCGGTGATATACGCTTTGAGTTTTTCTTCAGCGGCCTGACGGATAGGCTCGGCTTCCGGCCCCGGATAAAAATAAAGGGTTGCGTCAATCTGGTACGGCACGATTTCAGCACTCTGCACCGTCACCCGGTCGCCTACGGGGCGCACCTCTTCAGCGTTCAGCGCTTTTTCCACGACGGCCAGCAGATCATCGGATGCGGTGCCGTCATCCTCGCGTGAAAGTACGGTGATGGTCACACAGGCCGGTGACGGGCTGACAACCGAGATATCAGCGACCCGCCCGTCAGCGCTGCGGCCGTGGTATTCATATGCGCCGACCGGGCCAGCCACGCTGAGCCCCTCATACGCCTGTTGTGCGCGTAGCCGTAAATCAGCGTCAGATTCCATGACCGCCGGTGTCGGCGGGATGGTGCTGTCGTCGGCAGGCGTCACAACCTGACGCGCGGTGTTGTTGTTACCGGCCATGACGTCGAGATCGTTATTATTCGCATAGGCCAGTGTGCAGCCTTTCCCGGCATCGTTCACACGCTGACGCCAGATGACCTCACGATAGGTGTTTTCCTCCAGATACTTCACCAGTGGCTCAGACTCGAGGGCGAGAGCGCGCGCAACAGCGTCCTGTTGCTCTTCAGGATAAAGCGAGACCAGCGTCGCTTTGCGTTCCGCGAGAATGGTTTCAAAGTCCAGCGTTTCCACGAAGTCGGGCGCGGGGAGCTGGCTCAGGTCGATGGTTGCCATAGATTCAACTCACAGGGATGGTTAAAGAAAGTGGTTTGCCGGTGGCTTTTATCTCGCCGGTCAGGTCGACAACCATCTGGCCGGTAAACTGGCGCTCGACCGTCAGCGCGCTGATGCTGATGCGCGGCTCCCACTTCAGCAGCGCCATATAACAGGCGCACATAATTTGCAGCTTCAGCGCGTCGGTCTGCGGCATATCAATCAGGGAGAACAGCAGCGAGCCATAATCGCGCCGCATCACGCGAGAGCCGACCGGCGTTCGCAGAATGTCGCCACAGCTCTGACTGATGTGCTCAGCGTCAGTGATAGCGCGCCCGGTCTCGCGATTCATGCCGATATAACGGGTCGTCATTTCGTACCCTCCGTCCAGTCACCGCCGCGCTGAATACCGCCGTGACCGTGCTTATCCACCGCCACGCCGTTTGACGTGAATTTGCCGCCGGTGTGCGCGATATTGCCGCTCATCTTCCCGCCTTTGGTGACCTCGAGCTCGGCGGTCGTCAGTTTGTTGGTGCAGACCACTTCCGGGGTATCGAGGGTGATACGGGTCTCGGCTTTCACTGTCACCACCGGCACCGTCACGGCGATGGAATCCGATGCCGTCACGTCTGCGGTTTTAATGCCGCTCACGGTCAGCGCGCCGGTCTCCGGCTCGTACTCAATAACCGCCCCATCAGGGAAGGTGATGTGAAATGCATCAGCCGACGCCGACGGTGCGGGGTGGTCATCAGAGAAAATACCGGGCAGCACAAAGGCGGTATCGAGCTCGCCACCAATGGCAAACACGACAACCTGCTCACCCACGGACGGCGCCCACCACGAGCGAGAGCGACCGGCGCGAGCCGTCAGCCACTGAAGCCAGTCAGTAACAATGCCGCCAGTCTGGACACGACAGCGGCCGTCATCGAGGTCGATTTCGACAATGACGCCGGTGCGGATCATGTTGCGCAGGAGGCGCGATAATTCCTGAAGAGTTGCGAGAGTATTCATACAGGGAAGGATGCCGCCCGGTGCTCTGAGCGGCAATTGATGTGGGTTTTATGACCTGTCACACAACATGCTAGTGAGGCGCTACAGAGATCTCCCGGCTGAAAGTAATAGGCTCCTTCAATTCCTCACAAACGATCTTAAATTTTATTACCCCTTGACCTTCTGAAATCGGAATTAATGTCAATTCATCGAACGTTAGCGATAGACTTTGTAATAATTTCTTGGCTCGGAGCGTTACCCTGTTCCCATCATAGCTAATCCAATTCGAGGCGTTTACTGGTTGAATTCGGTCAAATACATTAGGTAGTGTGAATTTTTCCAAGTCAGCGGATAGGATCGAGCCACCAAAATATTTCCCACTCAATAAGCTTTTTCTGACATCACCTATATGCTTCCTCGCTTGCTGTTTTTTTCGCTCACTTTCCACCGGACTCATTGGAATGTCGATGGTTGGCTTTTTTGTGAAGATATCTTCATTATCATAATTGAGTGCCGCTATAAAACTTGGTAATTCGATATCGATATGAATATCACTTGCGACCTTTTTCCCTAAATTCTCTAATGTTGGGGATATTGTATGGGAACATTCTTCTCGACACTTAAACAAGAACAGCTTTTTATTATAAGAATCTATCTCTTTATCTGATGGTAATTTATTATTGTATTCATCAATCTGCTCGTGAGTTATTAGTTCATTATATTCATGCGGCACATCACTTCGATTTAAAGACGGTATGTATTTTTGTTCAAATCCATCTTCAGGTAACGTAAGGATAAGTTTTTCTTCCAGCATCAATAACTTTAACACTGGCATATCAGAGGTAAGTTGACTTTCATATTCCCTTAGCTTCTCTCGAAGTTTTCTATTCTCCGTGGATAGTTCAGCTAACTCATTAGACACCTCTTTTGGGGTGACCTGATCCCCTCGAACCCATCCGACCCGTGGCGTTCTTCGCATTGCTTTGGGGAGTGCAATAGCAACTTGAGTAGCTAAATCGTCCATAGACTCCCAAAAATTACACATTTTGTTAGCTTTAGCTTTTTCAATAAAACGTTCTAGGTTTGCACTCTTTTGAGGATCGGATTCACGTTCATTTGGTAATGTCCCGACATTCCTATCTCGTATAAATGCAAGTACCGGAATGCCTAAGGATTTAGCATAATCATATTCCATCTCAGTGTAACTTAACCCCGTTGAAGCGACAGAACCATACCTATGACCGATTATGATGATATAATAATCACTTCCTTCTATTGTTTCCCTTATAACCTCCCATTGTTCAGAATCATCAGCGCTAAACATTTCCATGCCAACTGGGAAGTGATATAAGCTCAATACAGTTTCAATGATTTTTTTACGTGCCTTAAATAGATCTTCATAAGTTGAACTAACAAATATTTGGTATTTTTTTTCGTCCATAACCCCTCCTTTTCATGAGAAAGAAAATACCAAAAAAAAGAGAAAACCCAAAGCTAATCTACAGTTTTTCTAAACTGGTCAGAATCAATTCTTCAATGAGTTGCCCATCATCATTAGAAAGCCCCAGTAGACCACGAGCAGGGTATTTAACCGATTCGCTGTTTCGCCCTGGCTTATCTTTGAGGCCGTACTGATGCACATTCGCCATCCGTTGCACCTTGCCGGTAAATTCCACGACTGCGGCGTCATTTCCTGCCGTGGCTTTCATAAAGCGACTGGTGCGGAGTTTGGCGAACATTTCCCGCTTAACCCGGCCTTTCTTTGCTTTCACCGGCTGGCGCTTTCTCGCGGCGTAGGGGGTGCCGTCGGGCGCTTTCTGCGTTTTAATCCGGCGCTGTTGTCGGGTTCGCAGGGTCTTCGCGATATCTGCGGCCATCTTACGTCGGGCGGTCGGGGAGAGTGCCGCAATCAGCCCCGCGAGCTTATCCTCAAACGGTTTAAAGTCATTCATACCAGCGGCTCAGGCGGCTGAGGTTCCGGCACCGATTCAACGTGTAGCTTATCGCCATCCTCACGGACAATGGTGCGCTCGGTCAGCATCAGGCTGATACTGATATCGGCGCTGTCGTTATCGTTGATATCGGCAAAATAGGTGAAGCCCTTTTTACGCCCCTCATCGGTCGTCATGATGTCGGCCTGATGAATGCGTAACCATGCCTGAATCGGTACGAGCAGCAGCTCGATATCGCCGGTGAAATCGGTCACCACGACATTGAGCGTGTACTGATTTTCGAACGACAGCGACGCCGCCAGTGTCGAGGCCAGTTTCCCGTTATCGATAAAAATGCGCATCATATCGGGGTTACGCGCCAGCACCGGCACGGCGTCAGTTAAGGCTTTTCGCAGACTCTTCGGCTTGTACATCGATTTTATCCTGGCAGTTTTTCACGGTTCTGACCTGAAGCGCACAGCGCTCAAGGGCGCTTTCGAGCTGGCGTATATCCGCGCTCAGGTCACCATTGGTGGCCGGGTCACTTCCCGGCATCGGGCACAGGCTGACCCTCGGGCAGGCGTTGTAAACAATCACCGGCGTCGGCACAGGCGGCGCGCTGGTGCAACCGGCGCACAGCATCAGGCAAATCAGCGCTATACCAGCGGCGAAGCTGTTCGTTTTCATTGAGTAACCTCGTTATGGTCTGTTCCCGACGTTGCGCCCGGGCGCCAGCATCGATGAGCTCACCGCGCAGTAAGACCTGAGCGGTTTCGTTTTCACTACGGATGCGGTGGGCGGTTTTAATCTGACTTTTCAGCATGCTAATCACCGTCTTTTGCTCACCGGCGACTTTGTTCGCCCGTTCAAATGAGCGGGTCAGGTTGGCGTTTTCGTGGCGCATCCAGAGCAACCCGGCCACGGCCAGCACCAACAACACAATCAGCGTTTTCATTGCGCCCCCTTCAGGCAGTAAGTACGCTCGCGAGAGCGGCGATTTTCGAGGCCGGTACTACGGACGCCATTCACAAACACCCAGCGGGTGAGCTGGTCACAGGCTTGCCACCATTGCCGGTGCTTCAGGTGATAAACCAGCGTTGAGCGACAGGCCGCGCCGGTGCCGACGTTAAACGCGAAGCTGACCAGCGCGTCATAGACGGCGGGCGGCATCTGCACCGGCACACAGACCGCGAGGCGTTTCTCGACGTTCAGCACGTCGGCGACCAGATTCGCGGCGGCTTCTTTCTCGGTGATATCCCGTTTCGGCACCACCCCGGCAGTGTGGCCAATGCCTGACGTCCACACGCCCGCGCTGCACTGGTAAGGGCGCAACCGGCAACCCTCGAGGTCGGCAATCAGCGCGAGCCCCTCCGGCGAGGTGTGAAGCAAACGAAAATCAGGCACCAGTGCCGCCAGCGCCAGCACGACAGCCACACTGCAACGTTTAACGATTGAGGCCACGAATAACCCCCTTATCAGTCCCCATTGAAACGAGATAGCGATACGTCTGACGGCGGTACCAGAAATTCACCAGCGCGGTAAAAATGGCACAGCCACCCCCGATAAAAATCGCCAGCTTTTCGGGCGTCTGCGTACCGAAATACGCCAGCGCCACGGACAGCCAGTAGGTCAGAAAGGTCGTGATTTTTTCCATCGTCAGTCCCACAGGTTCACGGTCTCCGATACCGGCGCGGCGTCCACTTCAGGCAGACTGACCACCGTGCCATGTGGCAGGATGACGCCCAGCTCAGCGAGACCCGGATTGGCCGTTAATACCGCCTCGACCACACCCTCAGTGCGCCCGTAATGGCGCTGACATAACGTGTCGAGCGTGTCGCCCTGATGCGCGATAACGTTCATCAGATTTGCCCCACGATGCAGCGCGCTTTGTCCTGGATTCGGGCAACCGACCACCGCATGTCACGCCACATTTCATCGATGGTGTCCTCGATGCTGTCGGCCTTTTTATCCCCTTTGGCGCTGGCATCTACGCCCCGGTAACGCTCGTACAGCGTCGCGGTCGTCATCGAGCAAACGGCGTTGAAGTAGTGAAAAACCCGCACACTTTCGCCGTCGAGCTCATCCGTCGGCACATCCTCGAGGCGCAGGTAACCGGCGGCGAGCTGAAGGTCGCGCCAGTCGGTTAACTCGGCGTTGGTCTCGGCCATCGCGGTTTTAATCGCCCGGCGCAGACGTACCGGCGTCACGGTCTGCTCGAGGCGCATTTCTTCGCGCATGCGCTTCGGGTCAACGTCAGGGAAAAAGGCGGTGTTTTTAATCACCGGCTCCTCGACCGGCGCAGGCGGGATGACCATCTGGTCGCGCGGTTGCGTCGGGTTGTTCATCACAATCGGGGTCATGACTACCTCAGTAATTAGGTGGGCGGTGGACGCCAGTCGCAGTTGCGGTGAATCACCGACATTGACCAGCGTGCCGCCCGGCGCGGGGCGCGTTCGGTTAACCGGTGACTTTCTTCGGACGTCCCCGCCCTCGTTTCACCGGTGAATCTTGTTTTTTCGCGGGTGCCTTTTTCGCGGCGGCTTTCGGTGCCGCTTTTTTGACGACGACCGGCTTCGGGTTCAGTTCACGACTGAGGGTTTCAATGTCCTTGCGAACACCGGCGTTAGTGTCGAGCTGAAGTGCGCGTTGCAGGTGTGCCAGCGCGTCAGGACGCTGACCCGCATCACGCAACGTCAGACCGGTGACCTTATGCAGTCGGGCGCGCACTTCGTCAGGCATGTCGGCGGTATCGGTCAGGCTGATGACCTCAAGCAGCAGCACGGCGTCGACTGGCTCCCCGGCGATACGGGCGCGGAGTGCCGCGAGCGCGACCTCTTCGGCCAGCATGTAAGGCGCGGGGCGGGAATGGTTTTCCGGCATCGACAGACCGAAACGCAGCGCATAGCGCGCAATCTCGACAGCGCCGGTGATATCCCCCGCATCCAGACGCCAGAGCATCACCGTCATCAGGATGTCATCCTGTGCGCCGGTGCCGCTTTCCAGTACGCCAGCGACCCACGGCAGGTACAGCGGGAGTAATTCGCGTTTTTTATCCGCTTTACGTTCTTTTGAGCGAATGTCTGATAGCGTCCGGCGGTCTGCGGCCAGCTTGACGAGCATTTGCTCGTAAGCTGAGGCATGTCGCAACGGGGCGTTATCCCGTTGCGATGCCCTGATAGCCGAGACCCGCATCGCGTGACGCTGTGCGGGGGTTGCCATCGGTTACGCCTCCGCGCCGTCAGTGGTTTTGGTTTCAGCCGGTGCAGTGCCGGTCAGAGACTGCATCGCCTTGACCATCTCCGCCGCAAAGACTTCCGCACTCACGGGCGCCGTGGTGGCGGTTTCTTCAGGCTCGAGGATCTCGATATTTTCAATCAGACACCCTGCCTCGTAGTCCTCGATGACGAAATCGACTTTGACCTGTTCGTAGTTCTCCACCTGATCCAGTTTCGGATTCTCGACGATATGGCGGCGGTGGCCGTCTTCGTACAGATAAATCGAAATGTTATCGAGCGTGGTGATAAAAACGCTGTTGGCCGGGAAGAACGGCGCACGCACCGCCTGAAGCTGACCGATGGTTTTCTGGCTGATAATCAGCTCACCGGCGAGCTGTTCGCTGTTCGCCTGGAATTTGTTAATCATCGGGAAGTATTTGTCGGTCAGGATACGGCGACCACAGATAACCACCATTTCCGGGTTTTCGCGGTGAATTTCCGCGACCAGAGACTCGAAGCCATCCATCACCAGCGCGTCGAGGTTGGCGTAATGACCGCCTTTCCCCACCTTGATGGTATTGGAAATCACGGTGCCGTCATCGTCGGTGATGGCCGACATCACACGCTCGGGCGCGTCGTTGCGGTATTTCTGCAACCAGCCGACGGCCACGTCCTGAAGTAACGGGTTTTTGGCACGGTCGGAGGTCGCCGCGCGGCTCACACCGTTAAAACCGATGGTGATGTAGTCCAGCGCCTGACGCCTGATGATGGCGTTGCGAATACGGATCTGGAAATCCTGAAAACGCGCCCACAGGTCGAGCTTGTTGTACTTCAGGTGATAGTCAAAGTTCACCGGGTGGCAGAAATAGCGGTACGCATCGAGCTTCGCGAAATCAGCGGTTTTACGCTCGACACCGCCGTCAGTGTCAGCGGTGCTGGCAATGGAGCCGGTCACATCGATACCGACTTTCTCCTCGGTCAGCTCGGAAACGGTCACCATGTTGATGAGCTTCAGGAAGCTGGACGACTGCTGAATTTTGTCAAACAGGGTCTGCGTCACCGACGGCTCGACGGTGAATTTTTTGTTGAGATCGCTGACCGCGATGCCGTTCAGTTCGGCGATACGGCTCAGGTACTGATTGAATTTAAAACGGGTGTCTTTACGCATGGGTTTTGTATTCCTTCGGGTTTATCAGGGGTTAGCAGTCGGTCAGCGTGGAGCCTGCCGAATCACCGTCGCCACCGGCGCTTAACTTGCGACGCGGTTGCGTCTTGTCTTCGGTGTTTTCCAGCGTGATTTTGATGGTGCTGAATTGCTGCGAGGTGGCTGCGGCCTGTTCGGTCAGCGCCTTTTTGACGTCGGCGAGCTCGGTTTCAAGCTGGCTGAAACGTACCCCGGCGCTTTCGCCGCTGGTCTGTACCTGCTCGGCGATGGCGGTCACGGCTTCGTGCACGTCACCGAATCGCGCGTCGTCGCTGGCCTGTTTGCGGCTGAAGATGCTTTTTACGGTGTCGCTCAGACGGGTGATGATGGTGTCGGGCTGGTCTTCGAATTCCAGTTCGGCAAGGGTCGCCACAGAGAACAGGTCACCGGGCTGGTCTTTCTTCCCGGCCAGCGGGTTTTGCTGTGCGTTTGAGCAGAATTGCAGGTATTCGGTGCCGAGGCTTGCCGGGTCGTCGGTCACCGCCAGCCCGATGAGGTGGCATTTGCCGGTGTTGGCGAAGTTCGGGCGGATCTCCATCGAGGTGTAAACCTTCTGGCCTTTCGCCACCATCGCGACCAGATTGTCGAGCGGCGCGATTTTACCGAACAGCGCCAGCTTGCCGTTGAGCGCCGAATCGTCGTCGATCACTTCCGCTTTCACTTCCACCACATCGCCATAACGGCAAAACGGGGTGTCAGGAATAACGCTGCGGATATGCTCGAGGTTGATACGACAGCCGTAGACGCGCGGGTCAAAACCGTCGGCCATTTCCTGAATATCGGTTGCACTGATGACGCGACCGTCGCAGGTGTCACCCTCGACGCCGATGCGAAACCATTTCGAAACTTTTTTAGCCATGAGTCAGGTGTCCTGAGTTGGGTTATCGGGTCGGATGTAGTTTCCCGACTCAGCCCCTCGCCAGCCACCGGTTACAGAAGTGCACCCCCTGACACAACAGGGGTTTAGCGATTCATCCCCCCTGAATCTTTAGCCTTGCCGTGTACTCATCACAGTGAGGTTTTATGACCACTACCACCGACACATCACTACTCAGCGACCCGCGACGACAGGCCGCGCTTTTGTTCTGGCAGGGCTATTCCGTGCCACAAATTTCGGAGCAGTTGCAGGTCAAGCGCCCCACGGTGCAGAGCTGGAAACAGCGGGATAAATGGGAAGAGACCGCCCCGTTAAACCGGGTCGAATTCACGCTCGAGGCGCGGCTGATTCAGCTCTACGCTAAGCCTGACCTGACAGCACACGACTTTAAGGTCGCGGATTTTCTGGCACGCCAGATGGAGCGCCTCGCGCGGGTTAACCGCTACGGCCAGACCGGCAACGAAGCGGATTTAAACCCGAAGGTGGCCAACCGCAACAAAGGGGAAAAGAAGAAACCGAAAAAGAACTTTTTCAGCGACGAGGCTATCGAAAAACTCGAAGAGATTTTCCTCGACCAGTCTTTCGACTATCAGCTCGAGTGGTGGCGCGCGGGGCTGGCGCACCGCATCCGGCACATCCTGAAATCGCGTCAGATTGGCGCGACGTTCTACTTTGCGCGTGAAGCGCTGTTGCAGGCGCTGAAGACCGGCCACAACCAGATTTTTTTATCAGCCAGTAAGACGCAGGCCTATGTATTCCGAAAATACATCATCGCCTTTGCCCGACAGGTCGGCGTCGAGCTCACCGGCGACCCGATTGTGCTCGGGAACAACGGCGCGGAGCTGATGTTTCTCGGCACCAATGCCAACACGGCACAGAGCCACAACGGCGACCTGTATGTCGACGAAATTTTCTGGATACCGAATTTTCAGAAGCTGAAGCGCGTCGCCGGTGGCATGTCGTCACAGGAGCACTTGCGCACGACCTATTTCTCGACCCCGTCGTCGCTGGCACACGGTGCCTATCCGTTCTGGTCGGGTGAGCAGTTCAACAAGGGGCGTTCAGACAAGAGCGAGCGCGTCGATATCGATATCAGTCACGCCGCACTGGCGAAGGGCGTCGCCTGTCCTGACGGCCAGTGGCGGCAGATTGTCACCATCGAGGACGCGCTCGCCAAAGGGTGCACCCTGTTTAACATCGATACGCTGAAGCGCGAGAACAGCGTCGATGAGTTCCGCAACCTGTTTATGTGCGAGTTCGTCGACGATAAAGCGTCGGTCTTCCCGTTCGAAGAACTCCAGCGTTGCATGGTCGACAGCCTCGAAAAATGGGAGGACTACCAGCCCTTCGCCGACCGGCCATTCGGTCACCGCCCGGTGTGGATTGGTTACGACCCGTCACTGCGTGGCGACAGCGCCGGTTGCGTCGTCATCGCACCGCCGGTGGTCGCCGGTGGCCGGTTCCGAATCCTCGAGCGTCATCAGTGGAAAGGGATGGATTTTGCCCAACAGGCCGAATCCATTCGCGAGCTCACGCAGAAATACACCGTCGAATACATCGGCATCGATGCGACCGGGCTCGGTCAGGGGGTCTTCCAGCTCGTGCGCTCGTTCTACCCGGCAGCGCGTGAAATCCGCTACACGCCGGAAATGAAAACCGCGATGGTGCTGAAAGCAAAAGACACCATTCGCCGCGGTTGCCTCGAGTACGACGTCAGCGCGACCGACCTCACGCAGTCGTTTATGTCGATTCGTAAAACCATGACCAGCAGCGGCCGCAGCTCGACCTATGAGGCCAGCCGCACCGAGGAAGCCAGTCACGCAGACCTCGCGTGGGCAACCATGCACGTATTAATCAATGAGCCGCTGACCGCCGCGACCGGCGAACAGTCATCCAGCATTATGGAGTGGAACTGATGAGCAAGAAACGCAACAAGCGCCAGCAGCCGCCGCGCACCGAAAATCACACCGCCGCACCGGCACAGAGCATGGAAGCGTTCACCTTCGGCGAACCGACGCCGGTACTCGATCGCCGCGACATTCTCGATTATGTGGAGTGTATCGATAACGGTCAGTGGTACGAGCCGCCGGTGAGTTTCTCCGGGCTGGCGAAGAGCATGCGCGCCGCCGTTCACCACAGCTCACCGATTTACGTGAAGCGTAATATTCTGGTGTCGACCTACATCCCGCACCCGCTGTTATCCCGTCAGGACTTCACCCGGTTCGCACTCGATTATCTGGTGTTTGGTAATGCGTTTATCGAAGAGCGTCGCAGCCTGACCGGCAAGCCGTTAAAGCTGGAAACCTCACCGGCGAAATACACCCGCCGTGGCATCGAGGATGATGTGTACTGGTATATTCAGAGCTACACACAGCCGCACCAGTTCGCGCCCGGTTCCGTTTTTCACCTGCTCGAGCCCGATATTAATCAGGAGCTCTACGGGATGCCGGAATACCTGAGCGCGCTCAATTCAGCCTGGCTGAATGAGTCTGCGACACTGTTCCGCCGCAAGTATTACCAGAACGGCGCCCATGCCGGGTACATCATGTACGTGACCGACGCGGCACAAAGCAGCACCGACGTCGAGGCACTGCGAAAGGCGATGCGTGACTCGAAAGGACTCGGCAATTTTAAGAATCTGTTTTTCTACGCGCCGCACGGTAAACCGGACGGGATTAAAATTGTGCCGCTGAGCGAAGTCGCGACGAAAGATGATTTTTTTAACATCAAGAAAGTCAGCGCCGCTGACCTGCTTGACGCACACCGTATCCCGTTCCAGTTGATGGGCGGCAAGCCGGAGAACGTCGGCTCAGTGGGCGACGTTGAGAAAGTGGCAAAGGTCTTTGTGCGTAACGAGCTTACGCCGCTACAGGCGCGCTTCATGGAGCTGAACGAGTGGGCGGGTGAAGAGATTATCCGCTTCGAAAAATACACGCTGGATCCCGCCGAATAATCACACCCTACGCCGCCCGTCGTGGCGGCTTTACCCCCACCTCACACAACGTCCTCAGCGCCACGACACGCCGTCGCCGCTTCACCGCACCTCATTACTCACCCGAGACCACGACAACGCCACAGGGACGCGCTCAGGCGCTGAATAAATAAATTAAATACCCGCCTCAGTGCGCAATGCTTACCCCGCCACGCCTGCCCGCTTCAGGGGGCGGTTTTAATGCAATTGCATGAGAGCGACGCATAGAGATATCATGGGAGCTTAGGTGATAAAAACTACATTCCTTACTGCATGCGTTTTGATGCGAGATAATATTGCAGCAGACTCTGTAGGTTTTGTGACTAATATTGGGTATTACACACCTTAAGACCTGTACTGGTGGGGGAACGAATGTCAGAACATTTTATTGAGTATGATGAGCAGGCTGAAAACGAAGACGATGTTGAGCTAGTCGAGGGAACTGACTTCTCTGCTGCTGTAGTTAGCGGCACCGACTGGACAACGGAAACTATTATTAACCAAATTAATAAAAACAATATTCAGCTTAATCCTGATTTTCAGCGACGCGATGCGTGGGATAAATCAAGAAAAAGTAATTTCATTGAGTCATTGATATTAGGTTTGCCAATACCACAGTTAGTTTTAGCTGAAAGAAAGGAGCAAAGAGGTGCATATATAGTCCTTGATGGGAAACAACGATTGTTAAGTATCCGTCAATTTGCAGCAGAAAAAGACGATGAAATTTATGAGCCCCTAAAGTTAAGCGGTTTAGAGATTAGAACGGACCTCAAAGGAAAAAATCTGCACGACCTTAAAGAGGATGCTGGTTATTATAATGATGTAGCGGCGTTTGAGAATCAACCAATAAGAACTGTTGTAATTAAAAACTGGCCGAGTGAAGAATTTCTTTATCATGTGTTTTTGCGTCTTAACACTGGCAGTGTCCAATTGGCACCTCAAGAGCTACGGCAAGCCCTTCATCCCGGACCTTTTGTTTCCTTTATCGATGCTTGTGCTCCAGATAACAAAGCAATTATCAATATATTGAAGCTAAAGAAACCTGATTTCCGTATGCGTGATAATGAATTGTTATTGAGATACTATGCTCTCAAAAATTTCCTTCCGGATTACGCAGGAGATCTTAAGAAGTTCTTAGATAATACATGTTTGAATTTTAATAGGGATTGGGCGCGTGTTGAAAGTATGGTGATAGAGCACTTTGAACAGCTGAATTTTGCCCATGAAGCAATATTGAAAGTTTTTGATACTAACAGTTATAGAAAGTGGTTTGCTGGCGATTATGAAAGGAAATTCAACAGAGCTATTTTTGATATAATGACACTCTCTTTTTCTCATTCAGAAGTTAGAACTGCTACTATCGGCAGAGAAGCTGAGGTTGAGGCGCTTTTTAAAAGGCTTTGTCATGATAACTATAGCTTCCTTTCGTCGATTGAAACTACAACGAAAAGCTTAAAATCAACATACACTAGAATTTCAGTATGGTTTAATGAGCTTAATGTACTGCTAAATACTAAATTGCCAACTCTCGAATTTGATGAGGCTGCTAATAGAATAAAAGTGGTGTGATTATGGCAGAGTCTGAGCGTTTTACTGCATTGCAGGAAAGATTGGGTGAGTTAAGGAGACACTTACTTCCTGCTGAGTTTTCTCCTATTGGTGAATACGAATCTATGCAGCTAGATATGGCAAAGGGCTACCGCTTGTTGACCCATGCTGAGTTTGAATCTTATCTGGAGGATATTTCTAAAGGTACTGTGCTATATGCTTTGCAGCAATGGAATAGAAATAAAGTACCGTCTATGACGATTGTGTCATTTCTTGCCGCGTATCATAGTTGCTGGTCTGTTGGTGATGAACAAAGCAACCAAGAGCTAATTGACTTATCCCGGGCAAGAACTAACCCAAAAGATTCTCTAAGTGAAATCATGAATATTGCTAGCAAGCAATTCATAAATAAAATTAGCTCGAATCATGGGATTAAGGCAAAAAACTTCAAATCATTAATATTACCAACAGGTGTTGACATTGATGAGCTTGAACCTCAGATGTTACCAAAATTAGATAGCTTTGGTTCGAAGCGTGGTGAGATAGCTCATTTGTCTGCAAAGGTTAATCAGCAAATAAATCCTAAGGATGAATTGGATGATGTTAACTTTATATTGGATTGCTTTCGTGAGTTAGATCAAAAATTAGTTATGATAAAAGAAGGGATGTAAATTGTAAGCCATGTATTTTTTACATGGCTTTTCTTTAAAACATTATTCTATACGATGAAATAAATCCTCATCATTGTTGCTTTCATTTTCTCTGTTTGCAAGGTCAGCAATGAGAGTGAGTGCGAGCTTTAAGTCTGCTGGTTTGCAGTTTGCAATCAGAGATACCTCGGCAATAAATTGCACACAAGCCCACTTTTGCTGCGTTCGGCTGAAATGCTCCCCAAACATGAAATCCCTCCCAATATGGTTACTGTATATTTATACAGTATCACGTATTGATAAAAGATGGGAAGAAAAAAATGAAACGCGCAGGTGCTGTATGTTTATGATATGGATACGAATTACCCAGATGATAGTTTTGATATTTCACCCAGACCAGCAACACGTTTGAGGATTCTCCTGGCCTTAGCCTGATGCTATGGTGCAGCGGAAAATATTTCTCCTTTGGCCGTTCCGCGTATCCATATGCCATCAAAACAACTTTTACCACCCGCCATCAGGTGCAGGGCTTCGCCACGGCTGATAGTGATGCCGGTTGTCAGATGTATCTTGTCGATAGTTTTCGCTACAATTGCGTTTTGCTCATCCGTTCCGTGGATGAATTTTCGTCGTATTGCTGGCTTTTGCTTCCTGAGTCGGTTCGTCAGTTCTCGTCTTTCACGCCGACTTAGAGGTTTTGTTAAATCCTGTATCGGTGGATCGCTTTCGCTTCCCGTACAGTTATTGACAGAACTCCGAGGGACGGCAAAGCCGTCCTGAAGGTCAACGGCCAAATCAACGGCGCGCTTCGGAACAATCTTCCATTGCGTTAGTCGGGTTAAAATTGGGGTGCCGGCACCGATGACAGAATCGTAAACACCACGGATAGCGACAGTTTCCTCGCCGTACTGATTAAACTCGGCGCGTGGCTCGTACAATGTGCGTACCTGCAAGTCATCACGGCGCACGAATGGCCCACCCTGAGCATTGACATAACCAGCCCAATCACCAGCGTCAGCCGCATCATGAACAGAAGCAAACTCAACGCTGAGGCCGTGAGCGGTCTCGGTATCAGCAAGGCGACGCAACTCGCGGTAGACGGTTACCGGCGCGCCACCGATAAACTGAAATTGACGAATGTGCCACCGTGCAGCCCATGCGGAAACCGCCGGTGTAGTCTCTTTTAACAGCTCGCCGCTTTCATCATCGGTTTCACTATCGAGCGCATAACCATCGATATTTTTCGAAATGTATTTTGCGACATAGCCGGTCGCGCTGCCTTTTTCCGGGTCGATAGCTTCGGCGTGAAAGCGCGCCTTTTTGGCTTTATCACTCTTCAGTTCGTGGCGGTCTTCTTCCCACGCATATTGACGAATGATGAGGCGAACACGCTCGACATCTTCAGGCAACATAAACATCAGCATATGCCAGTGAGGGGTTGCATCATGGTGTGGCTCAGCTACACGGATCCCGAAAATGCGGATGTCTTCGCGGTGTAGCTTTGCCCGGATTCGCGCCCATAGACCAGTAAGATAACTTTGCGTGTCTGACGGGCTGGCACCGTTCCATTTACTGTTACGGTAACCCGCTTTAATCGTGGCGTGATATTTAGACGGCGCAGTCAGAGTGTAAAACTCCCCGATATAACCGAGCTCATTACAGATATTTTCAAATCCGCGAATGCGGGTCATGAGTTCACAGCGGCGAATAGCAGGGTTAGCAACGGAGCCATCATATTTTTCAATCAGGCTGATACGGTTGCCGTCTTCGTCTTCGAGCTCCAGCCCTTTGAGAAACTCACGGGTGCGGCGCTTCTGCTCGCGCCAGTCGGTGACGCAGTTTTTACTCGCATATGTGTGTTTTTTCTTGCTGACATTGCCGACGGCAATTTGCAGATGTTCGCGCCATGCAGCCGCAACGCGACGAAGACGGCCGCGCCACCATGCCTCGGTAAACATACGAATAACGGCGGGGGCAATATCATCCTGATTGAAGACTTTGCGTGTCACTCGCTCCCAGTGGGGAGGGGTAACGTTGAATTGGCGTGAGATATACCCGGCACGCATGTACCAGGTATAAAGCGTTTTTAGCTCACCGGAATCGCTGTCATCAATATTGGCAAGTTCACCACGAATGAAATTAGCTATATCAGCGGCGAGCAAATCAATATCGGCGCGTGTCATATCCGGTAGGCGATTGTATCGCGCCACCATATTGACCATACGCGATGCCAGATACTGAACTAACTGTGTATCAAACTGACCACCAAAAACATGAGCAGATAAATTCTTGTTAATGCCAGTACATTCATATTTTTTTTCGACCAGTTCGAGGCGCGGCAATGCCTTTTTACAGAAGCTGATTAAAAAGGCATTGGCTCGCTGACTGCCCTGATTTTGCTCCAGCACCGCAGCAGTGCGGTAAACATCAAAGCGAACACTATCGGGCTGAAGAGAAAGTACCTTTCGAGCATGCAGCAAAGCCGCAAACATACGATTGCGGCGTTGTTGTTGGTCATAGGTAAGATATGGGCTCGCTATAGCCGATCGCGGAGCGTTCCACGGGTAAGCGTAGGCCATTGAGCTATACATCAACTCTCATACCCTTGACGCGTCCTGTGCACACGAGCTCGAAGCTCGATTTTCTCAGCATCGGATAGGGGTAATTTGGGGGCGTTTAATCCTGCTTCTGCTCCTGCTCGGTACCCGTCGTAAAAAGCGATTTGCTCACTGGTGCTTCGAGCGCCGCGAGTTTTATCTCGATTTTCAGCGAGGCGATCTACTGCACTTTCAAGGTCAATTCCTGTAAGTGGTTTTGCGGCTTCTCTGTGCTCCTGAAGTTCAATCAATCCTGCCAGTAAACGCTGGTGAAAACCTTCAGCTTTCAGCCCCCAAATCAGGCGAGTCAGCTCACTGTCGGTTAGTGGTTGGTCATTCAGTACCGCTTTATCCTCTGCTAATTGCGCTGCATGAGCATCGGCACAATTATGAAATCCAGAGCCACCATCAATTTGCGGTACGCAATCAGCGCAGATACCGCAGCACCCTTTGTCATTGCTCATTAGTGCAACTCCTGTGATTCGTTTTCGTAGCGGGTGGCTTCGCGGCGCAGAAGTTCAGCTGCTTCTGCACCGTTCATACCTGTATGGGTAATATGAACGGCCAGAGCCTCGAGGCGGATTGAAACGGCTAAAGCGCGGTCTTTGCGCTCTTCTTTTTTGGCCTCTTTAAACAAGGCCGCTAATACGTCATCATCAGTACTGCTCGGCGTTGATAAGAAAATAGTTCGACTCATAAAACCTCCTGAATTTGGGCAAAAGAGTGCCCGGCGGGTTTACGCCATTAATTTCTGTTGTGGGTTAGTTCGGCATGGTTAGCCGTTTTGGAAATAAACTCACCACTGCACGAAAATGATTCATCGCTGTAATAAGCGCTTTTTTCTCGTCAGTCGTCAGCTCACTTAATTCGAGCTCATGACGAGCTGTCGGTATTTTTGCCAGAAAGAATATTGCGGCCATTGCGCGGCTATTCTCTTCAAACAGTGGATCACGTTTATTGCGCATATCGCGGATAAACAGCTCGACCTCTTTCCAGCCATCACCCCAAAACCTAGCGCGTAACTCAGCGATATGATTCAAACCGGCCAATCGTTCACCGGCGTTCAGTGGCGCAGACAGTTCAACAGCTTCGAGAGCCATGATTCCTCCTGCTTATTGGTCGACAATCCAGCCAGTAAGTCAGCTTGCGACCGGCTCGGATGCCAGCGCTTACCTTTATCACCTGCAATCCAGCCATGGCCGTAATGCATCGATGGGTTTTGTTTAACGAGTAGTGATGCAAAAGATGGCTCTTTAGTCAGCATAACCACCTCACACCAAACCGAATGTTGCGCCGATGCCGGTCATGGTATCGACGACGCTCGACATGGCCGGGTTAGCCTGTAGGCGAGCTTGTAACGCCAGGGCGGAAAGAGACAACATGCGAATACCCGAATTTACACTCTCAACCATGCTGTACTTGCGATCTGAAGTCATGCGTTCAGTTGATACTGCATTGGTCGCCAGCTCGCCGAGCTCGCCCATAGCACGCATGATATAGGTCTGTAATTTATCCTTCGCCAATTCATTCACCGGCACGCAAGGTAAGCAATGAATCTGAGCGAGAAAGCCATCAATAAGGGTTGAGTCTTCTGTCAGGTCAGTCAACAGCCACAATTCAGGTGGCGTGAACTGGTGAGGCTGTTCCGGGTTGAGCTTGTTACGTAACGTTTGAACGTTCATACCCGCACGCTCGGCCAGCTTCGTCATGTTGTGATGTTGCGCAAAAGCCCGGCATGCTTCGTCATAGTGGGGATGTTTGGAAACTTGAAAATCAAACATGCGCTTTTCCTTCAAATCTTAAATAATCGAGTTTTTCAGGCAGTCACATAGCGGCAGTTGAGGCCTTGTGCCAGAAGGCGAGCACGGAAGGCAACCATGTTGATACGCGCAGCACCTCCGTCTTTTTTACGAGGCATGATGAGTAAGTCACCATCAGCAACCATCTGTTTTACAGTGCGAAGGCTGTAGCCATAGCGCTCAGCAAATTCGTCATATGTCATGAGGTCTGCGCCGGACGGGATTGCAATTTGTGGAGTCATAAGTGATTATTCTCTGTTAAGTGTAATTACAGTGCATTGGCGTGCATTTTTCAGTTTCAAGCAAAATCTAATCTTATTTATTTAAGGTGTCAAATTGGATTTTTGCGATAACTTGGAT